>JANNEU010000277.1:0-3576 GCA_031379035.1 Hyphomicrobiaceae bacterium | reverse complement strand
GCACACATTGGTGCGTCCACGAACGCGGGGCTTCACGCCGGCTTCCGTCATCACCCGGCAGGGCAGCCCGCTCTTTTCGAAATGTGCCTGAAGAAGATACGCAAGTCGTGCCTGAACGGTCCCATGCGTCGGGCTCGCAGGTGCCATGGCAACGATAACGCCGTCGATGAGCTGGTGCTTGCCCGGCCCAAGGCGTGTGGTCGAGGCGAGGAATTCGTCAGCCGTGACGAGTGCGGGGCTCTTGTGTGCGGTGGCGGTCATATCGTTTCGTCTGCCTCACGGCTGCCAACTTCGGCTCAGCCGAGAAATTTTACAATCGGATCGCGGTGATGGCCAGCGCGGATGGCGACCCTTACGCCCATGCGCGCAACCCCGCCAGGGAATTTGCGCGCAGTTTCAGCGCCGCTGCGTCTTAACCATCCGCATATGCATGCGCATACGCCGACGTGGCGGCAATCAAGCGGTCGTGGCTGATCTTCGTCCCCTGCGCGGCGATCGCCAGCCCATCCGCTCCGAGCCGCGCGTTCGCGCTACGCGACATCCGCGCAATCGCCGACAGTTTCAGTTTCTCTTCCTCACCGGGCTTGAGCCCAGAACCATGATCCGCTGTCCCGAGTGCGTCCACGTGCCGATCGAGGCGATCGCCGGCCACGGCACAATATTCTGGCTGACGCGCACGTCACAGAAGCCAGCCGGGGACATCGTGATCACTGGCCCCCGTTGCGTCATGAGCCGCCACAAACCGATCAACCCGCACAACCCGAAAAAGCCCATCGCGACGTAACCGAGCAAGCGGATCAGCGCCGCCGAATAGCGCGGTGTGTCCACCGTCGCCAGTGTCATGAAATAGCCGGCGACGACAAACGCCAACGCGCCGAGTACGATCAATGCCAACTTTCGTGGCGATGCCTCGACCTCAATCGTGCCGCGGGTGTCGATCTGTGCTTCTGACATGGCAACTCCCAGCTCAACGCCATCGCTGAAACAATTCGCGATCTCCGTAGGGCGCAATAGGACGCCCTTCGCGTCCGTATTGCGCCGTCACCGGCGAGAAAGCGAAACATAACGATCACGCCACGGATGGCGCAATACGCTACGCTATTGCGCCCTACTCTCCCACCGCGCCCGGCTCAGCGTAGTTTCCACATGCGGCAAATGCTTGCCGTGCGGGCGGTTGAACAGCTGGCCCTCGCCGGCCACTTGAAATCCGAGCCGCCGCTGGATGGCCCATGACGGATCGTTACCAAAAAAATAGCCGCTCGTGAGCCGGTCTTGCCGCGTCATGGCAAAGAAGTCGCGCGCTAACTCCGTTGCCGCCGCCGTCATGATGCCCCGACCCCAAAAGGGCTGCCCTAGCCAGAAGCCCAGATTGTGCCCAACGGCGCGCAGATCAATGCTGACGATGCCCACAAGCTGGCCGCCGACATCGATCGCCTCGGTGCGACAACCCTCCGGCAGCGGCGCGGCACTGCCCGCAATGAACTCTTCAGCATCGCACACGGCATACGGATACGGTGGCATCGCGAGCCACCGCACCACATCCCAGTCGCTGATCAGCTCGGCAATGCGTGGCGCATCGCCGGTCTCGAGCGGGCGCAGCACAAAGGCAGGTTTATCGCCCATTGCTACACCAGCCCGGCCAGATCATGCGCCACCGCGACCGCCGCACCAGAGCCGAAGCGCAGGTGTGCCTGCGCCAGCGCCGATGGCTTTTGCCGCGCCAACGCGAAGTGCCGGACCATATAGCGGCCGTAGAGCGGGCTTTCATGTTCGCCACCGCCGATCGAGACGAAGCCGGAGCGCGTCAGCACCTTGATGGAGCCATGGTTGTCCGGCCGCACGCTGGCGGCGATCTTGCAGGCCGCTGACAACTCGAAGACCTGCGCGGCCAGCGCCGTCACGGCTTCCGTCATCAGCCCGCGCGACCAGTAGGCGGGATCGAGATGATAGCCGAGTTCCAACGCGCCATCGGGCCTAAATGTAACGCCGGCCATGCCGATGGCGTGTGCGTCTTCGCCCTTCGGCGTCAGCACGAACGCAATACCCTTGCCGGCCTTATTGCTCTCTCGCGCCACCGCCAGGCGGGCGGCGATTTCGTCCACCGTCATGCCGACTTTGAACGTCGAGGTCATCGTCGCCACTTCCTGAGCGCCGACCCAATTTGCCATGCCGACGGCATCCTCGGCGCGCGGCCAGCGCAGCCAGAGGTGGGGCGTCTCGATGCGGAACACGTCGTCGCGGGTCAGGATCGGAAACATGGCCAGAGAGGGCATGGGCGCACTCCAATAGAAAAGGGACGATGGTCTGACCACCGTCCCCTTTGGAGTGCTTGGAAGCCTGATCCTGCTTAGCACCCTGGTCGGGCGCAGCAGGCTTGGGGCTTCGCGTCAATCCGCCGGTTCTGGTGGAACCGGAGGGCTTGGCGAAGCCTGCCGGCTATTCTGCTGCTTGAAGTTTTGCGGGTTCTACTGAGATGAACACGCGGCCGTTGCGTTTGGTGGCAAATTTGACGGTGCCGTTGACGGTCGCAAAAAGGGTGTGATCCGTGCCCATGCCGACGTTCTGGCCTGGATGCACGCGTGTTCCGCGCTGACGCACGAGAATATTGCCCGAGACGACCGCCTGGCCGCCGTAGCGCTTCACGCCGAGCATCTTTGGATTGCTGTCACGACCGTTTCGTGTCGAGCCGCCAGCTTTTTTATGTGCCATGGTCTTTTGTCCTGCTGCAGAGCGCTTCCGGAAAAGTGCCAAGAAATAATCTGGCGGTTTTCCAATCAGAAGCGCGATCAACTAAGAATGTGCCCGATTAGCCCGAAATGCCGGTGATCTTCACCGTCGTCAGTTCCTGACGATGGCCGCGCTTGCGGCGCGAATTCTTGCGGCGGCGCTTCTTGAAGGCGATCACCTTCGGTCCGCGCCCCTGTTCCACAACTTCGGCGGTCACTGTGGCACCGGCGATAAACGGCGCGCCGATCTTGGTGCCGGCGTCACCGCCGACCATCAGCACATCCTTGAATTCAACGGTTGCACCGGCATCGCCGACGACTTTTTCAATTTCCAGCACATCATTGGCAGCGACGCGATATTGCTTGCCGCCTGTCTTGATGACAGCGTACATATTTGTTTTCCTTCGTTTTTCCGCGCCCTACGGCTCTGCTTCGACCCAGAAGGTCAGCAGATTTAGCAGATGCCCGGTCTGCGGCATCCTCAGGTTAAACCTGGCCTCGGACAGCGATGTTCACGCCCCGGAACCTGCGTTCCCGAGCGTTTCGAGGGCCTGTATGATGTTTCAGCCCCCAAAAGTCAACGAGGGCGAGACCGGGGACCGCCACCTTTTCCACGCGCTGTCGCCACAACGGCCGAACGGGTCGGAAGAGGCGGCTGTCCCCAGCCAAGGGCGCGTTGGACCATCTGTTGAAAAAAGCTATCGAAGGTGCACAGCACGGCAAAACAACACAACCAAGGCGTGTTTTAGCAGGTGATCAAAGAAACTTGGCGCCAACCACTACGTCGGCGCAAGGCCAGGGCGATTGCATGAATCGGCGCGTGACAGTCTGAGAGAATGCTGAATCTATC
>JANNEU010000255.1:0-4397 GCA_031379035.1 Hyphomicrobiaceae bacterium | reverse complement strand
GCGTTGGCACCGTCGAAGTCTTTGCCCTTGGCAGGGCCGAGCTGGCCGCCCATTTCGGCCAATTGTGCGTCGCGGGCGGAGAAGTCGTTGAAGATGGTGAAGCCGAAGATATGGGTCATCGCGTTCTCAGGCGCGATGTCGCGGCCGGTCTTGCCGATGACGGCGGCGAATTCAAGCTCGTAATCCATGTGCTTGGAATAGGCGGGCCAGATCACGTCGGCGTCGGGATGATTGGTGCTGAAGCGGTTGGCTTTATAGTAGATCGGCTGCTTGTAGAAGATAGGCGGGATGGTGCGCTTGACGCCTGAACGCGCCTCGGCCTGCTTGAAAGCGTTCAGCAGATGAAGCTCAAACGCCATGCAGTCGCGCACCTGACGTGGCTCTGGGATCGGTGCGAGCAACTTTGCATCTTTGAGCGGAACGGCCGCTTGCACTGGCCAGGCTGAGACCAATTCCTGCGCGGCTTTGAGGCCGGCCGTGCCTGCATCGATCAGCGCCAGCATATCCGTGAAAGCATGCACCGGCAGGCGCGGTGCGACGATGTCATGGGCCGTCGCCAGATCGAGCAACTGCCCGCGCGTGGTATCGACGGCGGCGATGCGGGCGGTACCCGTCGCTGTCTGAAAAGTCGCGAGTTTCATGAAACGATCAATCCTCGATGATGGCGACGGCGCGGGTCCAGCCGCCGGAGGCCTTGGCAATTTTCACAGGGAAGCAGGAGACCATGAACCCTGTCGCCGGCAGTTTATCGAGATTGGCGAGTTTTTCGATCTGGCAATAACCGATCTCGCGGCCGGCCTTGTGGCCTTCCCAGATGATCGACGCATCTTTGCTTTGTGCAAACCGCTGCGCGGTGTAACCAAACGGCGCATCCCAACTCCAGGCATCGGTGCCGACGACGCGCACGCCACGGGAGGTGAGGTACAGCGTCGCCTCGCGGCCCATACCACAACCGGTCGGCACATAATCAGGCTGGCCATAGCGCGCACCGGCGGCGGTGTTGACGACGACGATATCGAGTGGCGCCAGCTTGTGGTCGACGCGCTTGAGTTCTGCTTCGATCTCGGCGGCGCTGACGACATAGCCGTTGGCAAGGTGGCGGAAGTCCAGTTTGACGCCGCGCTGGAAGCACCACTCCAGCGGCACTTCGTCGATGGTGATCGCTCGCTTCCCGCCATCCATGGTGGATGCATAGTGATAGGGCGCATCGACGTGCGTGCCGTTATGCGTGGTGATATCCAACCGCTCCATGGCCCAGCCTTCGCCATCCGGCAGGTCCTCGGGCTTCAAGCCTGGAAAGTACGTGCACACCTGTGCCGCGCTTTCCTTGTGGCCGACGTACTGGATTTTTGGTTCCATCCCTGGCGGATCCGACGCGATGCCTGCGGAAATGGCCACTGAAATGTCAATGATGCGGCGGGGCATGGAGAACTCCGAATTCGAGATTAGCACGCCTCAAAAGCTACCCGCGTCGCGTCTTTAGCGGCAGAAGTCGTAGCCGCGTTTTGGCAGGCTCGATCGTCAGCAAGGCACCAAGGTCAAGTTCGACTGCCATCTGGCGCAAAGCAGTGACGATCTGAATGCCTATGGTTTCTGGACGGACATCGTCCGCCCGGATTTGTACAACGCTTGGTCTATCGCCACCAGTCGCAGCTAAGATTGCGCCGAAGTCGAGATCGTG
The DNA here is from genome assembly GCA_031379035.1 of Hyphomicrobiaceae bacterium. Taxonomy (GTDB): domain Bacteria; phylum Pseudomonadota; class Alphaproteobacteria; order Rhizobiales; family Hyphomicrobiaceae; genus JABFRJ01. The sequence goes on along the minus strand of JANNEU010000255.1, from coordinate 2,716 downwards.
GGTGAGAACAATTAGATCAGATGCTTTGGCATAGGCGAATATGGTTTGGTCACTAGCGTTGGGTGGTCCGATCGTTGACCAATGTATCGCATTAAATCCGGCATCATCGAGGAATTGTACCCACGCAGGTGATAGATTCATATCAATCAGTAGTTTCATGGAGTCGCCAGCACGACTTCACGTTCTTCCGCGCGCCATGCGGCGTAAGTCAGCGCCTGCAAAACATCTTCGTGCTCAAGATATGGGTAGTCTGCCAGAACCTGCTCGATGCTGCGGCCAGCCCCGACTTGGCCCACGATCATGCCGACCGTCACGCGCATCCCGCGGATGCAGGCCTTGCCACCCATGATTTCGGGGCTTTGTGTAATTCGATCGAGGTTTTCCATGGCCTTTGGTCGTTTTGGTGCGAAGTCGAAAAATGCCCTACAGACGAGGGCCTTTGCTTTTGCAAACATGGAGGGCGACGTTCAACATGGCAAGTGTTGCCACCAGGGAACTTTGAAATCAATGTCTTCTCGTTTGTATACTTCGGTTGCCATCGCTGGTCTTGGGGCGATTGGATTGCCTGTGGCACGGGCGCTTGATGCGGGGCGTGTGCCGGGGCTCACGCTGACCGCCGTCGCGGTGCGGGATGGCGAGAAAGCCGGGCGCGCGCTCGCAGATTTTCAGCAAAAGCCAAAGCTCGTGGCTATTGATCAGCTGGGCGTACTCGCTGACGTGGTGGTTGAATGCGCGCCGAAAGCCGTGTTCCGCGCCATCGCTGTAAGTGCGCTCACACGCGGACGCATTTTCATTCCGCTATCCGTTGGGCAGATGCTTGATCACATGGATCTGGTTGAGCTGGCCGCCAAACACGGCGGGCGCATCATCGTGCCGACGGGCGCGCTGCTCGGGCTCGATGCGGTGCGCGCGGTGTCGGAGGGGGTCGTCAGCTCGGTGAAGATCGTGACGCGCAAACCGCCTGCGGGCCTCAAAGGCGCGCCGCATCTGGTGGAGAATAACATTTCAGTCGATGGCTTGATCGCGCCGCTGTGCGTGTTCGCTGGCAGCGCGCGTCAGGCGATCAGAGGCTTTCCGGCTAACGTCAACGTAGCCGTGGCCCTTTCGCTCGCGGGGATCGGGCCGGATCAGACCCAGGTGGAAGTGTGGGCCGATCCGACATCTCAGCGCAATACACACACGATTGAAGTGACCTCCGATAGCTCCGACTTTACGATGACGATTGCCGGGCGGCCGACGGAGAGCAACCCGGCGACCGGGCGTATCACGCCTTTGTCCGCGCTCGCGACGCTGCGCCGGCTAACGGCGCCGCTGGTAGTGGGAACATAGACAGCGCGCGGCTTCAGAACTTCCCAATGGCGTTGACGAAGACGCCCTTGTTGTTGGCGCTGAGGTTGGTCAGATCATCAGTGAAGTTGGTGAAGTTATAACCGACGCCGAATTTGAAATTATCGCCCATGTGACGGTAGAGTGCGATGAGCGCGCCGGCTTGGCGATCCTTCGCGGTAAAGACATCGAGCGAGCGGGCTTCGAGCGTCAGATCCCATTCTTTGACGATGTGCAGGTCGAGGCGGCCGATGAGCAGCTGCGTTTTGCTGTCGAGCCACGGGCCATTGAGCGTGTTGTCTTTGATCGAGCCGGTCTTGACCGCATACTTGCCGCCGAGGGTGACGTAGGTTGTAAGATCGTAGGCGGCGTCCATGGAGAGGACGTGGCTTTGCTGCGAGTAGTCGCCGACGCCACCGACGCCTGCGCGCTGACCGGGCGAGGGCAGGTCGTAGAAGTAGGTGTATTTGAAGAGCGCGTTGAGGCGGTCGTTGTGAGCGGGGCGATAGGCAAAGCCGGTGACTGCTTCGAGATAATTGCCGCGATAGAAGTCGCCCTGATTGGACGTTGAGTAGGAGCCGTTGAGCTTGCCGATGTAGCGCCAATCGAGGTTGAGTTTGTTCACCAGGGTGTTGTTGGTGAGGTAGGTATCGCGGACGCTGTTGGACGCGACGGTGGTGATGTCGTCGTGGCGGTATTCATAGCGGCCGGCGTAGGTGAGGCCCTTGTGGCTATAGCCAAGGCTGGGGCTGATGGCCGTGCGCTTGAGGTCACCTTGCAGAGGATCGCTCAGCTTGCCGGTTTCGAGAACGAGGCCGGCTTTCCAGTGTTCAACGGGGACGAAGTCGAGGCCAAAGGCATGTGTGAGGCCGGAGAAGCCGCCGCCGTGCTTCAAGCGTTCTTCGCCGAAGACGGAGAAGCTGTCGGAGAAGCGTTCGCGCGTGCCGGAGGTGAGCACACCCGTGCCGCCGCGCGTGATGATGTCGGTACGGTCGGGGTCGAGGCCGTAGTTGAGATAGGATGTGCGGCGCTCATCGACCTTGTGCTCGATGCCGACTTTGCCGCCGATGCCGCCGTTGCCGTGTGAAAGTTCGGCGGTGCCCTTGGTGGTTTCGTTGAGCCGCAGGCCGGCACCGAAGCCAAAGCGGTTGTTGGCGTTGCGGTCACCGGATCTGTTGACGGTGGCTTGGCCGAAAACGTATGTGCCCCAGTCTTTTTGAGAATCGTAGTCGAGCCGGAGTGCGACGTCGGTGCGGCGGCCCATCTGGTTGAGGATGGGGCTGGCAGTGGCAACGGCGACGTTGTTGTTGTCGAAGCGCGCGCCGACGGTGGCCTTCCAGTACTGATTAAAGGAGTAAGCGACGTTCTGCTCGGCGGCAGAGTAGGTGCG
>JANNEU010000246.1:0-2860 GCA_031379035.1 Hyphomicrobiaceae bacterium | reverse complement strand
CGCTTCGAGCATGTGGAAACCATTGGCTTCGATTACGGCCAACGCCATCGCGTCGAACTGGAATGCCGCGCGGATGTGCTTGGCATCTTGCGGCGCGACTTCCCGCACTGGGCAGCCAAACTCGGCGAGGATCATCTGCTGGATCTCGGCGTCCTCGGCAGTGTCAGTGACACAGCGCTGACCGGCGAGACCGCCATCACCTTCAACGCCAGCGGCCTGCCGAGCACGTTCGTGCCCGGCCGCAATCTGCTTTTTTTCACCTTCGCCGCTGCCGTCGCCTATCGCCGCGGACTGAAACACCTGATCGGCGGCATGTGCGAGACTGATTACTCCGGCTATCCAGACTGCCGTGATGACACCCTTAAGGCGCTGCAGGTCGCGCTAAACCTCGGCATGGACCAGCGATTTGTGGTGCACACACCGCTGATGTGGATCGACAAAGCCGCCACCTGGGCTCTGGCCGGCGATCTCGGCGGCGACGCGCTGACCCAGCTCGTTATTGAGCACACCCACACCTGCTATCTCGGCGACCGCACCCACAAGCATGCTTGGGGCTATGGTTGCGGCACCTGTCCGGCCTGCGAACTCCGCGCCAAAGGCTACGCTGGCTTTAAGGCCGGCACTTAACACCCGTTGCACTGATCAGCTTACCGCAATCTCCGGTGCCCGGACAATGCTGCTAAAACCTTGTGCAGCTGCCTGTCCCAGATGCCTTTCTGCACCATCTCCCCGATTGCCACCTGCCGCACGAAATGCCACCTTCTCGCGGTTCAAGGGAGGGCGGCGGCGACCTGAGCTCAACAGCCATTCGATCGCAACGCCCAGGCTATCGGGGAACTCGATGACAAAAAGCACGCGCACGCCTTCGCTGGGTCTCAACCGCCGAACCGCCCTCAAGGGCCTGGGTGGCGCAGGCTTGGTCACCGCATCCGGACTTTACATGCCGGCGCTGTCGCAAGGCGCCGCCGCCAAGACGCTGAAATTCGTACCGCAGGCCAATCTCGCCAATTTCGACCCCATCTGGGGCACGCAGTATGTGGTGCGCAACGCCGCGGCGCTGGTCTGGGACATGCTTTATGGGATCGATGACAAGTTCGTGCCCAAGCGGCAGATGGTCGAGAGCGAGGAGACATCGGCGGACGGTCTCGTCTGGACCTTCAAGCTGCGCGACGGCCTGAAATTCCACGACGGCGAGAAGGTTACCTCCAAGGATGTGGTGGCCAGCCTTGATCGCTGGGCGCAGCGCGATCCCATGGGCCTGATGCTCCGCGCGATTCAGAACGAACTTGTTGCCGTCGATGACCGCACGTTCAAATGGTCGCTGAAAAAGCCGTACCCAAAGCTGCTGCTCGCGCTCGGCAAGAACAATACGCCCGGCGCCTTCATCATGCCGGAACGCATCGCCAAGACCGACGCCTTCAAGCAGATCACCGAGTACATCGGCTCCGGCCCCATGAAGTTCGCGCGCGCCGATTGGGTGCCGGGTGCCAAAGCCGTGTTCGAGAAGTTTGCCGACTATGTGCCGCGCAACGAGCCGTCCAACTGGCTGTCGGGCGGCAAGAAGATGCTGGTCGACCGGATCGAATGGATCATCATGCCCGATCCAGCGACAGCAGCTGCGGCACTGCAAGCCGGCGAAGTCGATTGGTGGGAGACGCCGATCTCGGATCTGGTGCCCGTGCTCAGGAAGAACAAGAACATCAATGTCGATATCTCCGATCCGCTCGGCAACATCGGTTCGTTCCGCTTCAACCATCTGCACGCGCCGTTCAACAACGTTAAGGCGCGGCGCGCGGTTCTCATGGCGATGAACCAGGAAGACTACATGCGTGCTTTGGTCGGCGACGACAACGCGCTGTGGAAACCAATGCCGGGCTTCTTCACGCCGGGTACGCCGCTCTACACGGAAGAAGGCGGTGACATCCTCAAGGGTCCGCGCAACATGGACGCGGCCAAGGCATTGCTGGCTGAGAGCGGCTACAAAGGCGAACCGGTCACCTGCGTCGTCGGCCAGGACTTGGCACCAGCCAAAGCACAAGGCGATGTGACGGCAGACCTGCTCAAGCGCCTCGGCATGAACGTCGATTTCGTGGCGACCGATTGGGGCACGGTTGGTGCGCGCCGCGCCAAGAAGGATGCGCCTTCGGCTGGCGGCTGGAACATGTTCCATACGTGGCACGCAGGTGCCGACTGCATCAACCCGGCGAGCTACACGGCGATCCGCGCCAACGGTGACAAGGCCTGGTTCGGCTGGCCTGATGTGCCCGCCGTTGAGACCGAAGTCACCAACTGGTTCGACGCCAAGAACCTTGATGAGGAAAAGGCCGTCATCGCGCGTCTCAACAAGGCGGCGATGGACAATGCGGTTTACGCCCCGACCGGCCTGTTCCTCGCCTATCAGGCCTGGAACAAGAAGATCGAAGGCGTGGTCAAAGGCCCGCTGCCCTTCTTCTGGGGTGTCTCCAAGTCGGCTTAGTTCTGTCCTCTCTCCCCGTCCTTCACGGGGAGAGGGTCAGAGTGAGGGGCAGCTGCGTACTCAGTGTTTGCCGGTGCAGTGCCGGTGGCAGAAACGCAATGACCAAACGCGCGCAAGCGGCTACCCCTCACCCTAACCCTCTCCCCATTGCTGAAGAGCAATGGGGAGAGGGGATACGTGCGTCGCCTTCGTCCGCTGCCAGAGTGCAAGCCCTCCCATGCTCGGCTACATCTTCCGCCGCACGCTCGCGACCATCCCCGTAATGGCGATTGTTGCGCTATTCGTGTTTTCGCTGCTTTACATCGCGCCCGGTGACCCGGCCGCAGTGATCGCCGGCGATCAGGCAAGCCCGGAAGACGTCGCGCGCATCCGTGCCAATCTCGG
>JANNEU010000212.1:0-25343 GCA_031379035.1 Hyphomicrobiaceae bacterium | reverse complement strand
CGGCTTCACCAGCACGGTGCGGTCCACAGTGGCATAGTGGGGCGGCGTATAGGTCTTGCGAACAGTTGCCGGCGCGATCTGTACCGTCTGGCGGACTGTCTGATAGACGGCGGGCACCGCATGGGCCACACGCGTCGCCGGGGCGACCTGTACCGCGCGCTCAACGTGGCGGGTGATGGCCGGCACTTCGACCTTGCACAGGGTCTCGCGGCCATGGCGGTCCATCTGCCGCTCCCAGCGATACGATGCGGGCTGTACGACAACGGTTTCGCGAACCGTGCTATATTGGGCTGGTACCATCGCGTAGGTCACGCTCGCTGGTTTGACCATGACCGTACGTTCGACCGAGCCGTATTGGGCCGGCACGTGCTCGGCTGACCAGCGGCCAGGGGTCGTCTGCACCCGGTCGGTGCGGGTCACAACGACCGCCGGCTCGCGCACCACTTCCGTGCGGGCTGGCGCAACCACAATCGGGCGGCTGACGGTCTTATAGACATCGGGCGTCGTCACTTTCTCGTAGCATTCCACCGCGCGGCGGTCGTCGCAGCCGAAAGCGTGCGCCTCGCTGAGTGTCGGGGGCGCAAGGCCTGCCAACGCGACGGCAACAGACAAGGAACGCAGCATCATCGAGAAACTCCAAAGGTTGGGCAAGGGTTGGGCAAAGTGAGGTCCGAAACGAGAGGTGGCGCGGTGATTGCCGCCGGCGACACCGCCCGCCCATGGCACCGGGTCAGCGCATGACGAACGCGCTTAACACGCGAATAATACTCAGATTTTATAGATTTGCTCGGACAGAACGAAGTCAAGGTAAAGCAAACGTCGTCGACTGCCTCGGCGTTGGCCGCCGATCATCTTGGTTGCGGCAAAGACGCGTTAACGAAGGTGGCCGAATAGGACCCCGCCGCATGCCGCCCGGCTTGCGCCACCATCGGGCAGCCCTTAGGGATCGCGGATCGGTTTCCCCCTGCGGTGGAGTGTACACAGATGGTTCGTTCGATGGTGTCAGCATTTGCGCGTATCCTCGCGTTGGGGTCCGTGCTCGCCCTCGCCGGCTGCGGCGTCAACGACATCCCAACCTATGAGCAGGAGGCCAAAGCCAAGTGGGCCGAGGTGCAGAACCAATATAAGCGCCGTGCCGACCTGATCCCTAACCTGCTGGAAACCGTGAAGGGTTTTGCCGAGCAGGAGCGCTCGGTGCTGATCGGCGTCACTGAAGCACGGTCGAAGGCCACCAGCGTCCAGATCCCCGCCGACATCGTCACCAACCCAGAAGCGATGAAGAAGTTCCAGGAAGCACAGGCGACATTGGGCGGTGCCCTGCGCCAGTTGCTCGTGGCCTCCGAACGCTACCCGGATATCAAGTCGGGCGAGAACTTCCGCCAGCTGCAGAGCCAGTTGGAAGGCACCGAGAACCGCATCTCGATTGCGCGCCGCGACTACATCGAGAGCGTCCGCGTCTACAACACCGAGATCACCACCATCCCTGGCCGCTGGTGGCGCTCGTTCATGTACAAGAGCGCCAAGGAAATGGCGACGTTCGACATCCCCGTCGAAGAAACCAAAGCACCCAAGATCGACTTCGGCACCGGCGCGAAGAAGAACTGAGTAAAGCCAACCGCGGCTATTCGAATGTTCGTCATGGCCGCGCAGGCGGCCACCCAAGCAAGCTTCAGCATCGATCGCGTTCGATGTCGGGCAGACATGCCAAGGGTCTTTTGTGCCTTCAAGGATCGCTTCAACGCTGGTTTGCTTGGGTGGCCGCCTGCGCGGCCATGACGATTGGTTGGATCAGAGCGCTCGATTGCTGCGACCTAAGTACGGTTCTGAGTTTCTGACGGCGCTGCTCCGCGCCTGGGTCTTGCTCGCGCTACTTCTGGTCGGCGCATCCTCTGCCCAAGCCGAGCCGAAGTTCCCGGCGTTGACGGGGCGCATCGTTGATGAAGCGCGGATCCTGTCGGCGGCGGATCGCGCAGAGCTTGAAACGACACTGAAAGAGCTGGAAGGCAAGTCGTCGGACCAGATCGTGATCTACACGGCGCCGTCGCTGCAGGGCTACGAGATCGAGGAATTCGGCTATCGGCTGGGGCGCGCCTGGAAGATCGGGCAGGCCGGAGTCAATAACGGCATTGTGCTGATCATTGCACCCAACGATCGCAAGGTGCGCATCGAAGTCGGTCGCGGTCTCGAGCCGTTGATGACCGACAGCATGTCGAGCACGATCATTCAGAATACCATTCTGCCGGGCTTCCGGCGTGGTGATTTTCCGGCCGGCATCAAGGCCGGCGTGCGCGACATCAAGGATGTGCTGCTTGGCGACGCGGAAGAGGTCAAGAAGCGTGCGCGCGCGCTCAAGCGGCCAAGCAACGTCGAGGGCGATATCTTGCCGCTGATTATCTTTGGCCTCATCTTTGCGTTCTTCATCTGGAACTTCGTCCAGCAAGCGCGACAACAGCAACTCGCAGCCAATGCCAACCCCAACGCCGCGCGCCGCCGCCGCATGGGTGACGGACGGGTGATTGTCATTCCCGGCGGCTGGGGCGGCTCCGGTGGTTGGAGCGGCGGTGGCGGGTGGTCGTCGGGTGGCGGCTCCGGTGGTGGATTTTCAGGTGGCGGTGGCGATTTCGGCGGCGGCGGTTCATCGGGCAGCTGGTAGGACAAATTCATGACGACGCGAACGATCACCCGCAACGCGCCCAAGGCGCATACGTTCATCCCGACGCCCGATGATCTGCGCATTTCGTCGGCCATCGTGCATGCGGAAGAGAGGACGTCGGGCGAGATCGTCGCCGTGGTCGCGTCGGAGAGCGACAGCTATCTTTATGCGCCGTTCCTGTGGGCGGCACTGGCTGCGTTGGCGATCGTCTGGCCTTTGATCTACTTTACCTGGATGAGCGTGCAGTGGATTGCTGTTATTCAGCTGGCGGTGTTCGCTGGCCTGTCGGCGATCCTCGCGTCGCGCCCGCTGCGGTATCGGCTGGTGCCACGGTCGGTGCTGGTGGCACGTGCGCATGCGCGCGCCGTGGAGCAGTTCCTGGTGCAGAACCTGCACACCACGAGCGGGCGCACGGGTGTGCTGATCTTCGTCTCGGTCGCCGAACGCTATGCGGAAATTCTCGCCGACAGCGCCATTCACACCAAGGTGCCCGAGGGCACGTGGCAGAAGATCGTTGACGAACTGACCGGGGATATCGGCGCTGGGCGGACGACGGACGGGTTCGTAACCGCCATCGAGCATGTCGGCCAACATCTCACCAAGCATTTCCCGCCCGGGTCCGCACCGGCGCGGACACTGAGTAATCATTTGATTGTGCTGAATTGAGCGTGGGCGTATTGCGCTGCCTCAATCGCAACATCCACGCAGACCCCGGCGCAAGATCCCCCAAGGGGACTTCCAAGTCGTCGCGCTCCGCCATTGCGCCCTACATTGGCGCGCATGCTTCACAGCACGAGCCACACCGTGTCCACCGCCCCCCACGTCCACATTGATCTCGCCAACTTCTGGCACGATCCTTACCCGACGTATGCACGGCTCAGGCGAGAGGTGCCGATTGCGTTTGTGCCGGAGTTGGCCGGCACGGTGTTTGCGCGGCGCGACGACATTTTCGTTGCAGAGAAGATCGTGGACGTTTTCAGCTCGCACCAGCCGGCCGGGCTGATGAATACGCTGATGGGTCACAACATGATGCGCAAGGACGGCGATGCGCACATGGCGGAGCGGCAGGCGTTCTTCCCGGCGGTGTCGCCGAAGACTGTGAAGGCCGTTTGGAGCGCGAAGTTCCAGGCACATGCGGATCGCATTCTGGAGACCATTGCCCCGTTGGGTGCTGGCGATCTCTGCAAGCTCTATGCGCTGCCGTTGTCGGCGGAATGCCTGAAGGACATCACCGGACTGACCAACATGCGCTTTCAAGATATGGACGCGTGGTCGCAAGGGATGATCGACGGCATTGCGAACTATGCAGGCGACAAAGCCATTGAAGCGCGCTGCCATGCGGCGACGGCGGGGATCGATGCGTGCATCGACGACATGCTGCCGGTGGTGCGCAAGACGCCGAACCATAGTCTGCTGAGCGTGCTGCTGCAGGCGGGCATGCCGCTGGAGAGCGTGCGCGCCAACATCAAGCTGGCCATCAGCGGCGGGCAGAACGAGCCGCGCGATGCGATAGCGGGCTGTATCTGGGTGCTGGCGTTGCATCCGGAGCAATTGGCGTTGGTGCAGTCTGGTGGCGCGCGTTGGCTGCAGGTGTTTGAGGAATACTGCCGTTGGATTGCGCCGATCGGCATGACGCCGCGGCGGGTCGCGAAGCCGTGGTCCATCCATGGCATTGAGTTTGCGCCGGAAGATCGTGTGTTCTTTTTGTATGGATCGGCCAACCGGGATGAAGCGCATTTTGTGGAGCCGGACACCTTTGATGTGCGGCGTGACACGACGAAGAGCGTGTCGTTCGGCGCGGGACCGCACTATTGCGCCGGCGCGTGGGCCTCGCGGGCGATGGTGGCGGATGTGGCGCTGCCGAGTGTGTTTGCAAAACTCCCTAACCTCCGCCTAGACCCAAGCGACCCAGTTCGCCTCGGCGGCTGGGCGTTTCGGGGGGTGTTGAATTTGCCGGGGGTGTGGGGTGAGAGTGACGATGGAATCCCCTCTCCCCGTCCTTCACGGGGAGAGGGTTAGGGGCAGCAGCTTGCTCAATGCTTTTGTTGGATGTCCGCAGAAGAGCGGTCAACGGCCGTTTGCCATCCACAAAACTTCTCGGCTCGCATCGTTGATTTTGAGCCGTTTCGACCATTCATTGGATATTTGAAGGGCGTTCGATTTCCCACCGATTGTGTCAAGAGGCGGAACGAAGAATTGGTGCGTTTCCCCAAATTCTTTTGTACGCTCGGTCGGAACGCGAGCGACTATGACGGGGGTTGGCCGAACAGCGGGCCTGCAGACGGCTCATCCGGATGCGCAATCCGCAGAAAGTCGCCGGACTTCATTTTCAGCTTATTGTCGAAGGGGTGCAGGTCCTTTGCGTCGTATGTGTGCAGCGTCCCGATTGACCACTTGAGAGCCGACGCCAAGTGAATTGCGTCCGGCGTCCTGAGACCTGCATGGTGTCGACGCAATCGCCGCGCCGACTTTGCTATCTCCGTGTCGACCGGTACGAGCTTGACAAAATCCTGCTCAAACATCTCTTCTATTTTGTCGATGTTGGAGTCGTCGAGCGGCTTAGGTTGGTTCAGTTCATTCGCAAGGTAAAAGACCTCCGTGAGTGCCAAGGTCGATGTCCAAATTTCGTAAGTACCTGCTCGGCCGGAATTGTAGACGTACTCCGCCGCGCGGACCTTATTCGGGTCGCCATTGATCAGGCCGAGCCACACATTTGAATCCCAGTACACCTTGCGAAGCTCAGCCATGATCGTCGCCCCAACTGCGGCGGAGATGCTGTTGCGACGTCAGGCCTCGGCTGAAATTCGGGTCGCGAACATCGCTGATCGGTACATCGCGCAAGACGTGCCGATCAACTTCATGAGCATCGATGCGCCTCAAGGCGCCGTCTTTGTCATAGTGGCAAAGACCGGAAACCGTCACACGCCGATTGCTCCACACCTCAATCCATTGATGTTGCTGACCAATAGATTGCGCTAAGTCTTTAGATAGAACGCATGGAACAATTCGACCGGACAAGCGTTCCTTGAGCATGATTGCAGGCTTGTTGCTGAACGGGCGCAAGCTATCGAGTTGTCCTTCGACGGCACCATACTCTTTCCGGCTCAGATCTTCGACTTCGGCTGCTTCTTTGGCTTTCAGGATGTCGAGATAGCCCTGAGTGCGTCGTGCCGCTCGCTGGTCGAGAACAATCGGCGGGCTTCCTACTTCGGTTATAAGTTCCGTGCGGCCGATCCCGTTGAGACTGCGTTCAACAATTCGACGCACGGCACCCTCGGCAATGTCATCGAGCCATTCGGGTTTGGCTTCCCCGCGATAAAGCCGAGCTAGGTCATTGGACAATGTCCGACGAGCCTGAAGCGCTTGGCGAACAACGGATACCTCAGGGTTCGAGGACACTGCCGTCGCCTCGATCGTAAACGGGCTGTTCGTTGTCGCGCTTTCAAGTCGCCACACGACCTTGGCATTCGACGCCGGATCGCGCGCCTCAGCTCGGGCCAGCAATGTGAAATGGTCTAATACCTGCTGCATCGCGTCAGACACAGTGAGGGTGCCCTCGTCGGTGCCCGAAGGATAGATGACCAACCTGACTGTGCTCGCGTCCTTTGCCATCTCAACCCGCTTCGACCTGCCCAAATCCATTGTGGCGATCTGCCGTTAACTTTCTGTAAGGAGACCTTACACCGAACCGTCGCAAGGAACCATGACTTGCTGAGGGCAATACGGGTCAGCTTCAAGCGCAGGCGTGGCATGCATGATTCCAAGATCACACCACGCCACGAAATCGGGGCAAGTCCGGCGTTGCTGAGGCTTAAGCAATCGTTTCCGTGAAGCCGCTCCCTCTAATACCGACCTCGCAATCCATCTGAGAGCCCAGCGGCCAACTTTCGCCTCTGCCCCTAACCCTCCCCGTTCGTGCAGAAGTGCACGAGCGGGGAGCAAGAGAGGACGAATGCGCGCAAGGTCGGAGCCAGCCATGTTGGGTCGCGCTTCGGTGCTGCGCACCTGTCGATTTGCGGTGCTCCGCACCTCTCACTTTGCGGTGCTCTCGCACGGACGCTTGACCCAGTCTCCGGGTTTGCGTTGACTGGTGGGGATCACAACGCGCTTTCCCCAGGTCCCCATGCCCATCACCTCTGCCATCAACTACGACGACTTGCGCCGCCGCGCCAAACGCCGTGTGCCGCGCATTGCGTTTGATTTCCTCGAGGGTGGCGTCGACGACGAGCGCGGGCTTGAACGCAACGCCACGGCCTTCGAGCGGCAGGGGTTGGTACCGCGCTACATGGTGGATGCATCGAAGCCCGATCAAACGACGAAACTGTTCGGGCAGACATTTGCGCATCCGTTCGGTATCGCGCCCACAGGTGGCGCGTCGCTGTTCCGGCAGGGCGCGGATGTGATGCTGGCGCGAGCGGCGAAGGCTGCCAACGTGCCCTTCATCATCTCCGGCGCGGCGACGGCGACGATGGAAGAGATTGCGGCCGTTGCTGCCGACATCAGCTGGTATCAGATGTATCTGGCGCGCGACCGCGCGATTTCGCGGGACATGGTGGCGCGCGCGAAGGCCTGCAAGTTCTCGACCTTAGTGTTGAGTGTGGATGTGCCCGGACAGGTGCGCCGCGAGCGCAATCTGCGCAACGGCTTCGGGCGGCCCATGAACCCGACCTTGTCGGCGAAGCTTGAGGCGCTGACGCATCCGACGTGGATGTATGAGTATTACACCGGCGACGCTTTGAATGCGTCCAACTGGATTCAGTATGCGCCGAAGGGTGCGACGCCGCGTGAGGTGCTGGAGTTTCTGGGGACGCAATTCCCGTGTCCGTCGACGTGGGAGGATGTGGCGTGGATCCGCGCGCAGTGGCCGGGGAACTTTGTGATCAAGGGTATTCTGAGCCCCGACGATGCGAAGCGCGCGATGAGCATGGGCGTTGATGGTGTGATGGTCTCCAATCATGGCGGGCGGCAGTTGGATCGCGGGCCGTCGCCGGTTGAGGTGTTGCCGGCCATTCGCGATGCGGTGGCTGAGAAGATGACGGTGATGCTGGATAGCGGCATCCGACGCGGCTCGGATGTTGTAACGGCGTTGAGCCTGGGCGCGCGGTTCTGTTTCGTCGGCCGTTGGACATTGTACGGTGTGACGGCCGGCGGTGAAGCGGGTGCGCGCCATGCATTGACGCAGGCCGGTACTGAAGTTGCGTCGGTGATGACGCAGATCGGCGCCCCCGACATTGCGACCCTTGGACCCCAGTTCCTGATGTGGGACAGCGATGAAGATTTGAAACGCAACAGAAGGCCGTGAGCTTGCACCGCAACCAAATCTTTCCGTCCTTCCGGTTGGCACCCTTCGGCGCCAATACACAAACTTCCGGTTTCCCGGAAAAAGCGCGTTTCAGCGCTTTTATCCGGGATCTTCCCCACCCGAACATTCAGTTCAGCGCCTCAACTGCGACTGGTCAAAATCCCGGATATTTGCCGTGCTGAAACGCACGTCAAATTCCGGGAAACCGAAGTACTGGGAATAAAGTGTCAGTCATGCGGGTATGCGTGCGGATAAGGAGTCGCGGATCCTTATGATGGCAGATCAACACAAGGAAATCGTACGATGAGCACCACCGCCGCCCCCTGCCTCGTCATCCACCCCGAAGACGCCCCCAGCTTTTGGCAGCCGGTGCCGGCCAATGGTTTTGTGCGCAACATCCTCAACCACGCCATGACCGGTGGCGCGGCAAACTTTTCGCTCGGCACACAAACGGTTGCGCCGCAGTGCTTCATCCGTGAACACACCCACCCAGACAACGAAGAGATCATCCATGTGTTGGAAGGCACCGGCATTGCCCGCATCGACGGTGTCGAAACGCCGATGCCGAAAGGGACCACAGTCTACGTGGGGCGCGGGCGCAAACATCACTTCCTGAACCCGCATGACGCACCGATGACATTCCTCTGGCTCATGCTCCCCGGCGGGCTCGACCGCTTCTTTTCCGAAATAGGCCGCGAGCGCATCGCCGGGCAACCCGCACCTGAACCATTCCCGCGGCCCACGAACATCGCGGAGATCGAAGCCCGCACGGTCTTCGGCTGGACCGACAAGCGGTATGATTGAGCGGCGCATGTGCTGTGATGGAACTGTCGGATCATAGCAAAACTCTACCACACGAGGGTGACGCGGGGACGGCTAGGTAATTACCTAGGTGCACAAAGCCCCGGAAAATGGGGGCCTAGCGCGGAGTGACATGCCGACGTTGCCCAAAAAGCCTGAAAAACCCTCATTTTCGCATGAAAATTAACGACGTTTGACCCTAAATCCCCGCTCTCTGAGCACTGCAGAGGGCTCGCGTCTGAAAAATTCTGAAAATAATTTTTGCAGATCACCGGAAGCAAGCGCCGTACCCACAAACACAAACCGGGAGTCCCTTGCGGGCTCCCGGTTCGCTTCCCTCATGCGCCGCATCCAGCCAGCCCCCGCCGTTTTGCCGGATGCGGAATGCTGTCGCGTCGAGCGTCAGGCGTCTTGCGTCTCGGGCACCACCGGCGATGCCACGATCCGCGGCAGCGCTGGCTGCGGCATGTCACGGCGGCGCGCCTGCGGCGGTTGGAAGGCACGGCGCGCGTGGAATTCGCAGTACGGCAGCCCGGTGACCTTGCCCTTGCCGCAAAAATGGAAATCAGCGTGCTGCGGATCGCCAATCGGCCAGCGGCAGCAGCTATCGGTGAGCGTAGTGATGTACTTCCGCTCGTTCTCGGGGATCACCAGTTCTTCGACCGGTGGTGAATAGGGCTCGGCATCGCCCTGGTAGAGCGCACGCAGCGCTGAGTTGCCTTGCTGGGCAAAGCGCGCCTTCGGCTGTGGACGCTTTTGCGTCGCCGCTGCTGGCCGGCGTGGACGCAGTGATTTCATGCGGCTGGTTGTGGCGCGGCCAGACAGTCCAAGACGATGGACCTTGCCAATGACGGCATTGCGCGTCACGCCGCCGAGGCGGCCAGCGATCTGGCTGGCAGAGAGACCTTCCTGCCAGAGCTTCTTGAGGTTCTCGACCCGTTCGTCGGTCCAGGAGATGAGGGCATCAGCTTGCATCATATTTCTCCGCTGTCCGCAGCACACGCGCAGACGCCAGTCCTCCGGCCGGGGAGGCAGCAGAGACACGACCGCACAGACAAGCTGCGCCGGAACGGCTCAAACCACACGGGGACCGTGGACAAACTCAGATTTTGTGGGACGCAACAGACACGCGCACACGCCGCGGTCCGGAACACGCTGCGCGAAAAACGTTCGGCGCAGGAACACTGATCACGCTTACACATCCGAAGTCAGCTTCGGCTCGCGGATACCACGCGAGATGTCGTGATCGACAGGCAGACAAATACTACACCTAGTGAAGCAGGCTCAACCCTCGACCGAATCTTAACAAAGGGTTGACGGAGCAACGTGGCACAAGGGCCACAATCGCCTGCGGATAAGTCCCGGAAATTGGGCGTTGATGACTTGCGCACCCCTAAATGCAATTTCGAGTCGGATTGTGGATACCACGCCCCCTGCCCACCATCATGTGACGGGCGACGCACGCTAATTTCGCCATTCCGGCCCATTCCGCTGATTGACAGCGCACGCCGCTGCCCGCATATCCATGCAATGCTCTTGGGACCAACATCAATTTTGCGACGCCGACGTTCGCCCGCGTGCCTGCGGCTGCGACGATGAACCTTCGCGTCTGAAGGTTTCAACGTGCATGCCGTGCGAAAGCGCGGCATTATTTTTTTCTGGCACCCTCATTGGCCAACAAGGGTCGACGTCCATGTCACAATCAAGCAAGTCACAAGCGACAGCAGCCACCACAAAACAGGTTCCGCTCGCCGAAACCCACGTCATGCCCACCTACGGACGGCAGGACGTCACGTTCGAGCGCGGCGAAGGCACCTGGTTGATCGCCACCAACGGCGACCGCTACCTCGACTTCGCGTCCGGCGTCGCCGTCAACACGCTCGGCCATGCGCACCCCAAGTTGATTGCTGCGTTGACCGCGCAGGCCGCCAAGCTGTGGCACACCTCCAACCTGTATCGCGTCGCCGGTCAGGAAACGTTATCCGAAAAGCTTTGCAAGGCCGCGCCCTTCGCCGACAAGATTTTCTTCTGCAACTCCGGCGCGGAAGCCTGTGAAGGCGCCATCAAAACCGCCCGCCGCTATCACTTTGCCAACGGCAATCCGCAACGCACGCGTATCATCACCTTCAAGGGTGCGTTCCACGGCCGCACGCTCGCCACCATCGCCGCCGCCGGCAACGAGAAGTATCTCGAAGGCTTCGGCGAGCCTGCGCCCGGCTTCGACGTGCTGCCTTTCGGTGATCACGACGCGCTTGAGAAAGCCGTCACCGCCGAAACCGCCGCCATCATGATCGAACCAGTGCAAGGCGAAGGCGGCATCCGCCCCGTACCCACCCAGTGCCTCAAAGGCCTGCGCGAACTGTGCGACAAGCACGGCCTGCTGCTGATCTTCGACGAAGTGCAATGTGGCCTCGGCCGCACCGGCAAGCTGTTCGCCCACGAGTGGGCCGGCATCACGCCGGATATCATGGCGATCGCCAAGGGCATCGGCGGCGGCTTCCCCGTCGGCGCGTTCATGGCGAGTGCCGAAGCCGCCAAAGGCATGGTGCCGGGCACACATGGCTCGACCTTCGGCGGCAACCCGCTGGCCATGGCGGTTGGCAATGCTGTGCTCGACGAAGTGCTCTCACCCGGCTTCCTCGATCACGTCCAGCAGATGGCCCTGCGTTTCAAGCAGCAGCTGGCGGGTTTGAAAGACGAATTCCCCGACATGATCGAGGAAATCCGTGGCGCGGGCCTGCTGATGGGCGTGCGCTTCAAGGCGGCCGTGCCGGCTGGCGACGTAATGAAAGCCTGCACGGCGGAAAGATTCCTCACTGTTAGCGCCGGTGATAACGTCCTCCGCGTCATGCCACCGCTTAATGTGAGCGAAGCGGAGATCACTGAGTCCGTCGCGCGCCTATCCAAGGCGCTCAAGCGCATGCCGAAGCCGGCCGCCGCAGCCAAGGCATAGTCAGGCATAAGATGAGTACCACAGCCGCACGCTGGATCATCCCATCGTGCGGCATGTCCGTTCCGATAGGCAGCCGCCATGCAGCTCAAGACACTATCCGCCGCCAAGACGCGGCACTTCGTCGATATCTCCGATATGGATCGCGCGACGTTGCGCCGTCTGGTCGGTATGGCACACGCCATGAAGGCCTCAGGCCGCCGTCCGCCACCCGAGCTGACGCCGCGCGACATCGACCAGAAGATCCTCATCATGATCTTCGAGAAACCCTCGACACGCACCCGCGTCTCGTTCGACGTCGCCATGCGTCAGCTCGGCGGCCAGACCATCGGCTTGAACGAAAAAGATACTCAACTGGGTCGCGGAGAGCCGCTGTCCGACACCGCCAAAGTCCTCTCCCGCTACGGTGACGCCATGATGCTGCGCGTCAACGCCCACGAGACCTTGACCGAGTTAGCAGCCCACGCCGGCATTCCCGTCATCAATGGCTTGTCCGACCTCTCCCATCCCTGCCAGATCATCGCCGACCTGATGACGTTCGAAGAAAATCGCGGACCCATCCAGGGCGCGACCGTGGCCTGGGCCGGCGATGGCAACAACGTCGCAGCGTCCTGGGTGCATGCAGCCACGCGTTTGGACTTCACGCTCCGCCTCGCCTGCCCGCCGCAGCTCAACCCAGAGCGCGCCGTCCTCGACTGGGCCAAAGCCGAAGGCGGCAAGATCGAATTGACCGACGATGCGCAAGCAGCCGTCGCCGGCGCCGATTGCGTCGTCACTGATACGTGGGTGTCGATGGGCCAAGCCGATGCCCCGCGCCGTAAGCAGTTGCTCGGCCCCTACGCCGTCGATGACCAGCTCATGGCCCGCGCAAAGAAAGACGCCATTTTCATGCACTGCCTGCCGGCCTATCGCGGCCATGAGGTCTCGGCGTCCGTCATCGATGGACCCCAATCGGTGGTCTGGGACGAAGCCGAGAACCGCCTTCATGCACAGAAAGCGATTTTAGCGTGGTGCCTTGGCGTCAATTGAGGCCATGGTCATTTGAGGCCAAGGTAGATTAAGGCCAAGGTAGATTAAGGCGAGGGTACGGCACACCATCGATGCCAGGCCGCAGTTGTGCACTTGGACGCAGGTCCAAGCCGTCACAGTTTCGCGAGGTGTTTAAATCGACGGATCGAGTACTATATGACTGTTCCTTGAAGGGCATCCCGGGGTAGCGGGCTTGTGTCCTCCTTTTATGCTGTGGGCCCCCCTCCATGACGTCAGCGCAAGTTCTATATCCCGACGAAGGCCGCCGCCTGACCGTGATCCTCGCCGCCGACATTTTCGGCTACAGCGCGCTCATGGGCCAGGACGAGTTGCGCACCGTCCATGATCTCAAAGGACACCAGGCGGTCGTGTTGCCGATGGTCGGCAACTCCGGCGGCCGCGTCATCGATACCGCCGGCGATGGCATTTTCGCAGAGTTCCCCAGCGTCCAGAAAGCCGTCCGCTTCTCCGTTGCCTTGCAGATGGTCATGGCCGAGCGCAATCGGGACGTTGAGCCGTCCCGCCGCATGGTGTTCCGCGTCGGCATCAACCAAGCCGATGTCGTCAGCGACGAAACGCGCATTTACGGCGACGGCGTCAACATTGCCGCCCGCCTTGAAGGCATCTGCGAACCCGGCAGCATCGCCATCTCTGGCAAGGTCTACGACGAAGTCGCCGGTCTCTGGGACTTCGAGTGGGAAGATGCCGGCGAGCACACGCTGAAGAACATCCGCCAGCCCGTGCGCGTCTATCGCTACAAGGGCGGCACGCTGCCCCCTGACGCACCAGAGTTTAGAGTCTCGGACGTTCGTCCCAACGGCACCGCCGCATCCAAAACCGTCGTCATCGATCTGCCCGATGTCTCATCCATCGCCGTGCTGCCGTTCAACAACATGAGCGGCGACAAAGAGCAGGAATATTTCGCCGACGGCATTACCGAAGATCTCATCACCGAACTGTCTCGCTTCAATGACCTCATCGTCATCGCCCGCAACTCGACCTTCCAATACAAGGGCAAGGCCGTCGATGTCCGTGTCGTGGGCCGCGAATTGGGCGTGCGCTATGTCCTCGAAGGCAGCGTCCGGCGGTCCGGTGATCGGGTGCGGCTCACCGCTCAGTTGATCAACGCCGAAGACGGCAGCCATATCTGGGCCGACAAGTATGATCGCAAGATCGAGGATATCTTCTCGATCCAGGACGAACTGGTGCAAACCATCACGCCCATCCTCGCCTGCCAAGTCAGCGCCGCCGAACGCGAACGCAGCCGCTCCAAGCCCCCCGAAAAATGGCAGGCGCATGATATCTACCTGCGCGCTGTCGAAAGCTTCAAGGCGTTTGCTGACGAACTGCGTAACCCTGTCCCGACCGCAAAGCGGCTGGACGAGTGCCGCACCTTGATTGCCGAGTGCCTGAGCCTGGACCCCGACTACGCGCGGGCGCATGCGCTTTTGTCAGGCACCTACACAACCAAGTGGGCCATGCAGTTTGATCGCGAGTATCTGCA
This sequence comes from Hyphomicrobiaceae bacterium, assembly GCA_031379035.1. Classification (GTDB taxonomy): domain Bacteria; phylum Pseudomonadota; class Alphaproteobacteria; order Rhizobiales; family Hyphomicrobiaceae; genus JABFRJ01. The sequence continues at coordinate 11,104 of JANNEU010000212.1, read as the reverse complement.
GCCCGAGACGCTCGAAAAGGCGCTCACGTCGGTTGAAACTGCACTGCGCATCGAACCCGAAGATCAGATCGCGCGGGCCCAATACGCGCACGTGCTGTCGTTCCAGCAGCGCCGCGACCGCGCATACGCCGAGTATCGCACGGTCCGCAAACGCAATCCGCACTTCACCGATTGGCGCTTCACGTCTGTCTGTCTCGCCGCCGGCCGCCCGGAAGAGGCCATCAAGGAAGGCGAAATGCTGCGCCGCGCCGATCCGTTTGCGCCGCGCATCTCGCTGCACTTCCTCAGCATGGCCAACTATGTCCTCGGCCGCTATGACCGCGCAGCAACCGGCTATGCCGAGATTGTTCAGGTCTCGCGCCAGTTCCCTATACCGCGTCGGTTTCTTGCAGCCTCACTCGCCCAGCTCGGGCAGATGGATGAAGCACGGCTGCATGCCGATCACGCTCGCCAAGCTCAGCCGGATTGGACGTTCAGCAAGGACTTCGTACCATCCGTGCCGCACCTCTTGCCCGAACATATTGCCCATATTCGAGAGGGCATGCTCAAGGCCGGCTTGCCGGATTAAGTGGACGGCGATGGCTCACACCAGCTCCAACTCGCGCTTCGCCATCATCGCCTTGTAGGCCGGTCGTGCGTGACACGCGGCGAGCCATGTCTTCACGCGTGGCGCTGCCTCAAACAACTCCGGCGCTGGCATCGCATACCGAACAACTTCGGCGACGTTGATGTCCGCGGCCGTGAAGCGGCTGCCCACGATAAATCCCGTCTTTGCAAGCGCGCTGTCCAGCACCGCAAACGGCGCACGCAGGGCTTCAACTGCCGCATTGGCAATCGCCGGATCACGTTCGGCCGGCGGCTTGCCAATGCGATGATAAAGAACTTGGATCGTGTGCGGCTCAGCCGTCGTTGCCGCCCATAGCGACCATTGGATCATCTGCCCCTCTTCAGCGACATCGACCGGGCCGAGAGCCCCGCCGAACTTCCGCGCCAGATAGAGATTGATGCCCAGGCTCTCGTGCAAAACGAGATCACCATCGACCAGCGACGGGATCTGCCCGTTCGGGTTCACCGCCAGAAACGACGGCGATCGTGTGTGCACCGGCGCATCCGCCGCGTCCGGGTTCGGCAACCGGTAGGCTTGCATGATCGGCACATGCTCGAACGGCTGGCCGTACTCACCAAGCAGCCAGTAGTTACGCGACGCCCGCGATCTGAGAACACCATAAAGCTTGAGCACGTCTGCACCTCTCGCGATTGTTGAAGAGTGCTCAGTCGGACGGCAATGCGACGGCCATGTCAATAAAATGCGAACCAGCGACAAAACAACAACGGGGGCACCCGTTTCCAGGTGCCCCCCAAGACGCCAACTCAAACCAGCGCATGCGGCCTCCGCGGACGCACTGGCCACTGTTGTGTCATCTCGTTCGATCAGGCCAGAATGCCGAAGTCATGGATGTTCAGCTGATGACCGTCGGCACCAACGTTGTTGCCGTCCACGCCAACCAAGTTGATCAGATTGACCCACTGCTTGCCCACCAGGGCTTGCACTTGTGTGTCGCTCTGGCCGTCAAAGCCTGGCGTCGTGATGAAGCGGAAGTCAGCGCTCGGATCCGCATGACCCTTCACGATGTCGCGCAGATCGACTTTGTCGACGCCCAACTGAAAGTTCATGAACGTGTCGCTGGTGCCATCAGCCAAGTCTTTCTTGGTGATCACCATCGTGTCGGCACCGTCGCCGCCGACCAGACGGTCCGCGCCGAGACCGCCGCGGAACACCGAGCCGCCGTCACCAGCAACGAAGATGTTGCCATTGCGGTCGCCGACGACGTGGTCATAGCCATGCTGCGTGCCAACCACCAGCTCGAAGCCCGAGACCGAGCCTTTGTGTTGCGCATCACCGTTGCCCACCGAGTAGGTGTGCTTGCCGAGGTTGATGTCGAGGCTGCCCTTCATGATCGAGAAGTCGAGCACGTCGAAGCCTGAACCGCCCGAGACTTGGTCATTGCCGGCGCTCATCAGAATGTAGTCGCTGCCCGACCCACCCTTGATCACGTCGTCGCCACGGCCGCCGTACAGGATGTCGTTGCCAGCGTCGCCCATCAGGACGTCGTTGCCGTAACCGCCGCGCACAACGTCGTCGCCGGTGTTGCCATGCAGCGTGTCGTCGCCTTTGCCACCGGTGACGGTGTCGTCGTTTTTGCCGCCGGAAACCCAATCGTCGCCCACACCGCCATGCAGCGTGTCGTTGTCGACGCTACCGTAGATCACGTCGTTGCCCGTGCCACCCCAGATGGTGTCAGCACCACGGTCGCCCCAGCCATAGTCGTTGCCAGCACCGAGAAGGATGGTGTCATCGAGTTTGCCGCCGACTGCTTTGTCGTCGCCAGCCTTCGCTTCGATCAGGTTCGGGTCCTGTTCGTCGCCGATGAGGCTGTCGATCATTTTAGTTCCGAGAAGAGATGCCATTGTGAGAAACTCCGCCTGCCAGATTGTGTTGATGCCTTGACCGTCGCTGCGTGTGGTCTGCTCCAGTGCCCGAACACTGGTCCCCTTCGAATTTTCCTCGAAAGCGCTCACTTGGCTTCACGACCCGTTCAGGATTGCCCCAATTGCTTTGCGAATTTGCTGATTTCATTCCTTCAATTTGAATCGAATTTCGTAGCAACTCTCGGTACTTCCGCGCGCATTTGTCCGGCGCTGAGACTTCCTGTCGCGCTCAAAAGCCTGTAAACGGGGCTTCTCAGATGCCTCGTTAAGAAAAGTTGGCACGCTTTCCATGGTCCTCGTGATCGGCACCGCTCCGGCCGCAAAATCAGAATTCGACGTTAACGTGGCGGCGGCCACCGTTGCCGCGCCCACCATCGCCGGTCTTGATCGCCAAGCGTTGGCCGACGCGTTGGGCGCGGTGGGTGTTCCGGAGCGGCAGCGGCGCATGCGCGTGGCGCAGCTCTGGGGCTGGCTCTATGTGCGCGGTGTCACGTCATTCGAGCAGATGAGCGATGTCTCTAAAGACCTCCGCGCCAAGCTGGCCGGCGCCTATACCCTCAACCGCCCGGAAATCGTGTCTGAGCAGGTCTCTGTCGATGGCACCCGCAAATGGTTGCTGCGATTGCCAAAACGCGGCCACGACGCGCTGGCACCTGAAATCGAAACCGTCTACATCCCCGAAGCAGATCGCGGCACGCTCTGCATTTCCAGCCAAGTCGGCTGCACGCTCACCTGCTCGTTTTGCCATACCGGCACCCAGAAGCTGGTCCGCAACCTTGAACCCGAGGAAATCGTCGGCCAGATCCTGCTCGCGCGCGACCGCATCGGCGATTGGCCCATGTTCACCAAAGGGGGTGCCACGTCACCCGGCGACGGCCGCCTGCTGCCGCTCTCTGATCGCAAGATTACCAACATCGTCCTGATGGGCATGGGCGAGCCGCTCTACAACTTCGACAATGTCCGGCGCGCCATGATCGTTGCCGCCGATGGCGACGGACTTTCTGTCTCCAAGCGCCGCATTACGCTCTCAACCTCCGGCGTCGTTCCCGAAATCCCGCGCTGGGGCACCGAAGCCGCCACCATGTTGGCCATCTCGCTCCACGCCACCCGCAATGAACTGCGCGACGAACTGGTGCCAATCAACAAGCGCTATCCTATCGCCGAGCTGATGGCCGCTTGCCGTGCTTACCCTGGGTTGTCGAACGCCCGCCGCATCACCTTCGAATACGTCATGCTCAAAGGCGTCAACGACAGCCTCGCCGATGCCAAGGCCCTGGTGAAGTTGTTGTCGGGCATCCCTGCCAAGATCAATCTGATCCCCTTCAACCCCTGGCCCGGCTCAAAATACGCTTGCTCCGACTGGGGCCAGATCGAAGCGTTCGCCGAATACGTCAACGCGGCCGGCTACGCGAGCCCTGTCCGCACGCCGCGCGGACGCGACATTCTCGCCGCCTGCGGTCAGCTCAAGAGCGACAGCACAAAGCTGCGTGCCCGTGACAGGGGCACCGCTAACGCCACCGTCACTGAAAATGGCGAAAGCATAGTCTGAACATCGTTTTAAACGCGGTCGCCTCATTAACCTCGCTCGCGATTGGCATTGAGTTCCAGCAGCTAAGCAGTTTAAAAGTTGCTAACAATTTGGGCAACCAATCGGTTGGCATTCCTAGAGGACTGGAAACATGGGCCTGATTTTTCGCGTACTCCTTGGCTACTTGCTGGCGTGCCTCGCCGCAGGTCTGACCACGGTGTTGTTCGCTTGGACTCCGTCCGACCTCGCTGGCATGCAAGGCGACTTGGCCAACGACAAGCTCGCCCTGGCAATGCCGGTGGCCACCCAGATCGCCATCTTCGCCGCACCGTTTGCGCTACTGGCTATCGGCTTCGGTGAAGCCCGCCGCTGGCGCGATTGGGCCTACTACACCGCCGCCGGCATGGCGATCGCACTAGTCGGCTACATCGCCCAGCTACAAAGCGAGGTACCCTCGCAGGCCTGGTCAATCGCCGCCAACAACTATCCGCTCATCGCTTTCCTCACCAGCGGCTTCGTGGGCGGCCTCGTGTACTGGCTGTTCTCCGGCCGGATGGCAGCCATGAGCAACACGACTGCGACCCCCGTCCGCACAGGCACGCCTCTGGCGGCGTCTTCGAAGACCGGCCCAGGTGGCCGTCCGGTTGCTCCGCAAAAACATTAAATCCGCGACGACAGTCTTCGACAAAAAAAGCCTGCCCGGGTTGCCCTGGGCAGGCTTCTTTATGTGGCAGGCTTCTCTATGTCTCAACGGTCAAACGCCTACGCGCCGTCTCGCTTACTTCTTGGCCGGGGCAGCAGGTGCCGTCGGTGCCGTGCCAGCAGCCGGAGCCGGGGTCACAGCAGCCTTGGCAGCAGCGCCAGCCTTCGAGAGCGCATCGGTCGTTGCCTTCTTGGCATCAGCCGCCTTCTTGGCAATGCCAGCCGTGCGGCGGCAGTATGACTTGTCGACCTTGCCTGACTTTGCGTCGACCTTCGTCGGCACAATCCAGGAGCAAGCGGTCGCCTCAGTCTTGCAGGTTGCTTCGTCTTTGCCCTTGCAGACAACAACGGCGGCCTTAGCAGCGGCCGGAGCCGCAGCCTTCGGTGCAACCGGTGTCGCCGGTGCTTTCGTGGCAGCAGCAGGTGCAGCGGGTGCCGCAGCCTTCGGTGCAGTCACGGCAGGAGCGGCCGGAGCCGTCGGTGCTGTGGTCTGCGCGGTGGCAGCGACAGTGAAAATTGCAAGCGCACCGGCAGCTGCCGACACGCCCATAGTCCAAGTGGATTTCTTCATCACGGCAGTCATCTCCAGTGGTTGATGCCCATGGAAGACCTACACCAGAACGATGGTCAAAAACACGGCCGCGTGATGAATAGTTGTTCACAACTGTGGCGGTGAAGCCACATTGAATCTGACAACTCTTTTTCAGTCCCCGGCGAAGCCACGTGCTCAACTGTAAGTCGCGACTGCGGCGTGAGAGGTCTCGCCCACTATGGTGCGAACTTACGGCGGTCTTCGATGAACTGTCCTTCAGAAAGCGCGCCCTTTCCGGCCAAATCAAGGCGCGTCCCGAGATTGTATAAGAGATCACCGCTCGGATGTTCGCGCTTGCGTCACGCGCGCACGACGGCGAAGAACGCCCACGCGGTTGGAGCGCACAACTGCATCGGCGCAGAAATCTTGAAGAACATGTCCGAAGGGCCGCAGCAACCATGCAACAATCGCGATCATCGGATTTGGGCAGCCAGAGCATACTGGCCCCCGACGACGGCCCGCTTTATAGGCCCATTGCCTTTTGCCTCGCCGCTCTGTTGATTGCCTCAGGCATTTTTCTGCTCAACCCCGGCCTCGACATCGCCACCTCGCGCCTCTTCTACGAACCCGGCAAAGGCTTCGCTTTCGGCCATACCGCGCCCGTCGTCGGCATCCGCAACGCCGGCATCGGCACGACCTGGATTGTCTGCATCGGCCTCGCCGTGCTGGCCCTCTGGTGGCGCTTGAGCCCCGCAGCCCTCGCCCGGTGGCCAAGTCCGCGGCCTTGGATCGATTGGCTGTTCGTCACTGCGGCCATGGCGCTCGGGCCCGGCACGCTCGTCAACCTCATCATCAAGCCCATCTGGGGCCGTGCCCGCCCCCGCCAGATTATCGAATTCGGCGGCACCCGAGAATTCACGCCCGCTTGGGTCGTCACCAATCAGTGCAGTTGGGGCTGCTCGTTCGTCTCAGGCGAGGCCGCCGCCAGCGCCTTCCTGTTCGTGTTCGCCTTTATCGTGCCGTCACGCTGGCGGCCGCTTGCCTTCTGGTTGGCCCTCGCAGTGACGGTCATCATCTCATTCGTGCGTATCGCCGCCGGCGGTCACTTTCTTTCCGACACGGTGATCGCCTCACTGCTGATCATTCTGATGCTGCTGGTCCTGCACGCCCAACTCTACCATGGCGCGTTCTTGGGCCCCCTCAAACGCTGGTCGCCGTTGCGGTGATACGGGGAACGCCGCTACTTACTTCTTGCCGTCATCAAGCTTGAACAGCGCCGCACTCTTGTCGGCAGCCAGCAAGCCCGCGTCCGCATAAATCCCGAGCTTGGCGCGCGTATCGATGATATCGAGATTGCGCATCGTCAGCTGGCCGATGCGATCGGCTGGCGTGAACGGCGCGTCTTCCACTTTCTCCATACTCAGCCGCTCTGGCTTGTAGGTCAGGTTCGCGCTCTCGGTGTTGAGGATCGAGTAATCGTTGCCACGCCGCAGTTCCAGCGTCACTTCGCCTGATACCGCGCGCGCCACCCACCGCTGCGCCGTCTCACGCAGCATGATCGCCTGCGGATCAAACCACCGGCCCTGATACAGCAACCGGCCGAGCTTCATCCCGCTCATGCGGTATTGCTCGATGGTGTCCTCGTTGTGGATGCCGGTCACCAGCCGCTCATAGGCGATGTGCAGTAGCGCCATGCCGGGCGCTTCGTAGATGCCACGGCTTTTGGCTTCGATGATGCGGTTCTCGATCTGATCGCTCATGCCAAGGCCGTGCCGCCCGCCGATCACATTCGCTTCCAAAAACAGCGCAACCAGATCGCTAAATTTCACGCCATTCAGCGCCACCGGCCGGCCCTCTTCAAACCGCACGCGCACCGTCTCGGCCTTCACCGCGCAATCCTCGCGCCAGAACGGCACGCCCATGATCGGCGCCACGATACGAATGGAGCTGTCGAGGCTCTCAAGGTCTTTCGCTTCGTGCGTCGCACCCAGCAAGTTGCTGTCGGTGGAATAGGCCTTCTCGGCGCTCATCTTGTAGCCGAAGCCGTTCGCCGTCATGAACGCGCTCATCTCGGCGCGCCCCCCAAGCTCGTCGATGAACAGCTGATCCAGCCACGGCTTGTAGATTTTCAAACCCGGGTTGGTCAGCAGCCCGTAGCGATAGAACCGTTCGATGTCGTTGCCTTTGAAGGTCGAGCCATCGCCCCAGATGTTGACGTCGTCTTCCTTCATGGCCGCCACCAGCATCGTGCCGGTCACCGCGCGCCCCAGCGGCGTCGTGTTGAAATACGTGATCCCACCCGTGCTGATGTGAAACGCGCCCGCCTGGATGGCAGCCAGCCCCTCATGCGCCAGCTGCGCCCGGCAATCCACCAGCCGCGCCTTCTCCGCCCCATAGGCCATCGCCTTGCGCGGGATCTCGTCATAGTCGGCCTCGTCCGGCTGGCCGAGATTGGCCGTGTACGCATAGGGTTTCGCGCCCTTCTGCTTCATCCACAACAGCGCCGCACTCGTATCGAGCCCCCCCGAAAACGCGATGCCAACTTTCTGCCCCTTGGGCAGACTCTGCAGGATGGTGCTCATAGGTGTCTCATTCAGCGATTGCGTCCGGATGCCGCCCGCATAGCAAAGATTTCGGGGGGATGCACGCAGCGCATCCAATTTCTTGCTTTCCCGGAATGCGTCGACCGCGCTACGCGGGCGTCGCATATCCGGGACCTTTACCTCTCGAAATTTGAACGCGTTGTCTCGGCAGCCAGCGCAAAAGCTGCGGGTAAAGATCCCGGATATTTGCCGTGCTGAAAAGCGCGTCAAATTCCGGGAAAGCGAGCGGGGGGAGTTGTTCGCGAAGGCCGGCAGAGGTGCGCGGATATGTTGGCTCGCGCCGCCGCCTGCAGCGCCCTACAACGGCGCCTACCCTGCAAAAGGCGCCCGCCATGCTCTCTCTCCCCAAACTCCGCCCCGGTCTCGCCGGCACGGCCACCCTCATCGTCTCGGCAGAACACACCGCGCCGAAGGTTGGCAGCGGCATGATCGCGGTGCTCGCCACCCCCGTTATGATCAACCTCATCGAAGCCGCCACGCTCAACGCCGTCGAAGCGCACCTCCCGGCAGGTCATCAAAGCCTCGGCATCCATCTCGACGTACGCCACACCGCAGCAACCCCCGTCGGCATGCGCGTCACTGCCACGTCCGAGCTCTTAGCCATCGACGGCCGCACGCTGACCTTCAAAGTCGAAGCCCGCGATGAACGCGAAGTGATCGGTGGCGGCACCCACCAGCGCGTCGTCGTCAACGTCGCCCGCTTCGACGAACGTGTGCAGAAGAAGCTGCGCCGCGAACATGAATGACAAGCACTTGTGAGGTTCAGAACAGGTTCAACTCGCGCACGATAACACTGGCCCATGATCAACGCCGGCGTAGATCGGCACGACATCTGGAGCCACCCATGAACCGCACCATGCTCAAAGCGACGCTGATTGCCCTCTCAACGACCATGATCGCGTCCGCTGCCATGGCGCAGGAAACCAGGCGGGGCAACGGCACACGCACCGGAGGCACGCCTCCAGTGGTCCGCACGGCGCCAACGCCGCAGCCCACGCCAAAGGTTGTGATTGCGCCCGTAACGCCGACGCCATCAGTTGACGCTTACGGTCGCGGCGGCACCAGCACGCGCCGCATCGATCACACCCAGGCCAATCAGGATGCCATGATTGCGCGCGGCCAGCGCAACGGCTCGCTGACATCGAGCGAGACAGCGCAGCTGCGCGCCGAACAGGCCCGCATCGCCGATCTGGAACGCCGTGCCAAAGCGGATGGCGTTGTCACACGCGAAGAGCGCGGCACGATCCGGCGTGCGCAACAGCAGGCCGAGTCGCACATCTGGCAGGAAAGCCATGATCGCGAGCAGACCGGCCAACGCCACGGCAATCGGGGCTGGTACCGTGGTTGGTGGTAAGCTAGCCGTCCGGCGGGGTCTGCAGCACCGCCCAGCTGCGGACCCACATAGCGAACAACAGGAGTGAGCAACCAACACAGATCTGAAAGGCTTCAGATGGATCCGTAAATCTGCTTGATGGGTGGCTGTCCCCATTGCCGCCCCCCGGATCACCCCATGACCGCTCCGCATCCTGACTACAAACGCATGCACTTCCCCGACGACTATTCTGACGTCATCGGCCCCTACTATGCACGCCTGGTGGACGGCAAACCCGTCATCGGTCTCCGCATCAAAAAGCTCCACGTCAGCCCGCGCAGCTTTTGCCACGGATCTGTGTTAGCTGGTCTGTCGGATCTACAGTCGTTGCCCGGCGGCTTTCTATCCGGCCGCACCGATCGCATGGCCGCGACCGTCACCTTCACCCTCGACTTCATGGCACCCGCCAAGCTCGGCGACTGGATCGAAATGCACACCGACCTGCTCAGGGTCACGCGCCAATTTATGTTCACCCAAGCGATCATTCGCAATTTTGACGGAACGCCGCTCGTCCGCAGCAGCGCCATGTTCAAGTTTGATCCCGAACCCCATCCCGATCCCGAAATCGTCACGCGCCTCTTCGCGCTTGCTCCCTGAAACCAAGGCCAAGCCGCCATGACGCGAAAGATAGCCGGGTCACACGCCAGCAAAATCATGGCATTCGCCGTTCTGTCGGCGATCACGACAGCCCAGCCTGCTACCGCCCAGCCTACCCCCTCTCAGGCAGCCAAAGACCTGCTGTTGAAGGCGCCACCGCCACCCGATCTGACCATCACCGCCATCGGACAGCAATCGGGCTGGCAGTACACCTACCGTCAACCCGGCGGCACGAGCACCCTATCCGCATCCGAAGCCTGCAGAGCCGTCGTCGCGCCGCAAGGCAAGCGCGTCCAACTGCAAGTGACCTCCAGCGATACGATCCACGAATGGCACGTCCCAGCTCTCGGCATCAAAGCGACCGCCATTCCGGGGCGCATCGACTCCGTTGACCTCAAAACATCGCAGCTCGGCACCTTTGCCGGCAACGACAACCAGCGCATCGCAATAACGATCAGCATCGTCACACCCGTCGCCTTCGCCGCGTGGCAGCGCACGTGCCTCGCGCCATGAATCCTGAACCATGAGTTGAGCGAACCGGGCACGGTTCCGGGGAGGTCACTGCCACAGTCACGATAGGCACGACTGCCGCTTGGTGGACGTCCAGAGCGAATGTTGAAATGGTGGCATCGTCAGCGCGCGAAGCGCCAGCAGCAGGACCGCCCATGCCCGCACCCACCCAACTCGAAACCGAAACCGTCAGCCCCCGCTACGAAGACCTCGACGCCTGGCCCACCGCCCATGCCGTTGCAGCCATGCTTGAGGCGCAGATGGCAGCCGTTGCAGCGGTCCGCCCCGCAACCCCCGCCATCGCTACAGCCATCGACGCCGCCGCCGCCCGCCTCGGCACGTCCGGCCGTCTCGTCTACGTCGGTGCCGGCACCTCGGGCCGCATCGCCGTCCAAGATGGTGCTGAACTGCAACCCACCTTCAACTGGCCCACCGACCGGGTCGTCTTCGCCATCGCCGGCGGCATGGACGCCCTCGTCCGCAGCATCGAAGGCGCCGAAGACAACACGATCGCCGCCGAGCAGCATATGGCCGGCGCTCGCCTGACCGCCCACGATGTGGTCATCGGCTTAGCCGCCAGCGGCACCACGCCCTTCACCATCGCCGCCATCAAGGCCGCCCGCGCCGCCGGTGCCCTCACCATCGCCGTCGCCAACAACCCAGGCGCGCCGCTCCTGGCCACAGCCGAACACGCCATCCTCGCCGCCACCGGCGCAGAAGTCGTCGCCGGCTCCACCCGCATGAAGGCCGGCACCGCCCAGAAGATCGTG
>JANNEU010000204.1:0-18550 GCA_031379035.1 Hyphomicrobiaceae bacterium | reverse complement strand
GGCGATATCGGCGGTGTCGTCGGGCAGGCGCAGCAGCGGCATGCGGCCGGTCTGCAGATCCGATTGCAGTGCGCGCAAGGGACCAGCGAGTTTGTCGAGCGCGCCGGTGAGCGTTGCGGGCGCGAGACCGCGATCACCGATAGCGGTCGCCAGACAGCCGCCGATAGTGTGCAGATAGAGCGGCGCCGATGCGGCGGAAGCAGTCATGGCATCGGTCCCCAACAAAGTCGCGCCAGCACAGAGCCTGCGCACGTCAGCCTCCCTCACCGATTCGTGTTGCGGCGACAAGAGAGCGGTTTCTGCAGCGTTCCCGGACACACGGCAAATGGGGCGGGAGGATGACGGGTGCCCGCCTCATCAAACCGGCCACAGCGCCATGTCGATGACGTCGGGTTCGATGGGGACGCTATCGTCGCGGCTGCCGGGGAACTCCATCCAGCAGATGCGGACGTGGCAGGCGGCGCTGGCGAGATGGAAGAAGGGGCCGCCCAGGTCACCAGTGGAGCCGCCGCTGCGTGAGGATGGGCTTGAAAGGGTGATACGTTTGGAGGGGAACGTCATCTGCACGGTTTCGATGCGGGTCCAGGGTTTGCCGCTGAAAGGCTCCACCGGCAGCGGCGGCGGGGCGCTATCGTGGATGGTGAGGCGCAGGTGTTGCTGGAGACAATCGTTGGTGTAGACGGCGAGCCCTTGCGGGAAGATGCACCAGCTGCGCGCCGTGATTTCGGGCGTGATGTCGGTGGGTGCCTGCAAGTGATCGCCGGCTGCGGCGTCGGCCAGATAGAATTGGCCGTAGTCTGATTGCCACGCGAGTGTTGCGCCGCCGAGCTGGCTCATCGACCGATCTCCCGAAATACAAACGGGCAGCCTCCAGAAGAGGCCGCCCGTTGTCAATTAGGGTGTGCCGTTCGCGCTGAAGCGTTACTCGGTCTTGGCACCCTGATGAGGGGCTGCGCGGCGCGGGGCTTCACCACCACGGGGACGGTCGCCTTGCCAGCGATTGGCAGTGCGGGCATCGGGGCCCCCAGCGGGGCTGCGGGGTGCGGGACGATCCGAACGATTTTGGCTGTCGCGCGGACGGTCGTCGCGGCGGTCAGAAGGTGCGCCGTCACGGGCAGGACGGGGCCCGCGGTTTTCCGCCCGGTTTTCCCAGGGCTTGCTACCAGTTGTGTTCGGCTTAGCGAAACTGCCGCGGTCACTACGGGGTGCATCGCTGCGCGGCCGTTCGCCTTGCGGGCGATCACCGGCAGGACGATCGCCACGCGGCTTGTCAAACCGGCGCTCGCCTTGCGGGCGGGCAGCCTGCGGACGATCACCAACGGGACGGTCACCGCGTGGCTTGTCGAAACGGCGTTCGCCGTGTGGGCGATCAACGCGCGCCTCGCCACCATGATTGCTCCACGGCTTATCGCCGCGCGGGCCATCACTCCGTGGCTTGTCGCTGCGTGGCTTATCCGTGCGCGGGCCATCGAAGCGGCGCTCGCCTTGCGGACGGTCACCCTGGGGGCGCCCCCCTTGAGGACGGCCGCCTTGTGGGCGCCCACGGCCTTCGGAAGTGCGCGCGGCGCCAGCGCCGGCTTCCACCGGACGCGGGGCATCGCCGTCATGCCAGGCGGTTGCGGGGCGCTGTGCTGGCATGTGGCGGCGCTGCGGAACGCGACCGCGGCCACGTTCAAAGTGCGCGCCATCTTCGTCGTCGCCAGGACGTTTGGTTGGAATGGGAGGCAGTGAAGCGGTCACTTCGGCAAGACCCGGAATGGCCGGACCGGGCGTCAGCGGTTTGCGGGTCAGCCGTTCGATATCGCGAAGGAACGTGCGCTCTTCCGGAGCACACAATGCAATGGCGATACCGGAGTTACCCGCACGCGCGGTGCGGCCGATGCGGTGCACGTAGCTTTCGGGGATGTTCGGCAGGTCGTAGTTCACCACATGCGTGATGTCGTCGATGTCGATGCCGCGGGCGGCGATGTCGGTGGCGACCAGCACGCGCACCTTACCCGTGCGGAAGCCTTCAAGTGCTGCCTGGCGTGCGTTCTGGCTCTTGTTGCCGTGGATCGCAAACGCGCCGACGCCGCTGGCGCCGAGACCACGCGAGACACGATCAGCACCATGCTTGGTGCGCGAGAACACGATCACGCGGCTCATCGCTTCGTTCTTGAGCAAGGCGGCGAGGGCTGCACGCTTCGACTTGGTGTCGACGAAGTAGACGAGCTGCTCAATACGGTCGACGGTCTTGCCGGCGCGGGCGATTTCCACACGCACGGGATGATGCAGAATTTCGTGGGCAAGCGCGGTGATGTCGGCCGGCATGGTGGCCGAGAACATCAACGACTGCCGCACTTTGGGTACTTCTTTGACGATGCGTTTGACATCGCGAATGAAGCCCATGTCGAGCATGCGATCGGCTTCGTCGAGCACCAGGAACTGAACCTTCGAGAGGTTGACGTTCTTGGTCGACATCAAGTCGAGCAGGCGGCCGGGCGTGGCAATAAGAATATCGACGCCGCGGTCCATGGCACGCACTTGCGGCCGGGAGCCGACGCCACCGAAGACAACGGTGTGGCGCAGATTGAGATTCTTGCCGTAGGTCTCGAAGCTCTCGCCGATCTGGATAGCGAGTTCACGGGTCGGCGCGAGAATGAGGGCGCGGCAATGGCGGGGTGCCACCGGTTCTTTGATTTTGGCGAGCGCATTCAGGATCGGCAGCGCAAAGGCAGCCGTCTTGCCGGTGCCGGTTTCGGCCAGACCAAGCAGGTCTTTGCCGTTCATCAACGGTGGGATGGCCTGGGACTGGATGGGGGTGGGTGTGGTGTAGCCTGACGCGATGAGCGCCTGCATCAGCGGCTCGGCAAGGCCGAGGCTAGCAAAGTTAAGGTCTGTCACTGGAGGTATAGTCCTTCAAGCGCACGAAACGCCTGCCCGGGGCCTCAGCCCTCGTGACAATGCGTGTGCGTCATGAGCCACCCGGCGCGCGGCCCGATGTGGCATCTGGTTTCAAGGGATTGGCTCGCAAGAAGACGCTTGCAGGCATCGGTCTGGCCTGACCAAGTCAAGGGCATACGACCCTATCGCGGCAGGCTGGCATCAGGCGAAGCAGAAGAGCGCGTTGGCGCGCTCGCGAGCAATCTCGACCTACATGCTTGATTTGGCGGGGAATGTCAAAACCATTTCAAGCCCAACATTGCCGCAGGCAACCGCACATCTGGTTAAAACTTGAAGCCGTACCGCACACCGAGGCCATCCAACCCCTCATTAGATCGCCGCGTATAACCGTTAGAAATGTGCTCGAAGTAGATCGAAACCGTCTGTCCACCGGCGAAGCGATACCCAAGCTCGGCCGGAAAATGGAACAGCACTCGGCTGCCTAGCGCTTTATGATCCAAGGAAACAGGGTCGCGATAGCCATTATGCACCGCTAAGCCCATACCGAGCCCGAAAAATACGCCCAGAGCCGTTTGATACTCCCAGCGCGCATCTGCGTAGGCTTTGCTGGTGCCGCCGTTGAAATTCCAGGTGCCGCCCAATGCGGGCCGCACTGTTCCGCCCAGAAACGCCAGTGATGGAGACAGGATCACCTCGCCGTTGACATCTGGCTTCTCAGTTTCGATCCGCCAGCCGCTCCAGAGCCCCGGCACATCGTGAGCCAGCATCCCAAATCGGATTTCGTTGATGAGCGGCCGTGTCGGTTGCGCTAGCACCGGCGCGGCCAGCGCGCATATCGCACTTAATCTGGCGACTAGGCGTGTTGCGGTCATCAATCCGGGAAGCGCTGCCATCTTCATTTCCTCTCGCCACGCACACACGCGCAACGAGTATATTGCTGACCCTTCTCGCTAACACCGTTCATCCCTCATGCCACCCCAACATTCCAACATTTCGCGCGCCTGAGGCTCTTGCGCATCACAACACTTCAGCGGCGTGGCGGTGATTATCGCTGCGTTTCCGCCGCTTGCGAGGTCATCGATGCCAATTGTGCATTGCAACCGTGCATCTAGCGGGCAGGTCAGCCGCCAAGACCTACTCCAGGGGTCGTTCTGGTGCCACCGCCAGAGCGAGTCTGTTGATATAAATCTAACAATAACAATACATTACTTGTTTACTGAACTCGCTACCACTCGGCGCGCTCAGGTGCGCGGCTGCCCGCTATAACCATGAACTCTACCGAATTGGCCCCATTGCAATGTTGTGCGACGCAGCATATGTTAACGTCATGTTCTGATGATTAAGTTCGTCACAACTAGCCCTCCTTGGGCGTTTCCTCCCTAGACTTGGGCCGTTCGTTCCTCGAACGGCTCTTTTTTTATCTAAATTGTCCTCCTGCGGGCCGCCGCATCGCCCAGCACGCGTCCAAGATCACTGCCAGCGTGTGTGTTTCCGTTGAAACCCGATGCACTCTGTGCTGTGTTTCAGCATGGCGTTTGGTGCGCTCATTATTTTGCGGATGATACTGCGGCGGCTGGGGGATCCGGACATGTCGATAGGGATTGCTAACGCGATGAGGCTCGTCCGCTATGCGGGTGCCCTGACGATTTTGTTGGTAGCACCCGTTGCCGTCGCACAAACACCAGAAAAGATCGACACGTCGCGTTTCCCGATGGGGTTGATGGACTCCTCTACAGATTGGGCGACCAAAGTACCGCGCGCGGTGCTCACACGCGCTTACATTCCCGAAGCTATCGATCTCAGCGCCAGCTTTCCCACACCTGGCCAGCAGGAGCACGGATCGTGCGTCGCATGGGCGACCGGCTATGCCGCCCGCAGCTACTACGCGCGCAGCGAAACAGGAAATGCGGCACACCCCCGCTCTAACATCCCAAGCCCGGCCTATATCTTCAACAACACCTATAACAAAAAGGCACCTGGCGGTTGCACGGACGCTGGATCTAATTTCCAAGGGGCGCTGGAGTTTTTAAAGTCCAATGGCGCGTACTCGCTAGCCGAATATGGAACTGAACTGACGTGCAAGACCGGGCACGCGCTCGATCAACGGACACCAGGCAAGTTTCATATCCAGGGCTATGAGCTGGTCAGCCTTTTGCGGCACCGCGCGTTCAATATCGACCTCGTGCGCCAGCGGATTGCGGCCGGGCACCCGGTGCTCGTCGGCATGAAGGTCGATAAGGCGTTCACAGAGCTGAAGCCTGGCGCGACTTACGCCGGTCGCGGCCCGCTGACTGAGCACGATGAGAAGACCCTGGGCGGACATGCGATGGTCATCGTGGGGTACGACGACCGGCGGCGCGCCTTTCGCCTGATCAACTCCTGGGACCAGACCTGGGGCGACGGCGGCTTTGCCTGGGTCAGCTATGAGGCCGCCGCCAATCAGATTACCGACTCATTTGTCATGAAAACGGGCCAGACGCCGCCCACTCCTGCACCGTCGCGGCCCACGTCGGCTCCCAGCCTGATGCCAAACATGCCGGACTACGTCCAAAAAGCACCGTGCGCGGACGTCCGCATTTCGTTTATCGAGCGGCAGGGCAAGGACGGGAAATCAGCGAACTATCCGCGCTTCTCCGGTTTCGTGTCGCGCAAAGCCGATTTGGATACGCTTAACCGAGAGCGAAGCACAAATTCGGAAAACGAAGTCGCGCTCCGCCCGTGGCCAGTGTGTGAGGCCCTGTTGCATCTGCGCGAACCGCTGGGCGCGCCGAGCAGCCCAACCGTCACGACCCTTTCAGGGAAGCAAATGGTCAAAGTTGGCGACGCCTTCGGTTTCAAGATCACCACGGGGGACAATCCGTCATTCCTTTACGCCTTCTATTTGGAGGATGACGGAACGGTCGTAAACTTGATGCCGCGGCAGGGCGCCATTCGCCCGATGGCACAGGCCAAAACAGTCATCCTGCTGGGTGATGGGCAGAACGGACGACCGACGTACCGCGCGACGCCGCTCAAGAACACGTCAACGCGGGAAACCGGCGAGCGAGGCTTCGAAGCGATTGTTGTTATTGCCGGGCGCGCGCCGATTGATGAGCTGGAGTTGCTTGAGAACACGGATGCCGGCGTTTATCGCGGTGCGGCCCGGGCGGCTGCCGATGGCAACGGCCCGCCGGACCGACTGATGTTGTCCGCGATCCGCGACATCATGCAACGCCGCGCTGATCCCAACCAACTGCAGCGCGAAGTCGGTGCCGCAGTGCTGCAAATCCAGATTGAGGAGTGATCGCGATGCGCACCTGGCTTTTCTCCCGCGCCACGCTTGCTGCTTTAATGCTGGTGGCAGCGCCCAAATTCGCTGGTGCCGCCGATGTGGAATCCATCGTGCAAGCGCTCATGCCCAAGCCTAAGGCACCACTGACCCGCAGCTTCACAGGCAGCGGCCCCGGCCGTGGAATCGCGATCGAGGGTGGTGAGACCAAACCCGAACCTGCGCCATCAATCGATCTGCATGTCCCGTTTGAGTACGACAAATCAGAACTCACCATGAGTGACGCGCAGCTTGTCGTCGATGCCTTAGGCAAGGCATTAAAGGACCCGCGGTTGGTCAATCTGAAGTTCCAGATCATCGGCCATACTGACGCGCGCGGTAACACAGCTCACAACGATGACTTGTCGCGCCGCCGCGCCGACACGGTTCGTGCGCGCCTCACAACATTCCACGGCATGGATGCGTCGCGCTTGACCATCAGCGGCCGAGGCAGCCGTGACCTCAAAGATCCCGCCCAGCCCGAGCACGGCATCAATCGGCGTGTCCAGATCAAGACGGTGGATGATAAGACGTCTTGAGGCGTGGCCCAGCGTGATGCCCTTAGCCGACCCAAAGGCCTGATCGCTGCAAAATCGTCCGAAACCACATCATCCGGTGAACGCCGACTAAATGGCGAACTCACGGGCCGTTCAACACGGGTATGGGATGAGACGCGTGCGATCTACCGTCTGGGGGCTACTCGTGCTATCTTTCTCCGCTTCCAGACCTGAACACCAAGGATAGTTCCGCCATGTCCGATCTCAATCCCAAGGTCGTTTATCAGGCTTATCGCGACGACCAGAAAATTGGTCCTCTCGCCCGTCCGCTTTTCCTAGCCCGCATGTTGGCTATTGTGGTTGCCGTACTCGGTGCCATTCCGACCGGCTACAATTTCTACATGTCCTACATGCATGGCATCCCCTACAGCCAAGTTTCGCACCGGCTTGAGCAATACGAGCTGCTGGTTAAAAACTTTGATTGTAAAATCGACTACCGCTCTGTGAGCGCCGGCCAGGGCACACGGGTTGATGTTGGCGCATGCGCCAAAACCGGCGATATCCAGCTGAAAGTAACAACGCCGAGCGGCAAAGCCGCCTATGAGTGGATCGCATTTCAGCAGCTCGAACAGGCCACCAAATCCGCATCGTTGCTGTCGCTGATCGCGTCAGACGCGTTTGCCGACGAAGCACCGAAGGGTCCGCAAACCGGGCGCAACATGCAAAGCGTCGTGCCTAGTGCCGGCACGGTCGTGCAGTTTGCGCAGGCTACCGGCGGTGGGCAAATGCAGGTGGTTTGCCAAGTAATGCCCGAGAAGGGCAAGGTCGTCCGAATCGTCAACGAAGGCGGCAAGTGCTTCCGCGAGAACGTGAATGCGTTCCAAGGCAAAGTCGAAAAGCGCGAAGAAGTTCAATGCAACACCCCCTGCACCGGCGGCAAGGGGTAGCCTGAGGGTGGCCACGGCCACACCATCGGAGCCCGGCCTTTCGCAACCCGCAGGAACCAGCTCTGACCGGCGGTTTCTGCGGGTTTGTGCGTCGCGCGGTTTGTCAGGCATTGCGTTTCAAATGGTGGCGGTGGCCGTCGGCTGGCATCTCTATCAACTGACCAACAGCACGCTTGATCTCGGCCTGATCGGGCTCGCGCAGTTCGTGCCGATGTTTGTGGCGAGCCCGTTTGCCGGCTATGTCGCCGATAGCTTCGACCGGCGTCGCGTCGTTGCGCTCTGCCAGATACTCGGCGCGGCTTGCGCGGGTACACTGCTGCTAGGCATCGCGGGCGGCTGGCTTGGGCGTGGTGAAATTTTCGCGGTCGTGGCCGTGCTTGGCGCGGTGCGTGCCTTCGAGTTCCCGACGCTCTCGGCACTGCTGCCGCTGCTCGTTGAACGCAGCGACCTAAGCCGTGCGGTTTCGCTCTATTCCTCTGTTAATCAAACGGCTGTGGTGATTGGCCCCGCGCTCGGCGGGCTGCTGATTGCGCTCAACCCAGCGCTTGCGTACGGCGTCGCCATCTTACTTTGCCTCCTAGCGGCGCTACTGATCGCGACGCTAGGGCCGACCGGTCAAAATTTGGGCAGCGCGCGCTTCTCGTTTGCGGCGCTGACCGCTGGCGCACGCTTTATCGGCCGCACAAAAGATCTACTCGGTGCGCTCACGCTGGATGTCGCAGCGGTGGGGCTGGGTGCGGTCACTGCGATCCTCCCCGCTTTCGCTCGCGACACGCTCCAGGCCGGCCCTGAGGTCCTCGGACTATTGCGAGCAGCACCGGCCATCGGTGCCATTGGCATGGCATTGATGCTCGCCCGCGCACCCATCAAGGACCACGCCGGTGCCAAGATGTTCGCTGGCGTGGTGGTGTTCGGACTGGCCACGTGTGTCTTTGGGTTTTCCCGCTCACTGCCGTTAGCGTTGTTCGCGCTGCTCGTCATGGGTGCCGCCGATGTGCTGAGCGTGGTCGTTCGCCAATCTCTCGTGCAGCTTCGAACGCCGGACGACATGCGTGGCCGCGTCGGTTCCGTCAACTCCATGGCGATCTCGGCATCAAATCAGCTCGGCGATTTCCGTGCCGGTTTGATGGCGAGTGCGCTCGGTCTTGAAGCAGCCATCGTGATCGGTGGTGCTTCGGCTATCGCCATCGCGGCGGCATGGATACGGCTGTTCCCAACCTTGCCAAAGTTGCAGCGGTTGGAAGGATAGCTCAAAGCCACCCGTGCAGGCCCGTTCAGATTATGCCGTTCGCGGCAGTCACGCCTCTCGCGTGAACGTGAGGCCGGCGTGAGCTTGCAGACGCTTGATCAGCGGTGCGGCCATCAGACCGCCCGGTGTGAAGATGCCACCTTTGCTCTCGGGCACATCCTGCACCAGACACAACGCGCTTTCCGAGATCATCTTGCAGGTCGACCCGTATCCCGGATCACGGTCGCCCTTCACAGACACCCGCAGCGAGCGGCCATCGGCTGCCTCGCCAATAAACAGCATGTCGAACATGCCCGCCTCGCGCTCGGCCTTGCTTGGGCCCTCGCCAGGCTTCGGGGCCTTGTCGCTGGTCATGGACTTGTCATTGGCGATGGCCTCGGCGATGGCTTTGCCCTTGTCGCCCGGCCCGGCGATCATCATCTCGTCGTAGACAAAATCTTGTCCGTAGGCATGGCCGAGCAGATAGTTGGTCCGATGAACGTTACGCGTGTTGATTGCAGCCATGACGAAGGGTGCCACCCACATATCCAGTGACGGATCGATTTCTGGTTTCATGCCGTGCGGTTGCTTGGGTCCGGTGAACCCCGGGGTCAGCGAAAAGTGGTTTTTGAGCACATCCATCAGCCGCGGCTCTTTCATCGCTGCTGCCAAAGTTGCCTTCAGGCTGGCAACCGTGCCGCCAGACGACTCGCCCTTGATGCGCCTCACGCGGCCTTTGACGCGCGGCACGGGTGCGCCAAACTCTGTGCGGGCGGCCTGCTGTAACATCCAGATGCCGAGGTCGGAGGGGATTGAATCGAACCCGCAGCTGAAGACGATACGCGCACCGGACGTCTTGGCCTTGCTGTCGTAGCTGTCGATCATCTCGTGCATCCACACGGGTTCACCGCAGAGATCGACATAATCGGTGCCGCGCGTGGCGCAGGCAGCAACGAGACCAGAGCCATAGAGCTGATAGGGACCAACTGTGGTGAGCACCACCTGTGTACGTGCGGCCATGTGACTGAGCGACGACACATCGTCTCCGTCTGCCGCGATCAGCGGAATATCTTTCGGCACGCCCATCTCGTCTCGGGCGGCGGCAAGTTTGTCGAGCCTGCGTCCGGCGAGTGCCCAACGCAGCTGGAGACCGGCTTTCTGACGACCGGCAATGTACTCGGTCACGAGTTTACCGGTGAACCCGGTTGCTCCATAGACGACGACGTCAAATTCGCGGGGGGAACGCATGAATCACCTGCTACCGCGGCTGAAGGACGAGTGGCACAAACGCCCTGGTTGCGCGGGTCAGCCGGTACCGATGGCCAGGATACGACAATGTTAGGCGCAAGCGGACTTGGCCGACAAGCTGGAAGCAAAGTCGTGCCGGAAAAGCGCCGAAAAAGCTTTGCATCCGACTGACCGGACATCGCATATCGGGGACGAGCCCATGATCGACATCAGACACCCAGCGATTGGATCCGATGCCGCCGCGAGGAAGAGCCCATGACGACATCCACGCCCCTCTCTAATGCCGAAATTCCGCTTGCTGATGGCCGCCGGCTCGAAACCCTCGTCGCAGTCATGGCCGCCTTGCGTTCGCCGGGCACGGGGTGTCCGTGGGATCTTGAGCAGAACTTTGCGACCATCGCGCCCTACACCATCGAGGAAGCTTACGAGGTGGCTGACGCCATCGCGCGCAACGATGTCTTGGATCTACGAGACGAGCTGGGCGATCTGCTGCTGCAGGTAGTGTTCCACTCTCAGCTCGCGCAAGAACAGGGGGCCTTCGCGTTGCCTGACGTCATTGCAGGCATCAACGCCAAAATGATCCGCCGCCACCCGCATGTGTTCGGTGACGAGCAAGCTCGCTCAGCCGGTGCGGCCAAGGGTTGGTGGGAGAAGATCAAGGCGGAGGAGAAAGCCTCAAAAGCTGTCGAGCGCGCGCGACTTGCTGCAAATACAAACGATGTCGCACATGCCGGCGCATCCGTATTGGATGACGTGCCCGCCGCAATGCCAGCCCTCACGCGCGCCATCAAATTGCAGGACAAAGCGGCGCGCGTAGGATTTGACTGGCCGTCAGTCGCCCCAGTGCTTGCCAAAGTGCGCGAGGAGATCGACGAATTAGCGGCCGAAATCGATGCGCCAGATACCAGCCCAGGCGTGAAGCGCGCGCGCATCAACGAGGAGTTCGGCGACCTGATGTTCGTCGTCGCCAATTTGGCGCGGCATCTGGAGATCGATCCCGAGGCCAGCTTACGAGCTGCGAACGACAAGTTCCACCGGCGATTCCGCGATGTCGAACGCCTGCTGGCCGCGCGTGGCAAACACCCAGCACAGTCCGATCTCGCGGAGATGGACGCGCTGTGGAATGAGGTCAAGCGCGCAGAAAGGGAGTAACGCCTCCTCCCTCACGCGGTGCGCAGTATGCCCTTGCCGGCATAGCGTGCGACGTCGCCGAGCTCTTCCTCGATGCGGATGAGCTGGTTGTACTTGGCGAGGCGGTCCGAACGCGAGAGCGAGCCGGTTTTGATCTGACCGCAGTTCGTCGCCACCGCGAGATCGGCAATGGTGCTGTCCTCGGTCTCGCCCGAGCGATGCGACATGACGGCGGTGTAGCGCGCGCGATGCGCCATATCGACGGCGTCGAGTGTTTCCGACAGCGAGCCGATCTGGTTGACCTTCACCAGAATTGAGTTCGCCGTGTGCTCTTTGATGCCGCGCGAGAGACGCTCAGTATTGGTGACGAACAGATCATCGCCAACGAGTTGGCACTTCTTGCCGATCAGATCGGTCAGCGCTTTCCAGCCGGCCCAGTCATCTTCGCTCATGCCATCTTCGATGGAGATGATGGGGAAACGAGCGACGAGATCGGCGAGATATTTGGCGTTCTGGGCGGGATCGAGCGACTTACCCTCACCCTCCAGCACGTACTTGCCACCTTTGAAGTATTCGGTCGCCGCGCAATCGAGCGCGAGCATCACATCGCTACCAGGCTTATAGCCCGCCTTCTCGATGGACTTCATGATGAAGCCAATGGCTTCGTCGGCGCTCTTGAGATTGGGTGCAAAGCCACCTTCGTCGCCGACGTTGGTGCCATGGCCGGCATCGCTCAACTGCTTCTTAAGCGTGTGGAAAATTTCCGCGCCGATGCGCACGGCGTCGGCGATGCTCTCGGCACCCACCGGCATGATCATGAATTCCTGGATATCGATCGGGTTGTCGGCGTGCGCGCCACCGTTGATGATATTCATCATCGGAACGGGAAGGACGTGCGCGTGGGCGCCGCCGACGTAGCGATAAAGCGGCAGGGCCGAGGCGTCTGCTGCGGCTTTCGCAACCGCCAGCGACACGCCGAGGATGGCATTGGCACCGAGGCGTGACTTGTTCTTGGTGCCGTCCAGGGTGATCATGGCGTGGTCAATACGACGCTGATCTTCGGCTTCCATGCCGCGCAAAGCATCACAGATCTCGGTATTGACGGCGTCTACCGCCTTGGTGACGCCCTTGCCCATGAAGCGCTTTTTGTCGCCATCGCGCAGCTCGACAGCCTCGTGCGCACCGGTGGAGGCGCCGGACGGCACCGCAGCCCGGCCCTGGCTGCCATCTTCCAGCACCACGTCGACTTCAACGGTCGGGTTCCCCCGGCTGTCAAAAATCTGGCGGCCGACGATGTCGATGATGGCAGTCATGAGGGCTAGCTCCGGTGCAGGCGCGAGGTGATTTGCGCCGGGTTTTAGCGGAGTGGTGCGGAGGTGGGAAGGGTGAGGTTGGGAGAGAGGGTTAAGGCCGAGACCGTGCTACCTAATCCGAAATCCGCTGTCCCGATGAGCGATCTTGACCAGAATGTCTGCTATTCAGCATGAGATCTGAACCGTTGTCGTCACGAGGACACAAGCAATGGCCGGAATTCTGGCAGGCAAGAGCGCCCTCGTCACGGGCGGCGCTTCGGGGATCGGGCGTGCCACAGCGCTGGCAATGGCCCGCGAAGGTGCACGCGTGGCCGTCTCAGATCAGACCGAGGACAGCGCCGCCGCCACGGTCGCACTGATCAACGCGGCCGGCGGTCAGGCAATCGCGGTCGGCGGCGATGTCACCAACGAGGCCGATGTGGCGCAGATGGTCGCTCGCAGCGTCGCCGCCTTCGGACGACTGGATTGTGCGTTTAATAATGCCGGTATCGCACCGCGCCATGTGGGCCCGCCGGGGCAGCGGACGCACGAGATGAGCAAAGCGTCGTTCGAGGGCATGCTGGCCGTGAACCTGACCGGCGTGTTCCTGTGCATGAAACACGAGATTGCACAGATGCTCACGCAGGGCGGTGGATCCATCGTCAATACGGCTTCAATCGCGGGGCTGGTCGGCCTGGCCAGCGCCAGCAACTACGTCGCTGCCAAGCATGGCGTTGTGGGCATCACAAAGACCGCAGCTGTGGAGTACGCGCCGGACAAAATCCGCGTAAACTGCGTCAATCCCGGCTACATTAAAACGCCGATGACCGACCCAACGATGGCGCAGCGCTACGATGAGCTGATGAGCAAGGTTCCCATGAACCGTCTTGGTATCCCCGAGGAGATCGCCGAAGCGGTTGTCTGGATGCTCTCGGACAGAGCGTCGTTTATGACCGGCGCCAGCCAGATCGTCGATGGTGGCTACTACGCGACATAGTCCGCACTCGCGATCTTCGATCCACCAGCAGCGCTGACGGGTGCGGTCCCATTGGACAATGCACCCGTTGCGCCGTAAGGACCGCCCATACTCCCAAACCAGCGCGCGGACTCACGCCCATGGCCAAAATCGCCATTCTTGATGACTATCAGAACGTCGCGCTGAGGATGGCGGACTGGTCGCGGCTGCAGGCCGCCCACGAGATCAAGGTTTTCACAAGCCCCTTCGCGTCAGCAAAAGATGCCGCCGAAGCCATCGCGCCGTTCGAGATCGTCTGCATTATGCGAGAGCGGACGCTATTTGACCGCGCGATGCTGGAGCAATTGCCGAACCTGAAGCTGCTGGTCACTACCGGCCTTCGCAATGCGGCGATCGATGTAGCGACGGCCAACGCGCGGGGCGTCATCGTCTCAGGCACGGACGCACCCGGCACCGCGACGGCTGAACTGGCCTGGGCCTTGATGCTGGGCTTGTCGCGACACCTGGTGCTGGAGGCCAACGCCATGAAGGACGGCCGCTGGCAAACAACGGTCGGCCGCGATCTCAAAGGGCTGACCTTGGGCCTGATCGGCCTTGGCAAGCTTGGTGCGCAGATGACGAAGTATGCACACGCGTTTGGCATGCCGGTGATCGCCTGGAGCCAGAACCTCACGGACGAGACTGCCAAAGCGCAGGGCGCGACACGTGTAGAGAAAGCCGAGCTGTTCCGCCGCGCGGATGTCATCTCGATCCACACCAAGCTATCGCCGCGCACGACGGGGCTGGTGGGTGCCATCGAACTCGCGCTGATGAAGCCCGATGCGCTGCTGATCAACACCTCGCGCGGGCCGGTGGTCGATGAGCCAGCCTTACTGGAAGCCTTGCACGCCGGCCGGATCGGCGGCGTCGGCATCGACGTCTACGAGCCCGAGCCGCTGCCAGCCAATCATCCGCTGCGCTCAGCGCCGCGCACGCTGCTGACGCCGCATATCGGCTACGTCACCGAAGACACCTATCGCATCTTCTACGGCGGCACCGTCGCCGCCATTGACGCCTGGCTCAGCGGCCAGCCGATCCAAGTGCTGCCGGCGTAAACTACCGCTTGCGCATCTCATGCGCGGTCATGGCGCGTGCGATGACGGCGTCGGCTTCGCTAGAACTAAGCAGAGTGAGTGAACCAGTGCTCGTTTCAGCTGCAGCGCGATAACTCGCCGGGATCGGTGCTGGTACGCTCGCATCCATTTGCTTAGGCATGCGCGGTGACGGCCCGTGCGGTGGCGACGACGGCACCACGACACCTTTGCCGTAGTGCGGGCTCCACGGCTGGGTTGGGTCATCTTCGGCCGGATTGACGGCGCGCGCGGGCGGCGGCTGGACGGGCTGGCCGTCATCTTCGATCTCGATCTTGCGCGGGGCGGCGGCCATTTGCTGACCAGGGCCGTGCACATAGCTTGCCTGCTTATCCGACGCACAGCCGGCGACAAGCAAAAGCGGACCGAACACGCAAACGCGTGCAGCCTTCAACGGCATACCCAACGGCAAACTGCCGTGACGCAACAGGGACATAACGCACTCCAAACGGACGCAACCGAACTGGAGTGCATTCCATCACGGCCGGGTTAACACGCGGTCAACGCCTGGCGCTTTTTGGATCAGAACTGCTTGGCAGGAACGCGGACGATCAGGCCATCGAGCGCATCGGTGATCTTGATCTGGCAACACAGCCGGCTCTCCGGCCGCACATCAAAGGCGAAGTCCAGCATGTCTTCTTCCATGGGCGCGGGCTTACCGGTCTTGGCGGTCCACGTGGCGTCGATATAGACGTGGCAAGTGGCGCACGCACAGGCACCACCGCATTCGGCTTCAACGCCGCTGATCACGTCACGCTTAGCCGCCTCCATCACCGTCATGCCGGTTTCGGCCGTCACGGTCTGCTGCTTGCCGTCCGGCTGAATGAAGGTGATTTTCGCCATGCTGCCCGGCCGCCGCGCGACCGCTCCCTGAACTGATGCGGCACGCGCCGCCTTTTCCGCCGCAGACTTAGCCATGGGCTGCCCGCAAATCAAGGCGGTGGCCCCGGCGGCGTTGTCTCATGGTGATCGTCAAGGCCGCCCAATGCAGCAATTGGGTTGCACCTGCGGCCGAACGCACACAAATGAGCGCATCGGGGACCTGATCTGGGGGACACATGACCTATCAACTGACCGCATTGGTGACGTTGGCGATGATTGCGCACTATGTCTGGACGGGATTTGTCGTCGCCACGGCGCGGCGCGAGCACAAGGTGAAGGCACCAGAGACAACGGGACCGGACGATTTCAACCGGGTCTACCGTGCCCATGTGAACAGCCTTGAACAGCTGGTCTCGATGCTGCCAGTGCTGTGGATCTTCGCCGTGACGGCCGGGGATCGCTGGGCGGCCGGGCTGGGGCTGGTCTGGGTGATTGGACGGGTGATGTACGTGCTGGCCTACAAAGACGCCGCCAACAAGCGCGGCACCGGCTTCATGATCGGCTTCTGTGCGATGGCCGCTGGTCTGCTCGGCAGCGCCGGGATGATCGTGTGGTCGATGGTGAAGTGAGGGACCGCGTTGGCAAGGGCCGCCAAATCCGCATACTTTGACCGATCGAACGACACCGCAGGAGCCTTGACCATGCAGCTTGCTCTAACAACTGCCGCAACGCTGCCCAAGGATTTCGCGCATGCGGCGCTAGCCGGTCGCGTGTGGCGGCCGGAGCTGGGTGGGCCGTCGGTTGTTGCAGTGCGGGCAGACGGTGTTTACGATATCTCGGCTGTTGCGCCGACCATGACAGCGCTCAGCGAGATGGCGGATCCCGCCGCGGCATTGCGCTTGGCGAAAGGCGAATTGATCGCCACCCTCGATGCAATCCTGGCCAACACGCCGGAAGATGCGCGCGATCCCAACAAGCCCTGGCTGCTGACGCCAATCGACTTGGCAGCCGTCAAGGCCGCCGGCGTAACGTTCGCCCGCTCGCTGCTGGAACGCGTCATCGAGGAACAAGCCAAAGGCGCGCCGGAAAAAGCGCACGGCATCCGGCAAGCCGTCGAAGCGCAGCTGGGTGGCGATCTGCGCAAACTTAAGCCCGGCTCGAAGGAAGCGCTGGCGCTGAAGGTAGAGCTCATCAAAGCCGGGGCATGGTCGCAGTATCTCGAAGTCGGCATTGGTGAAGATGCGGAGATCTTCACTAAGGCACAACCGATGTCGGCGGTCGGCCACGGCATGAGTGCCGGCTTGCACCCACGCTCGACGTGGAACAATCCGGAGCCGGAGGTGGTGCTCGTCGTCGCCTCGGATGGACGGATCGTCGGCGCGACGCTCGGCAACGATGTGAACTTGCGCGACTTCGAAGGCCGTTCGGCATTGCTGCTGTCAAAGGCCAAAGACAACAACGCGTCAGCGAGCGTCGGGCCGTTTGTACGCTTTTTTGATGCACAGTTCTCGTTGGACACGGTGCGCGCCATGGACGTAGCGCTCGACGTGACAGGGCCCGAGGGCTTCACCATGTGCGGCGTGTCATCCATGCGCGAGATCGCACGCGATCCCGCCGATCTGGTCGCCGAACTGCTCGGCAAAACGCATCAATATCCCGATGGCGCGGTGCTCTATCTCGGTACCATGTTCGCCCCCAACGCAGACCGCGGCGAAAAGGGTATGGGATTCACCCACAAAGTCGGCGACATCGTCACCATCTCAGCGCCAGCGCTCGGTGCCCTCACCAACGTCATGGCCCACGCCGACCAATGCCCGCCCTGGACGTTCGGCGTCGCCGCGCTGATGGCAAACTTGGCACAGCGGAAATTGATTTGATCGTGTTCGATGCGATCCCGTAGGCTGGGTCAAGCGTTCGCGCGACCCAACTTCGTGCCTGCTGAAAAATGTTGGGTCGCTCGTCGCCGCCGCAAACCAAAACTTGGCCTAACCTACGGTTTGAACGCGCGTGGATTAGCTCGTACAATTCCAATCTGAACATTTCGCTCTTTGCTACTTCGATAGTTCCGAACAATGCTTACCACCGGCCGCCCCCCAACGAGGATCGACCGATCAAAAAAGCGCGGCATGGGTCGACGATCCGCCTTAACGTAGAAGATGAAGCGGTTGGCATAAATCAACCAAAAGCGAGCTTGATCGAAACGAGTCGCGTGCGGATCGAGCACTGGAACACTATCAATATCATACTCCGCAAGTCCGACCTCAATTGCGCTATCGTTGTCGTGATTGCCCAGGATAAGACCCCGCGCATTCTTCTCGAGGGGCCCCAACTGGACACGGCGATAAAAAACATGACCAGAAATGGACGCCCGCCAAGCTACTGAAACCACAAATTTGTAGATTTTTACGGCGTCTGCATTGCGATAGACACGAGCGATCACTTCACCTGCGTGTCTCAATTCTGTAGCGCGAGATAGGTCCAATAGCTGCTCGGCAGCATATTGATCAAGCAATCCAATTCGACCATCGCAATCGCCGCACAAGATGCCGTCGTCGTAAACACCAATTGGAGCACGACGTGGGAATTAGCCTTTTGTATTTGATATGAGTTTAGATGCAAGTTCATTAGAACTTGCCGCGTCCCAAAATGATCGAGGAACAATGTGCGCCTTTATCAGTTTCACATCTAGGCGGCATAACCGACACCTCCCGGTCGAGTGCGCAGCGCTTGAAGCTATTGTCGCCATTGGCTTGCCTCAACACGGCTCGCTCCGCCCAAAAATGTTGGGTCGCGGCTAACGCCTTGACCCAACCTACGATCACAAGCCCCACTCGGTTTACGCCGCCTGTTCGATGAACTTGCGGGCGAGTTCGAGATCAACCGAAACAAGCTGGCTGACGCCCTTCTCGGCCATGGTGACACCAAACAGCCGGTTCATGCGCGACATGGTTTGCGGATGATGAGTGATCACCAGAAAGCGCGTGTCGGTTTCTTCCGCCATCTTTTCCATCATCAGGCAGAAGCGGTCGACGTTGGCGTCATCGAGTGGCGCGTCGACTTCGTCCAACACGCAGATGGGCGACGGGTTG
>JANNEU010000197.1:0-2132 GCA_031379035.1 Hyphomicrobiaceae bacterium | reverse complement strand
AGCAGAAGGCCAAACACGGTCGCGATGCCGAAGCCTGCGAGTGTGTTCCACAGTGTATAGAGTGAGTTCTCGATGATCGGCGCTTGGAATTGCTTGTAGGCGGCCCAGATGGCGGTCGGGGCTGGCAACACAGTGGGCGGTACGGCAAAGAACCAGCAGCATACTTCCCACAGGGCGAACAGTGCGATGGTGAAAATCGTTGGTGCGACGACGGTGATGAGGGCGTTCTGGAAGCGCATCAGTGCTTGCCTCCGATGTGACGCCGTAGCTCATGGACGAGATCTTGGAAGGGCTGGGTGTAGGTGACTTCCAGATCGCGCGGGCGGGGCAGCTCGATCGTCTGCACTTTGACGATTTTGCCGGGGCGGTTGCTCATCACGTAAACGGTGTCGGCGAGAAACACCGCTTCGCGTAGATCGTGGGTGACCAGCATCACCGTGACGCCGCGGGCAGACTGGATGTCGCGCAGCGCGCACCACAGTTCTTCGCGGGTGAAGGCATCGAGCGCGCCAAACGGCTCGTCGAGCATGAGGATGTCGGGTTCGTGCACTAGCGCACGGCAGATCGAGGTGCGCTGCTGCATGCCGCCGGACAACTGCCACGGAAACTTGTCGGTGAAACCAGCGAGACCAACCTGCGCCAACAGTGCTTCAGCTTTGGCCTTGTAGGCCGCGCGTTCTCGACGGATTTTCGAACGATGCGGCTGGACGATTTCGAGCGGCAGCAGGACGTTGTCGATGACCGTGCGCCAGGGCAGCAGGTTCGACGACTGGAATGCCATGCCGACGGACTTGAGCGGGCCTTTGACGGGCTTGTTCTCAACCGTCACGGTGCCGGTCGACACTGGATGCAGCCCGCTAATGAGCTTCATTAGCGAGCTCTTGCCGCATCCAGACGGGCCGACGACGGCGATGATCTCGCCCTTCTTGATATCGATGGAAACCGTGTCGATGGCCTGGATTGCGCCCTTGCCGCGACCATAGTGCATCGTCACGCTGTCGAGGCGCACGAGAGGTGGGGCGGTGGCGCCAGAGACGGACATTTACTACTCGCATTCGTTCAAACAACTCGCACAACTGTCATCCTCGGGCTTGTCCCGAGGACCCATCTCCCAACGTACTCGGATGGCGGGCGACGAATGTGCTGCTGCGCAAAAAGCTTATCCAACCGCTGACCGGACTCGATGCCGCATGGGTCCTCGGGACAAGCCCGAGGATGACAGTTGTGAGCGTGGCTGTTGGGTTGCGACGCTGAAATGCGCCTAACCCAACCGACAGTTTCCGACCTTACTTCACGCCGCGCAGCTCTTTCGCGGGCAGATACTGTGCATCGAAGATGTCTTCCGGCTTTGGCTTGGCCTTGAATTCAAACGTCTGCGCGATCTGGTCGATGGAGCGGGCGAGGCGGGCATTGTCGACGCCGCCCAGGCCATTGGCCTTCACAGCAGCCGTGACGATGTTGCGATCAAGCGCCATTTTGAGCCGCTGCAACTCGGTCGCTTCCGTCACGATCTGGTTGCGGCTCATCAGCGACTTGATGGCAGTTTCGGGGCTCTTGATGGTTTCCTGGATGCCCTTGATGGTGGCGCGCACGAAGCCGGCGACAGCCTTCGGGTTGGCTTCAGCGAACTTCGGATTGACCATGATGGCGTTGCCATACACCTCGACGCCGAGGTCGCTCATGAGCAGCACGACAATGTCATCGTCGGCCACGCCGTTAGCCTTCAGGTTGAAGAACGACGAGAAGTAAAAGCCTGTAACGGCGTCGACTTTGCCTTGCGCCAGCATGGGCTCGCGCACGGGGAAGCCGATGTTCTCGATCTTGACCTTGCTGACGTCGATGCCGTTGGCCTTGGCAAAAATCGGCCAGACGGAGAACGACGCATCGGTCGCCGGCGCGCCGAGGATCTTGCCTTCCAGATCCTTCGGCTTGGTGATGCCAGCCTTCTTGAGGGTGACGATGGAGTTGGGCGGCGCGTCATAGACCATCAGCACGGACTTGACCGGCGCATTCTCTTTGTTGTCGCGGAACTTGATCAGCGCCGAGATGTCCGCGAAGGCGATGTCGTAGGTGCCGGACGCGACGCGGTTGACGCTGTCCACCGAGCCGTTGCCGGGATCAACCGACACATC
>JANNEU010000173.1:0-3405 GCA_031379035.1 Hyphomicrobiaceae bacterium | reverse complement strand
GCGCCATCGATCCCTGAGCCGTCGAGTGCCGCTTTGATCGTATCGGCATCGTCCATTTTCTTGGGCGCTTCCCACATGTGATGGAAGACGGCGTCGGCGTAGCGCGCGAGATGGCCGCTCTGTTCTGCGGCGATGGCACCGCGCATGATCTGCACGGTGTTGACGGGGAAGTGCGGGTTCATCTGGAAGGCAGTGAGCGTGTGCTTCTTGATGAAGCGAGCGATCTCCAACCGCATGTACTCGTTCTTGTTCTTGATATCCTTGAACTGCATCATGGGTGCCTGGTTGTTCGTCAGCTTGAACACGCCGCCGAGCAGCACCGGCACGTAGACGAACTTAGCGCCGGTCCGCGCTTCGATCTGCGGGATCACCTTGTGGCAGAAATAGGCGTTGGGGCTGCCGAAATCGAAGTGGAATTCTACGCGCGGGGGCATGGATCAGGTCTCCTGAATGAACTACGCTCTCTTTTCACCACTTCTCACTCCATGGCCTTATGTCGAGCTCGTGGGTCCAGGCGTTGCGCGGCTGGCAGTGCAGGTGCCAATATTGATCGGCGATTGCGTCGGGGCTGAGAAGACCGTCACTCGCTTTCAAGCCGTCATAGTCCGCGGCGCGCATCTGCCTGATGAAGTCCGTGTCGATGCCACCGTCGATGACCATGTGAGCAACGTGGATGCCTTGCGGCCCGAGTTCGCGCGCCATGCACTGTGACAGCGATCGGAGCGCATGTTTGCCACCTGAAAAAGCTGCAAACCCCGCGCCGCCGCGCACACTCGCTGTCGCCCCGGTAAACAAAATTGTCCCCCGTCCGCGCGGTACCATCACCTTGGCTGCCTCGCGCCCGAGATGGAAACCGCCAAGCGCGGTCATCTCCCAGACCTTGGTGTAGACGCGTGTCGTCGTCTCGCGGATGGGAAAGCGCACGTTGCCGCCGACATTGAACACAGCGACTTCGACGGGGCCGATGTCGCGCTCGATCTGTGCGAACAGTTCGACCATGTCCTCTTCGCGCCGGGCATCGCTGCCAAACCCGTGCGCCTTGCCGCCCGCCGCTTCGATTTGGCTGACCAGCGGCACCAACTTATCGGCCGTCCGCCGCGTCAGACAGGCCGTGTAGCCCTCGCGGGCGAACCGCCGCGCAATCGCGCCGCCGGTGGCGTCACCAGCGCCAATGACAAGGGCAACTTTTGCGGACATGAAGTTTCTCCGTTCGGAGCGGTGTCTGTGCCGGGTTTATGCGGCTTGCGGCTTCACAGGTCGCACGGCTCGGCGTATTTCATCACCAACGGTGGCCGAGGCAAGCTTCAAATCGTAGCGCGTCTGTAGATTGAGCCAGAACTCAGGTGTGGTGCCAAAATAGGCCGAAAGCCGCAACGCCGTATCCACACTGATGCCGCGCTTGGCGTGGACGATATCATTGATCCGCGCAACCGGCACATCAAGACCGCGCGCGAGCCCGTTCTGGCTGACCCCGAATGGCCGCATGAACTCCTCAAGCAGAATTTCGCCCGGCGGGATTGGTGCAAGTTTTGTTGGCACGTCTAAGTCTCCTCCGGTTCAGTGATAGTCGACAATTTCGACATCTTCTGCGCCGTCATCCCAACGAAAACAGACGCGCCATTGATCATTGATACGAATGCTGTACTGGCCACGCCGGTCGTGTTTCAAAGCTTCTAGCCTGTTGCCTGGCGGGATTTTCAGATCCTCAAGCCGCCCTGCCGCCCCTAGCATCTCTAGCTTTCGCCGAGCAACGCGCTCGACAGCTTTGAATCGCCTGACCGGCTGATCGCGGGCTAGCATCGCGGTATCCCGACAGCGAAAGCTTTTGATCACGAGCTACCTTCTATTCTGTTTTTCGGAATGCGTCAATTTGAATTTCCCGCCGCTCCAACGTAGGTGCCCTAAAACACTGTTCCCAACCCGTTGTTTCTGTGCCCCGCCTGGGCTACAAGCGCGGCAATCCTACCCACCCTGCTGGAAAGAGGCGCTCGCCATGGCGAACCCGCAATACGTGTACCACATGCATAAGGTCTCCAAGGCCTATCCGGGCGGCAAGCAAGTTCTGAAGGACATTTCGCTGTCGTTCTTCCCGGGGGCGAAAATTGGCGTCGTTGGTCTCAACGGTGCTGGTAAATCCACGCTGCTCAAGATCATGGCCGGCACGGTGGATGACTTCCTCGGTGAGGCCAAGGCCGCCGATGGTATCCGCGTGGGTTATCTCGCCCAGGAACCGCAGCTCGATCCGTCGAAAGACGTGCTCGGTAACGCCATGGAAGGCGTCGCCGAGAAGAAGGCGATCATTGATCGCTACAACGAGATCGCCGCCAACTACTCGGACGAAACCGCCGATGAGATGGCAAAACTGCAAGACGAGATCGATGCCGCCAATCTGTGGGACCTCGACGCGCAGGTCGAGCAGGCGCTTGACGCGTTGCGCTGCCCGCCGGGCGATGCCGATGTCACCAAGCTCTCGGGTGGCGAAAAGCGCCGCGTCGCACTCACCAAGCTGCTGCTCTCGAAGCCCGACATTCTGCTGCTCGACGAACCGACCAACCATCTCGATGCTGAAAGCGTGGCTTGGCTGGAGCGTTATCTGAAAGAATACACTGGCTGCGTCATCCTGGTCACCCATGACCGTTACTTCCTTGATACGATTACTGAGTGGACGCTTGAACTCGATCGCGGCCACGGCGTCCCCTACAAGGGCAACTATTCGTCGTGGCTCGAACAGCGTGCCAAGCGCGAGCAGACCGAAAAGGGCGCAGAGGAAAGCAAGGCCAAGGCCCTGTCGCGTGAGTTGGAATGGATCCGCTCGTCGCCCAAGGCCCGCCAAGCCAAGTCCAAGGCCCGCATCACCGCTTATGAAAAGATGGCCGAAGAGGCCAATCAGCAGGAAATCAGCAAGGCGCAAATTCAGATTGCGCAGGGCCCGCGGCTCGGTGGCGTCGTTGTCGAGGTGGACGGGGTGTCCAAGGCGTTCGCGGATCGGCTGCTGGTTGAGAACCTCTCGTTCAAGCTGCCGCCCGGCGGCATCGTTGGGGTGATCGGTCCGAACGGGGCCGGCAAGACCACGCTGTTCAAGATGATCACGGGCGTGGAGAAGCCCGACGCTGGTGCCATCCGCCTCGGCCCGACGGTGAAGTACTCGTATGTCGATCAGAGCCGCGATCACCTCGACGACAAGAAGACCGTTTGGGAAGAAATCTCCGGCGGCCTCGACATGATGAAGCTCGGCGAGAAAAAGGAAATGAGCAGCCGCGCCTATTGCGGATGGTTCAACTTCAAGGGTGCCGACCAGCAGAAGAAAGTCGGGCTGTTGTCGGGCGGTGAACGCAACCGCGTGCATCTGGCGAAGATGCTCAAGCAGGGTGGCAACCTGTTGCTGCTCGACGAACCGACCAACGA
>JANNEU010000146.1:0-2093 GCA_031379035.1 Hyphomicrobiaceae bacterium | reverse complement strand
GTTTCCCCATCGCCTCACGTAGATCCTCGAAGTCGGCGGCGTCGACGGGGAAACTGCGCCTCAACGACGCCAGCTTCTCGTTTGAAATGGAAACATCGGCCGCGTTGGGCTTCGGCTTCCGCTGCGGGTTTCTCGGATTGCTGCATCTCGAGATCATCACCGAGCGTCTCGAGCGCGAATTCAATATGGACCTGATCACCACCGCGCCGAGCGTCATCTACAAGCTGGCGATGAAGGACGGCACCGAGATCGACATGCACAACCCGGCCGACATGCCGGACGTGGTCAAGATCGATCACCTGAAAGAGCCTTGGATTTCTGCGACCATTCTGGTGCCGGACGAATATCTTGGGGCTGTGCTGAAGCTCTGCCAGGATCGCCGCGGACGGCAAACGCAGCTGACCTATGCCGGCTCGCGCGCCATGGTGGTTTATGATCTGCCGCTCAACGAAGTCGTGTTCGATTTCTATGATCGTCTGAAGAGCATTTCGCGCGGCTATGCCTCGTTCGACTACAAGATCACCGGCTATGAAGAGAACGATCTCGTGAAGCTGTCGGTGCTGGTGAATTCCGAGCCGGTCGATGCGCTCTCCATGATCGTGCATCGTACGCGCGCGGAGAGCCGTGGTCGGAGCATGTGCGAGAAGCTGAAAGAACTGATCCCGCCGCACATGTTCCAGATCCCCGTGCAGGCAGCACTCGGCGGCAAAGTCATCGCGCGTGAAACCATCCGCGCGCTGCGCAAAGACGTGATCGCCAAGTGCTACGGCGGCGACATCTCCCGCAAACGCAAGCTGCTCGACAAGCAGAAAGCCGGCAAGAAAAAGATGCGCGAATTCGGGAAAGTCGAGATCCCCCAAGAAGCGTTCATCGCGGCGTTGAAGATGGATGATAATTGAGGGGCAAAGACTTGTGTGCTAGCGTCTGCGTGGAACGCTGGCCACGGAGCGCAGCCATGGACGCCAAAACCTTCGAAGATGCAGTCGCGCAGCTGGATCAGTTGATGGATCAGGCATCCGACAACGCTGAAGCGATTGTGATTACGCGCACCGGCAAACCCGCCGCTGTTCTTGTCTCGCTTGATGAGTGGAACAGCCTGCAAGAGATGCTCAACCTCGCGCGCTCACCAGTCAATCGCGCGCGGTTGGATCAGGCGGTACGGGATGCTGATGCAGGCAAGGCCGTCGAGCGTGAGCTTGTTGGCAAATGAAGCTGACGTTCCTCCCGCAAGGCTGGGACGACTATCTTGAGTGGGCCGAGCAGGACCGAAAGACACTGCGGCGTGTCAATCGCCTCATCGAGGATTGCCGCAGAAATCCATTTTCCGGTCCCGAAAAACTCGAAGCACTCCGCCACAACTGGGCCGGCTGGTGGTCCCGCCGCATCACCGATGAACACCGATTGGTCTATCGCGTTGTAGGAGACGGAGACACGCGAGCGCCGGAAGTTGCACAGTGCAGAAAGCATAATTGAGTGAGTGCCACGTGACACTCTCCCTATTCATCTGGTAACATTTTATCAGTAGCCACCGCTGGGTTTGCTCATGACCGATCTGATGGACAAAGCATTGGCACGTGTTCAGGCGTGGCCGAGCGCGCGCCAGAATGAAGCCGCCGAACTGCTCTTGGCGCTGGACGAGATGGGCACCGATCCCGTCGATGTGGACGCGGAAACGATGGCCGCCATTGACGAAGGCCTCGCAGATATTGAGGCCGGCCGATTGGCTGATCCAGCAGACGTCGAGGCCGTGTTCGCTCGCTTCCGCAAATGAGCATGCGGTACTCGGAGCGCGCCCTCGCGGATATCCGAACCATCTCTGACTGCATCGCCGGACGCCGACCGAGCGGCGCGGTGTCTGTCATGCGGAGGATCGAGGCGACCGTAGCCCTCATAGGTCGGCATCCCGGCGTCGGCCGCAAAGTCAGAGCCCGCAGGGGCGTTTTCGCACTTCCGGTCGGTAAGTATCCCTATCGCGTATATTTCAGAATGAACGATGCTGGACCAATCATCGTGCATATCCGCCACGGCAGCCGGAAGCTGCCACGCGCAGACGAGATGGTGTGAATTGAACCAAGTGGCGGTGCGGATTGTCT
>JANNEU010000062.1:0-3664 GCA_031379035.1 Hyphomicrobiaceae bacterium | reverse complement strand
TGAGTGCAACGTAAAAGTTGCAACAGGGTCGTTCTGCCCTTGCGCGCAAGGCGTCGGCGCAGAAATTTACCTCAACCATTTGATTGCGGTCGTTGCAAAGGCTTTTGTTTTAGAATGGCACGCTGTTCTGAGTTTCGTCTTGGTGATAGCGGGGAGAAATTGAGAGTGCCCATGCGCATCTTATTTCTAAATACCCGCGACAGCTATGGTG
Organism: Hyphomicrobiaceae bacterium; assembly: GCA_031379035.1. Lineage (GTDB taxonomy): Bacteria > Pseudomonadota > Alphaproteobacteria > Rhizobiales > Hyphomicrobiaceae > JABFRJ01. The sequence goes on along the minus strand of JANNEU010000062.1, from coordinate 3,453 downwards.
CGGATGTTGCCGTCCATGTCTCGCTGATGAGCCACTTGCCTGCAGACGACGTTGAAATTTTTGTGTTGTCCAACAGCGAGGCTTCCGACGCAGCAGAAATGAGGGAACGCTTTACGCGTCTACCGCGTGTCAACGTCATGTTTTTGCCGCTTGGACGGCCAGCAGCGGATACCGCAGGTGAAGGCAAACTTGCCAAAGTTCGGGCTTACGCTCCAAGCGCGGCCTCGCTCGTGCGAGCCGCAGCATTCATCCGTCACCATCGGATTCAGATCATTCACGCGACAGATCGGCCGCGCGACGCAAGTTACTTGGGCCTGCTCAGCAGAATGACGGGCGCGGTCTCCGTCGTCCACATGCACTCAAATGCCGGTAGGCATCTCACGCGTCCGACGATGTGGGGCATGCGCCAAGCCACAACCATTTTCGCAGTTTCCAATTTCATCCGCGACGGGCTGATCGATTTAGGCCTTGGGGTGCAAAAGATCAGGACGGTCTACAATGCCGTTAATGCAGACTACTTTGATCCGGCCCTGGGCGCTCGGTACCGGGGCCCCATACGCCAGCAGTACGGCATTCCAGAGGGGGCACCGTTGGTCGGCATTGCCGCGCGCATGACGTACTGGAAAGGGCAGCGCGAGCTGCTGGGTGCAATCGCTCACCTGCGCGGCCTTCACCCGGACTTGCACGTCTTGATCCTGGGTGCTGACGAGCCCGCGTATCGGTCCGTACTAGAGGGAATGGCGCGTGACGGTGGGATTGCAGAACGGGTACATTTCGGCGGGTTTCACGAGGATTTGCGGTCATTCTTCCACGAGATCGATATCTTCGTGCATCCATCCTATTGGGAACCTTTCGGACTTGCCATTGTCGAGGCGATGGCGATGGGTAAACCAGTGATCGCTTGCAATGCCGGCGGCGTCCCAGAGATCGTCACGCACGGAACTGACGGTTGGCTGGTCGAACCACGCTCGACTGAGGCGGTCGCTGTCGCGATGTCCGCGCTACTCAAAGATGCTGAACGGCGTCGACGCATGGGGGTTGCAGCGCGGGCAACAGTGCGCGCGCGTTTCATGCCTCATCACCAGTGCGCTCACGTGGTTCAACAATACGCCAAGCTTCTTGCTGCAGCTTGAAGCTGCGTCTCGCTCTCAAATAATTCCGAAAACCATACGTATAAAACTGAGGATACAGCAATGGTAGCAACAGCAAGAAACACGTTTTCGACCAGTGAGAAAGCGGAGCTGAAGTCAGCGTTTGAGCGCGACGGCTATTTTGTGGTTCGTGGCGCCGTACCCTCTGAAAAGTTGGATGAATTGCACAAAGGCCTCTCAGGTGCCTTTGAGGCGGCTTCGGCGTCCGGGAAGCTGCGGGAATGCGGCGGCCTCACGAGCGGCCACATCAATTGCTATCCCGGGGCCGGTGTCCAAACGATTTATGACAGCTTGCAAATGCGCGGGATCATCGAGCTGATGCAGGAACTCAATCCGCAGATGACACGGATGCCAAATGTCGGCTGTAACTTCAACATTCCAGGCAGCCATGCGCAGCATTATCATACGGATCGTACGTTTGCGCGAGAATTCATCATCGCCAACGTTGCCCTCGTCGATACCGTTATCGCCAATGGTGCCATCGACTTGGTCCCCGGCACCCACAAGCGGTTCTATCGTTACAAGGACTTCTTGGTCGAGAGACCCCATCGAAACAACACGCGCGTCTTGACGCAGCGCGGTGACGTATTGGTGCGCAGTTCTAATGTCTGGCATCGGGGCATGCCCAACCGTACGCCGGTTCCGCGCGCCATGTTGGCATTTACTTGGGAAGACGGTGGTAGCACGCACGACGACCCGTTCAACATCGACGGTGGCGAGATTAAATTTCTGGCGAACTGGTACAAACCAACAGTCATGGGGCGGTTGCGCGAGCAAATCTTCGTCAAGGCGCCTATCGTATATTCTACCTTCCGGCTGGGCCGGTCACTTGTCGATAAGACGTACTGAGCGGCCAATGTCGGATGATCGCAGAGTTGTGGTCATTGGCAGCGGCCCGGCCGGTGCGATGGCGGCGCGTGAGCTGGTCCGTCGTGGGATCCGCGTGACGATGCTCGACGCCGGCATCGACATACAATCCGGATCGCTGGTGCGACTGGGCGCAAGGAATGTTTTTCGCGTCAAACAACAACTGCGGCCGGAGACCGGGCACGAGATCTCGGGTGATCCCAAGACACTTCACTACGCTCAACTAGCCCTAGGTGGCCTGTCCAATAGCTGGACCGGCGCGGTGCCGCGCTATGCGCCGCAGGATTTCACTGACGGGGAGCGGCTTCACGAAAGATACCGATGGCCGGTCTCCTATTCGGATCTCATCCCCTACTACGAAGACGCAGAGCGCCTGCTCACGATAACTGGGGGGCGCCGGGATGTGCCGCAATTGCAGGCAGGTGTTGCGGCTTATCGGCACGATCTTCCCGACGATTGGCGCGGCTTTCAAGAGTTGTCGGCGCGCTACGGTCAAGGCTTCACAACGATGCCGATCGCCGATGGGTCGCCGAGTATGATGGTCCGGCGTAGCACGGCCTTCAACAGCTATACGGCCATTGTGCGCCCTATGCGCCGTGCTAAGAATTTTGAACTCAAGACAGGGATGCACGCCTTGCGCCTGCAGTGGTCGGGGGCAGCGCGGAGGGTGCAGGGCGTAACCTGCTTTAACCGTCGCACCAGTAAAATGGAATTTGTTGCGGCGAATGCGGTTGTCGTTGCTTGTGGCGCTCTCGCTTCGGCGAAGCTCTTGCACAACTCGGTTTGCGCCGACTTTCCGCAAGGGTTGGGCAATGCGCATGGATTGCTAGGACGTTTTCTTCATGATCATCCGCGGGAATGGTGGATGCTCACGCTGGATCGTCCACGCACGCTGCTTGCGCCGCCTGCGTATTTGACCCGGCTACCCCATGCCGTCTCTGCTCCACTCTTAAGCACCTCATGGACGCTCGGCACGGTCGGCACGTTCGACACGATCCGCAGCCGGTTCGGTATGAAGTCGAGCCGTGTTGGCGTGCAGGTCTTCGGCACGATGGTGCCGACCGAAAACAGCTACGCAGGACCCTCCGCGACACTGAAAGACGAATTCGGGCTACCGAACCTGAACATCCGAATTCAGTTCAGCGCCGAAGAAGTTGCGACCGTTGTAAGCGCGCGGCGTCATTTAATGATGCTCTTAGAAGAGTCTGGAAACCGCTCAACACTTGGAGACATCGTGCCGACACTGCATCCGGGCACCTCGGTTCACTACGGAGGTACGGTACGCATGCATGCAGACCCGAAGTATGGCGTTCTAGATGCCTGGAACCGAATCCATGATGCACGCAGTGTTGTCGTGTGTGACGCTGGTTGCTTCACAACCGGATCTGAGAAGAACCCGACACTAACAATCATGGCGTTGGCTGCACGCGCTGCC
>JANNEU010000022.1:0-1539 GCA_031379035.1 Hyphomicrobiaceae bacterium | reverse complement strand
GCTGTCATCAACCGTGCAGACGTTTGCGGCCGAGTGCTCGCTGCGTGCGCCGTTGGCCTATTTGGAGACGCGCTACGACGGGACGGGTGGCCAGCAAGCGGCGGTGCTGTGGCAGGGTGGCCGCGCGGTGGTCGGTCCGGCGTCGCTGGACATTGCAGGCGTCGGCCGTCAGCGCGCGCCAACGCTGTGGCCCATCAATGTCGTGCTGCGCGCGCTCGGCGTGCGTTCCACGGCGACTGAGGACGAGTTCTCAGTGTTCGGGTTGGGCAGCTTTCGATCGAACGAATCGATACATGAGCGAGCGTGGCCGTTTCACTTCTGACGCTCGTTTGGGCAGGCGGTCCGTTGACAAACAGCAAGGCGGCGTGGTGCGTGGTGCGACCGGGCCATTTCGTTGTGGTAGCTTTGGACGCGCAGATAAGGCGCCAATCGAAGCTAGTTGAAAGGGAAGCCGCAGTGAGCCCAAAGCAGCTCAAAACCCGGTCAGCAATGTGCCGATGCGGCAAGGTGACGTTCGAAGCTGCCGACCCGCCAATTCTGACGGTCTTGTGTTACTGCACAAGCTGCCAAGAGGCCGGACGCCGTTTCGAGCAGCTCCCATTGGCGCCTCGTGTGCTCGACCCTGATGGCGGCACAGGCTACATTATGTATCGCAAAGATCGCGTGCGCTGCGTGCAGGGGCAAGAGTATCTTGAGGAGCATCAGTTGAAGCCTGGGTCGCCAACCCGGCGGATCGTTGCCACCTGCTGCAATTCCGCAATGGTTGCCGAGTTCACCAAAGGGCACTGGTTGTCAATGTACCAGAATCGGATTGCGGAAAGCGCGCCGCCACTCGAGATGCGGGTCATGACCAAAGACCGGCGCGCCGGCGTCGAGTTCGCCGACCAAATTCCAAGCTATCGAACTCACTCCGGCAGGTTCATGGTGAAGTTGGTTGCTGCCTGGATCGCGATGGGGTTCCGGACGCCTCAAATGAATTGGGGAAGGGCGAAGGGATGACCAAGGCTCCCAGCAAGGTCGCGATTGAAAACGTCAAGAGCCCGGGCCGGGTTGTGCGGGTTGACGCCAACAAGTACGCAGCGATGAAAAAGGCAATCCTCTTGGTCCTGCCGGCGTCGTTGCCGGGGGTGACGGTAGCCGAACTTAAGACGCGCCTGTTGCCGCTCTTACCTGAAGATCTGTTTCCAGGTGGCGCAAAGGCTGGTTGGTGGTTGAAAGGTGTCCAGCTTGACCTTGAAGCAAAGGGCATTATTGCGCGTGTCGAAGGAAAGCCGCTGCGCCTGCATGTGGTTTGACAGGCTTGTCCGATTGCGGCGCTGGCAGGCATCAAGCCGCTTGGATCTTCGGGATGCAGCGCACCGGAAAGTTGACCGAGTTGGCGATGTAGCACTTCTTGTGGGCTGCTTCGTGCAGATGCTCGGCACGCGCCGCATCGCCGGCGCTGATCGTCACCAGCGGGCGCAGCACGATCTCGGTGAAGTAGCCGCCGCGCTCTTTGTCTTCTGCCATCGTGCCGCGTGCGGCGTCCGTGTAACCGGT
>JANNEU010000487.1:0-7310 GCA_031379035.1 Hyphomicrobiaceae bacterium | reverse complement strand
AGAAACACCAGCATGCGCTGCATTTGCTGCACGATGACGTGAATGGTGACGGCCGGCGCGAGTGTGTAGTTCGGCATCGCCACGGCATAACCTGCGGCCAGCATCCCCGCTGCGAACTGTGCATGCTGCGCCTTGTCGGCGGCCTGCCAATAGCCGCCGTGGATGAAGATCCACAGGGGCCGCGCGCCAGCGCCGCCGTCGGGCAGATAGATGTCGACGGTTTCGCTGGCGGTTGGCCCGAACGGCAACTCTGCCGTCAGATGTTTGGCGCGGAACGCTGCGCCATCCCGCCGCCATGCATCAAAGATCGCGCTCATGTCGGGCACCAAGGTGCGCGGGCTGTATTCGCGGGCAAGCTCGGGCAACGTGAAGCCGCCCCACACTGGTCCAGTGCTCGCCGGTGTCAAAGGTTTGCGCGCGCGGATCAGAACTCGCACGCCGTCGTGGTCCGCCCACTGCACCGCGATGGGCGGCCGGAACCCACCAAAACTTTCGCGGTAGGAGAGGTCGACGTCGTGAGCCAGCGGGTGGATCGCCGCCGGCCACCGTGATGTCCAGCTCATGCCGGTCAGCATCGTTGGCGGCACGCCAGCCGCCGCCATCGCCTTGGCAGCTTCAATCAGCGCCTGTCGCAGCGCCACCAGCGGCTCGGCCACGGTCGAGGCACCTTTGAAGTCAAGCGTGTCGGCTGCAGAGTTTGACATGTTGTTTCCTGGCTGCTTGTTTCCTGGCTGCAAGGTGCCGTTTGCACTGATTTGCCGACGCTATCGCCCCGTCCTCCGCGCAGCAAGCTTGAGAGCCGCTCATGTCCGTCACCACCTCCACCGCTCGCGCCGTCGTCCTCCACAAAGCACACGACCTGCGCATCGACTTGGTACCGGTGGCCCAGCCGGGACCGGGAGAAGTGCTGGTGCGCATCGAGCGCGGCGGCATTTGCGGCTCAGATTTGCACTACTATCACGATGGCGGTTTCGGCACGATCCGCGTCCGCGAGCCGATCGCTCTTGGTCACGAAGTGGCCGGCGTTGTCGCTGCATTGGGCGCGGGCGTGGCCACACTCAAAACCGGCGACCGCGTAGCGGTCAGCCCGAGCCGGCCTTGCAACGGCTGCCGCTACTGCCTCGAAGGCAAACAGATGCATTGCCTCGACATGCGCTTCTACGGCAGCGCCATGCGCTTTCCGCATGTGCAAGGGGCCTTCCGCGAGCACCTTGTCACCCACGCCAGCCAGTGCCACGCAGTGCCGGCAACGGTGACGCCAGGCGAAGCAGCCATGTGCGAACCCATGGCCGTGTGCCTGCATGCCGTACAGCGCGCAGGCCCCATCACCGGCAAGCGTGTGTTGGTGACGGGCTGCGGCCCTATAGGAGTGCTGTCCATCATGGCGGCGCGTCACGCTGGCGCGCGGGAGATCGTCGCCACCGACGTCACGCCCACGCCGTTCAAGCTTGCTTTGTCGGTGGGCGCTGACCGCTGCATCAACGTTGCCACCGACACCTCACAGTTGACCGCCTACGCCGCCGACAAGGGCACCTTTGACGTGATGCTCGAATGCTCCGGCAACGAGCGCGCGCTAGTCGCCGGCCTCGACGTGGTGCGCCCGCAAGGCGTCATCGTACAGGTCGGTATCGGCGGCACCATGAATGTGCCGATGAACACCATTGTCGCCAAGGAAATCGATCTGCGCGGCACCTTCCGATTCCACGAGGAATTTGCGCTGGCTGCCAGCCTCATTGGTGCCCGCCGGCTCGACGTACGCCCCGTCATCAGCGAGACCATGCCGATGGCGGACGCCGTCAAAGCCTTCGAACTCGCCAGCGACCGCTCCAAGAGCATGAAAGTGCAGTTGGCGTTTTGAGGAGGGGAGTTACCACCATGCCGAAAAACCTGTCGGACCTTGATCCCTTCTATCTCATTGTACCGGATGCCGCCGCGGTGGCGCGGTTTGCGCGGGTGGGCGTGCGAACGATCCAGCTGCGCGCCAAAGGTTTGTCGTCCACTGCGGCGCGGCGTGAAATTGCCGCAGCAATGGACGCTGTGATGGCGCACGCGGACTGCCAGCTGATTGTCAATGACTACTGGCGCGAGGCGCTCTCGGTGGGTTGCGACTATGTGCATCTGGGCCAGGAAGATCTGGCCGACACCGATCTCGCCACCTTGAAGGCCGCCGGCATCCGTATCGGACTCTCGACGCATGATCCCGCCGAACTGGACATCGCGCTCAAAGCCGAACCCGACTACGTCGCACTAGGGCCGATCAACCCGACCAGGACGAAAACGACCGGGCGAGCTGCGCAAGGGCTGGCGGCGATTTCAACATGGCGCGCCAAAGTCGGCACTGCCTGCCCGCTGGTGGCCATCGGTGGGATAACGTTGGAACAGGCGCCGGACATCATCGCCGCCGGTGCCGATAGCTGCTCCGTCGTCAGTGATGTGCTGAATGCCGCTGACCCCGAAGCCCGCGCGCGGCAATGGCTGGGGTGGGCGGCGACAGTGCGGGTTGTGTAGGTTAGGTCGCGGCTCGAGCCGCTTGACCCAACCGGCGGCAACCGCCAATCGTAGGCTCAAAATTTGTCCGAAGGGTCTGTCCATGTCAGCCGCCGCCACCGCACTCAAGAACACGCCCGCTGGCCCGCGCGGCCGCCATTTCTTCTTCGGCCCTGGACCAACCAATATCCCCGATAGCGTTCTATCGGCGATGCATCACACAACCATGGATTTCAACGCGCCGGAATTTCTGGGCGTGCAGGCGCGCATCCATGCCGGCATCAAGCAGATGTTGGGCACCGAGCAGCATCTGCTGCTTTATGCCGGCAACGGTCACGCAGCCTGGGAAGCGGCGCTCGTCAATTGCTTTTCGCCGGGCGAGACGGTGCTGGCACTCGACTGCGGCTTCTTTGCTTCGCATTGGGCCGAGATGGCGCGCGATCTTGGGCTGAAGGTCGAGACCCTGAAGGCCGACTGGCGCATTGGTGTTGCCACCGCTGATCTCGAGACGCGTCTCAAAGCCGATACGAAAGGCGAAATCAAAGGCGTGCTGGCCGTCCACAACGAGACCGCTACCGGGGTGGTGCATCCGCTCGCTGAATTCCGTAAAGCCATCGACAAATCCGGCCACCAGGCGCTGTTGCTGGCGGATGCGATTTCGTCGTTCGGCTCTATCGAACTGCAGATGGATAAATGGGGACTCGATATCGTCGTCTCAAGCAGCCAGAAGGGCCTGATGATGGTGACCGGCATGAGCCTCACCGGCATCAGCCAGAAGGCCCTTGATCGCTCCAAGACCGTTGCAACGCCGCGCAGTTACTTCAACTGGCAACAGTTGCTGGCGGTTAAGCCGCAGCGCTTTCCGGGCACCTCGCCGGTGCACATGATGCTGGGTCTTGCGGAAGGCGTGCGGATCATCGAGGCAGAAGGCTTTCAGCACACCCTCGCGCGTCACAAGCGCTTGGGTACAGCAACACGCGCGGCGGTATCAGCGTGGGGCGGCAACGCAAAAAGCGGTGCCAAGGTTACGGAGGCCGGCGTCAGCGGGCCGGTCAAGGCCATTGAAGTTTTGTGCGCTGACGCCACGCGCGTATCCAGCAGTGTGACCACCATCCTGTTGCCCGATGGTCATGATGCGAACGCCGTGCGGAGCCTCGCCGAAGCCCGCTACAATCTGGCGCTCGGCAGCGGTCTTGGGCCGCTCAATGGCCGCGCCTTCCGCATCGGCCATCTCGGCGATCTCAACGAACCCATGCTGCTTGGTGCGATTGCGACCACCGAGTTGGCGCTGGCGGAAGCCGGTGTACCGCATGTGTCCGGCGGCATCGTCGCCGCCATCAACAGTCTGCGGGAAGCGCGCTGATGGGTGAGGCGACCTTCGATGTGGCAGCCGCCAACGCGGCACTTGCCGAATTATTTGCGCCCTGGGTGCGGGCCACCGGAATCACGGCGGAGGCGGTGGGCGACGGCACGTTGACCATGCGTATTCCGTTCTCCGATCAACTCTGCCGCACGGGTGGCGTCATGAGCGGGCAGACGCTGGTGACGGGCGCTGATACGGCGATGGCCATCGCGTTGATGGCGCAGATGGGTGGCCTGCAAAAGCCCATCACCACGGTGGACCTGACCATCAACTACATGCGCCCGATCACCAAGGCGGACGCTGTCCTCGCTGCCAAAGTCATCCGCCTCGGTCGCACGCTCGCGTTCTGCACCACCGAAATCCGCGAAGCCGGCAGTGACAAGCCATCCGCTTTTTCCACGGGCACATTTGCGATTTTGGGGTGAATTGGGATTTACGCTTCACGCCCTCCCATCGCAACAGGCACGAATGCCCCCCTGTTTCACTTCGCCATGTTGGCGAGGATGCGGGCCCAACTGCGGGCACCTTTGCGGAAGCTGGAGAGATTGTATTTCTCGTTGGGGCTGTGGATGCGGTCGTCATCGAGCGCGAAACCGACCAAAAGGCTGTCCATGCCAAGCTTCTCTTTGAAGTCGGTGACGATGGGGATCGAGCCGCCGAGAGCGAGCATGATGGCGTCGCGGCCCCACTCGTCTTTGAGCGCTGCGGCAGCGCTCTTGATCGCCGGCGTCTCGGGATCAAACAGCACAGCCTCGCTGCCGCGCTTGCCGGTCATCTCCAGTTTGCAATCGGCTGGCAGGCGCGCTTTCACGAAGGCTTCAATGGCGTCCATGACGTGCTTCGGCTTCTGGCCGGGCACCAAGCGGCAGGTGATCTTCACGGACGCTTTGGCGGGGATCACAGTCTTGGTGCCGGTGCCTTGATAGCCACCGGTGATGCCGTTGAACTCCAGCGTCGGCCGCGACCAGCATTGTTCCATGACAGAATAGCCAGCTTCACCCGCTGGCACGGACAAGCCAACTTTGCCGAGGAATTCGGCCGGTGCAAAGTCGAGCGCCTTCCACTGCTTGAGCGTTTTCGCCGATGGTTTGATGATGCCGTCGTAAAACCCGGGCACGGTCACCTTGCCGCGACGATCGTGCATGGACCCCAGAACCTGCGTCAGCACGCGGATCGGGTTTGCCGCAGCCCCGCCGTAAAGACCGGAATGTAGATCGCGGTTGGCGGCCGTGATGACGATCTCGGCAGCACAGATGCCGCGCAGCTGCGTGGAGATGCCGGGTGTGTCCTTGTCCCACTGGCCCGTATCGCAAACGAGCGCCAGGTCGGCGGTGACCTCCTTGCCGTGTGTCTTGAGAAAGGCTGGCAATGAGAGCGAACCACACTCCTCTTCCCCTTCGAGCAGAACCGTGACGGCGATCGGCAGCTCGCCAGCGACTTGTTTCCAGGCGCGCGCCGCCTCAAAGAAGGTCATCAACTGACCTTTGTTGTCCTCAGCACCGCGGGCGAGGATCACTTTGCCGTTGCCCTTCTCTGTCGCAATGCGGGGTTCGAAGGGGGGCGAGGTCCACAGCTCGAGCGGATCCACTGGCTGCACATCGTAGTGGCCGTAGAAGAGCACGTGCGGCATGCCTTTAGGGATCGTCTTGCGATCATGCGCCACGACAAAAGGATGGCCGGCGGCGGGCACGACCTTGGCCTCAGCAAAGCCAAGAGCCTTCAATTCAGCGGCGCACCATTTGGCAGCGGTGACGCAGTGGTCCTTGTAGGCGGGATCGGTGGAAACGCTCGGGATGCGAAGCAGTGCGAACAGGCGCTCGAGCGCAGCGTCCTGGCTTTGGTCCAAGGCTTTGAGTACTTTTGGGAGGTGGGCTGCGGCGGAGGTGGTCATGGGGCGCGCGTGTCCTGGAGTGAGCGTAATTCGGGACAGTCACCAATTTGGCTTATGCTGTGGAGAATACAAGCGAGAACCGAGTTGCCAAATTGGTGACTGTCCCTATCTTATGCCTTCTTGACCACTGCAATCTCGGCCAGTGCTGCCGCGAGATCGCGGACGGCTTTAAGACGGACGGCCGTGTCGGCCCACTCACCACGCACGAGGAGCTTCTGGTCCGGCTGCAGCTTCATCTGCGCCTTATGCAGCGTAATGTATTTCACCAGCCCTTCGGGGTTGGGGAAGCCGCCTTTACGAATGCCGAGGGTTGCACCCTTTGGCCCAGCATCAATCTGCTGGATGTGGGCGGTTTTGCAGAGTGCCTTGATCTCCATAACGTCTAGCAGGGCGGCCACTTCCTCTGGGTAAGGCCCGAAGCGGTCCTGCAATTCAGCACCGAAACTATCGATGTCGGCGCGGGACGCAAGAGAACCGAGTCGCCGGTAGAGGCCGAGGCGGAGTTGCAGATCGCTGACGTAGACCTCGGGAATAAGCACAGCGGTACCCAGCGCAATCTGCGGGCTCCACTGGTCGGCGCTGGTCCCGTCGATGTCGCCGCCCTTGAGATTGTTGATCGCGTCTTCGAGCATGGATTGATAAAGTTCAAAGCCCACTTCACGGATGTGCCCGGACTGCTCGTCGCCCAAAAGATTGCCCGCACCACGGATATCGAGGTCGTGACTGGCGAGCGAGAAGCCGGCACCAAGCGTATCGAGCGACTGCAGCACTTTCAGCCGGCGATCAGCGCCATGCGTCAGCTTTTTGCCGGATGGGATCGTAAAGTACGCATACGCGCGTGTCTTGGAGCGCCCGACGCGGCCGCGCAGCTGATAGAGCTGCGCCAAGCCGAACATGTCGGCGCGATGCACGATCATGGTGTTGGCGTTCGGAATATCAAGACCGGATTCGACAATGGCGGTGGAGAGCAGCACGTCATACTGGCCCTCGTAGAAGGCCACCATCACATCTTCGAGCTCGGTTGACGACAGCTGGCCGTGCGCGCGCGCAACCTTCAACTCGGGCACATGCTCCCGGAGGTACTCCGCCACATCATCGAGGTCCGACAGACGCGGGCAGACGTAGAAGGACTGCCCGCCGCGATACCGTTCACGACGGAGCGCTTCGCGAATGATGATCGGATCGAAGGGCGAGATGTAAGTGCGTACCGCCAGCCGGTCGACAGGTGGCGTGGTAATCAGCGAGAGTTCGCGCACGCCGGAGAGGGCGAGTTGCAGTGTCCGCGGGATGGGCGTCGCGGAGAGCGTGAGTACGTGCACATCTTCGCGCAACTGCTTCAGCCGCTCTTTGTGAGCAACACCGAAATGCTGTTCCTCATCGATGACGATCAGGCCGAGACGGGCGAACTCGATGGACTTGCTGAGCAGGGCGTGAGTACCGACGACAATATCCAACTGGCCCGATTTGAGTTCAGCCTTGGCGTCCGCCAGTTCTTTCGGTGTGACCATGCGTGAGGCTTGGGCGATGCGCACCGGCAGGCCTGCGAAGCGCGTCGAAAACGTCTTGAAG
>JANNEU010000481.1:0-8789 GCA_031379035.1 Hyphomicrobiaceae bacterium | reverse complement strand
TCCCTTGCCGCCAATGTCGGAATAGAGGCTCGAGGCGTCGTTCAGCACGCCGATCTTGATCGGCGGCCCTTTATATTGCGCGGCTGCTGGAAGTGCGGTGGCGGCGAGTGCCGCCGTAGCCGCGATGAGGAGATGACGCATTTGCTGTGTTCCCTATTTTTCAACGTGCGGCGCACCTAAAATTTCAACTGCTTGGGACGTGCAAAAATGTACTAATTTTCGTCTTGGCCGCGTCGTGCGGAGCACGCGGAGCGTGACGGCGGCCACCCAAGCAAGTCTGATTTTGTGCGCCGTTGGTCATTCAAAACGAACTTCAATCCTGTCTTTGGGCTGCAGTTTCTCCAGATTGCTTGTTTGCTTGGGTGGCCGCCTGCGCGGCCATGACGAATTTGGGTCGTGTGCTCCCAGGTCTAACCGCTCTAAACCCCCAAATATGTATGCAGTTTCGGCATGTTCGCTTCCAGATCGACGGCGTTGAAGCCGTCGATAATCTGGCCATGCTCCATGACGTAGAAGCGGTCGGCGACCGTCGACGCAAAGCGGAAGTTCTGCTCCACCAGCAGGATCGTCAGTCCACGCTCTTTCAACTTTTTGATGGTGCGGCCGATCTGCTGGATGATGACGGGGGCGAGACCTTCCGTCGGTTCATCGAGCAGCAGCACGTCGGCACCGGTGCGCAAAATGCGGGCAATCGCCAGCATCTGCTGCTCGCCGCCCGAGAGCTTGCTGCCCTGGCTGGTGCCGATGCGCTCTTTCAGGTTCGGAAACAGCTCGAAGATCTCGTCGAGTTCCATCCCGCCCGCGTGCAGTTTCGGCGGCAGCATCAGGTTTTCACGAACCGACAAACTTGAGAAGATCGCGCGCTCTTCCGGGCACAGCGCGACGCCGATCCTGGCGATCTTTTCCGGTGCCAGTTTGATTGTCTCGGCCCCACCCTTGGTGATCGAGCCCTTGCGGTTGCGCACGATGCCCATGATGGACTTGAGCGTCGTTGTTTTGCCGGCACCATTGCGGCCCAGCAAGGTGACCACCTCGCCTTGGCGGACTTCCATATTCACGCCATGCAGGATGTGGCTTTCGCCATACCAGCTTTGCAGGTCACGGACGGTCAATAATGCATCAGACATGGCCGACCCCCATATACGCCTGCTGCACGTCCTTGTTGGCCGAGACCGTCTTGTAATCGCCCTCGGTCAGCACTTGGCCGCGCGTCAGCACGGTGATGGTATCGGAGAGCGAGGCGACCACGTTGAGATTGTGCTCGACCATCAGCACGGTGCGGTTCTTGGCGGCCTTGCGGATCAACTCTTGAATGCGGTCGATGTCTTCATGCGCCATGCCGGCCATGGGCTCGTCGAGCAGCATCAGTTCCGGCTCAAGGGCGAGCGTGGTCGCCAGTTCCAGCGCCCGCTTGCGGCCATAGGGCAACGACACCGCCTGCGCTTCGGCATATTGCGTCAGCCCGACCTCTTCCAGCAGTGCATGGGCTCGATCATGATAAACTGACAACACGCTGCGTGAGCGCCAGAAGTCAAATGATGCGCCACGCTGCCGCTGGAGCGCAATTCGCACGTTATCGAGCACTGACAAATGCGGAAACACTGCCGAAATCTGGAATGACCGCACGAGGCCGCGCCGGGCCACATCGGCCGGTGCGAGCTTGGTAATGTCCTGGCCGTTGAACAGAATTTGCCCCTGCGTTGGGGGCATGAACTTTGTCAGCAGGTTGAACAGGGTCGTCTTGCCAGCACCGTTGGGGCCGATGAGCGCGTGGATGGTCCCCCGGCGGACCTTCATGCTCACGTGGTTCACCGCTTGGAAGCCAGCGAAATCTTTGACCAGATCTCGCGCTTCCAGGATCACATCCCCCTGACTCATGCACCGTTCCCAACCCGAATGGACTTTAAAAGTCTTACCCTTGTGGAACGTTACGCTGGAGGACGGGCACGGTACAAGCAGTACCTTTGCCGATGGTGTTGCGCCCAGTGTGATCTGGGTGACAGGGCAGGCGGCTGGCCGATATCACTGATCCAGTTGGAACTCGACCCAGATTTTGTACACGCGGGCTGCGCACGACGCGAACGATCTCGACGAGGGACTTTTCGGCGCGAACTCGGTAGAACACCGTGAAACCAAACTTCGGGATCGGCATCCGATACACGTGAGCGAGATCGGTCGCCACATTCGCATAGGGAAATTGTCCAAGGCCGCTACAGGCCGCTCGGATTTCGCTTTCAACGGGCAACGCTGTTTGGGGATCTTGCCGCGAGATGTGATCGAACATCGCGGCGATATCAGCCTGCGCTCGCCAACCGCAGACGACCTTCATGTCCGATGCCGCGCCCAGAACCGATCCATGTCCTCTTCTGGCACGATATTGCCCGCATCAAGGTCTGCCAAGCCTTCCTCGACCAGGGCACGCTCCTCGCCGGACAAAGTATAAGTCGTGTGTGACGCTGCAACAATCCGCTCCAGCGCATCGGCCGCGTCGGCTTGCCGGTCCGGCGACAAGGCGCGAGCTTTTTCAATAGCGCTTTCAAGAGCTTTGATCATCGCTTCCGTCCAAGTGTCGTGCACAATGGATGCGTAGAAATGGCAATTTTCGGCTATTCCAAACCCAGCAAGCGGGGCATGATTGCACGCGTCCCATCCTGACAGTCCTTCTGCCGAAGCGCCAACGATCATGATCCGCATGAAAAGCAGAGGCGATGCTCAATGCCGCTGCAGCACCTGCACCAGCGCTTTGACCGAGCCATTGTTCTGGCCGATGTAGTCGACGAACAATTTTTGCAGGAATGAGCTGAGCCAGAAGCTCATCACCTGCGCATCGCGGATACGATAGCTGGTGCCGTACTTGGTCAACAGCCAGGCGACGTCGTAACTGGTGCCATCCTGCATCATGATGGTGCTGTCGACGGTTATTCCGGCGCGGGTCTGGCGCACTTCTGGCGTAAAGGTGACGCGGGCGACCGGATATTTCGGCGCTTCGGTTGACGCATAGCGCCCGATGAAACGGATCATACCGGCAAAATAGGGCTCCTTGTCCGTAGGCTCAAGGCGGGGGCGGTAGTCACCCAATGCATAGAGGCCAAGTTGAGGTGCGTCGGCGTAACGCGCGATCACGCCCTGCAAGGCCGAGGGGCTCCGTGAGCGCGAGGCGGCAATGGTTTCCTTAGCGGCCCGGTCGAGGAAGATGATGGCTGGATCAACGGCGTGGGCGGGTGACACCGTAACGAGGCTCGCCGCCAGGGCGATGGCCGCTACGAGCAACCGGCAGCCCTGCAGAGCGGACCCAATACGGCGGATGGGCTGAAAGCGGTTTTGCAGCAGAGGCATAAACACAGATCTCATCTCGTTAGAGCCAGTCTTTCAAGAGCCAGTCTTGTAAGGGACAGCAAACGCATAGAGACACGTGCATACCCGCCAGCGACTCGCACATCCAGAGTGCCAGTCTGCCGGACTTTGCGGCGGAGTTGTGCCCGCTTCGCGCCCGGCCGTCCAGTGGACAACAACAGCGATCAGACGGCGGCTACTCGTGCGTCGGGATAGAGATCTGTCGAGGGATAGTACGGCTTGATGTCGAGCAGCGGCGTGGCATCGAACCAATCCAGCGCGTCAACATCCAGGCAGCCAGCTGCGAGATCGATCCCGGTGACGCACACGATCGACAGGCCGATTGGGTTGGGCCGCGCTGGGCTGCGCAACGAAAAGCACCCCTGCGCGCGCGGCAGATGCGCCGGTTTCTGGACCAGCACGTGCCGGTCAACATCCCTAAACCAGCCGAGCACAATCAGGTGACTGGCGCGCTCGATCCCCATCAATCCGGCCCGAAATTCTTTCAATATCAGCAGCTTGGCAGGTTGACCTGTCGCTCGCGCCTCACGGATATTCTTGGGGCAGTCCCCCCGCCGCCACGGTGTCGAGACGTGGCCGATGGGGGTGAGGCTCAAGCCAATCGAGTTGGCATCATCGGGCGCGTCTGGCATTTGGACTTCCGTAGGTTCGGTCGAGCCTGCCGGTCTTTATGCGCCGTGAAGCGGGACTTAGGGAAGACCGCGCCCGTTGTCTCAGCCGGCGGATGCCGGTAAGCGTGCCGGAGGAGAGCACGGCAATGGCCAACGGCACGACAGCTCGGGATTTGACGGCAGCACTGCGGCCGTCGGCGGCGGGGCTGCCGGAGAGCGGGATCGTCAAGGTTTTCAACCACGGCCGCACGAAACCGGGTTTGATTCCACTTTGGGCGGGCGAAGGCGATCTGCCGACGCCAGCGTTCATCGCCGAAGCCGCGAGCAAAGCTCTGCTCGGCGGCGACACCTTCTACACTTACCAGCGCGGCCTCCCTCCCTTGCGCGAGGCACTGGCTGCCTATCACACGCGGTCTTACGGCAAGCCTTTCTCGTCGGAAGACTTTTTCGTCACCGGCGGCGGCATGCAGGCCATCCAGCTGGCGTTCCAGATGACGGTGGGTGCCGGCGATAACGCTGTCGTCCCGACGCCAGCATGGCCCAACTTCCGTGGTGCCGTCGAGACCACCGGTGCCCGTATCAAGGCCGTGCCAATGACGCTTGGTCCGGCCGGCTGGCGGCTCGATCTCGATCAACTGTTCGCGGCTGTCGGCCCCAAGACACGCGTGGTTGTCATCAATTCACCGGCCAACCCCAACGGTTGGACGGCGAGCCAGGACGAACTCGCCGCCATCCTCGCCTTCACCCGAAAGCGTGGGCTGTGGATCATCGCCGACGAGATCTACGGAAAATTCTATTTTCCAGGCGGCATGGCCCCGAGCCTGCAGCACCTCATCACGCCTGATGATCACGTGCTGTTCGCGCAGACCTTCTCCAAGAACTGGGCGATGACTGGCTGGCGCATCGGCTGGCTGCAGGCACCAGCGCGCCTCGGACCGGTGATCGAAAATCTCATCCAGTACAACTCATCCGGCGTCGCGCCGTTCATGCAGCGGGGTGCGATCGCCGCGCTCAACGACGGCGATGCATTTATTGACAGACAAGTTGTGCGCGCCCGTGACGGGCTGGACATCGTGACCAAGGCATTGGCACCGCTCAACTCCGTGCGGTTCGTTGCGCCTGCTGGCGCATTCTATGCTTTCTTCGGCGTCGATGGCATCGGCGATGTGACAGAGGCAGCCATTCGCATGGTCGACGAAGCCAACATCGGGCTGGCCCCGGGCACCGCGTTCGGCGATGCTGGCGCGGGCTATTTCCGTGTCTGTTTCCTGCGCAATCCCGAGCAGGTCCGCGAAGCCATGGCGCGGCTCTCCACCTGGATTGCCAATCAAAATTGAGGCGTGGTGATGCAACCTGATCCGATCCTCGAAGCCTTCCGCACCCTTGCGACGCCGACAATTGCTAATGCGCTCGACGATGTCGGCTTCGACGGCGTGATCCATGGCTTGCGGCAGATCGTGCCAGGGACGCGCGTCGCTGGACGTGCGGTCACCGTGCGGCATGCCGTAGGAACGCGCGGGGATTATACGAGCGCAGATTTCGCGGTCGGTCACATGATCGACGCGGCGGTGTCCGGCTCGGTGATAGTCGTCGATATGGGCGGTCATGCCATCTCCACCTGGGGCGGTCTGGCCACCTTGGCGGCCACCGTCAAAGGCATCGGCGGACTGGTCGTCGATGGCGGCGTGCGCGATCAGGAGGAGATGCTGCAGCATCGGTTGCCCGTCTTTGCCCGCCATATGACGCCGCTGACAGGACGCACGCGGTTGCAGGTGGTCGAGATCGGCGGCGCGATCCGCTGCGGCGGCGTCCGCGTGCGGGCTGATGACATCATTGTGGCCGATGGGTCCGGTGTGGTCGTTGTTCCTGCCGAGCACGCAACATCAGTCGCTGAGAAGGCGGCGCAGTACGCCAAAGACGACGAAGCCGCAGAAGGTGACCTGCGTGCTGGCCTCACCTTCCGCGAAGCTATGGCCAAGTTCACGCGAATCTGACGTTGGACAGCGGATGCGGTCTGCTGCACATGCGAGGCGATCAACGCTTTGAGACTAACAATAATTTGTCATGGCCGCGAAGGCGGCCACCCAAGCAAGCATCCGTCACTGGATGTTTGAATAGAAATGCAAGCCTTGCAATGACATAGCGAATACCGAAAAGTTACAGCAAAGAGACCTTGCTTGGGTGGCCGCCTTCGCGGCCATCACGAAATAGGTAAGCTGTTGTGTCGGCGGCAAAGTTGGAACGGCCTGCTCACGATCAAACGTCGTTGCGCTGGATTATCAAGACGAGGACGGACTATGTCGGCAGCTGACCCCCGCGAAAGTGTGCGCTACATCGTTGAGGGCGGGCGCAAGCTGTCCGGCAGCATCGAGCCCGGCGGCAACAAGAACGCGGCGTTGCCGATCATCGCGGCCTCACTGCTCACCGATCAGACTGTCATCCTCGACAACGTGCCGCGCATCCGTGACACGGAAACACTGGTCGATCTGGTGCGTTCAGTCGGTGCCGAAGCGGCCTGGACGGAAAACAACCAGCTGACCATCACAGCCAAGACAGTACGCTCCGTCGATCTCGATCCGGATCTGTGTGCGAAAATCCGTGCCTCCATCCTGCTTGCCGGGCCGTTGCTTGCACGCGCTGGGCATGTCGTGCTGCCACCGCCTGGTGGCGATGTCATTGGCCGCCGCAGGGTTGATACGCACTTTCTCGCGCTTGAGCAGTTGGGTGCCACGGTCTCAGCTGATCGCAACTACGTGTTCAAGGCTGCGAAGCTCAAAGGTGCTGACGTGTTCCTCGATGAGCCGAGCGTCACGGCGACTGAGAACGCGCTCTGCGCCGCCGTGGTTGCCGAAGGCAAAACCGTGCTCCGCAACGCCGCCTCCGAGCCGCACGTGCAAGACCTCGCCAAGTTCCTCGTCGCCATTGGCTCCGAGATCGAAGGCATCGGCACCAACACGATGACCATCCATGGTGGCCGGCCGCTCAAAGGTGCGCGCCACCGCATCGGGCCGGACCATATTGAAGTCGGTTCGCTGATCGGCCTCGCGGCGGTGACGCGCTCCAAACTCACCATCAAGAACGCCGGTGTCGAGCATCTGCGCTCCACGCTGATGGGTTTCGAGCGTCTTGGTATCGTCGCGCACATCCACGGCGACGACCTGATTGTTCCCGCAGAGCAGTCGCGCCGCATCCGCGAAGACTTGGGCGGGCACATCCCGAAGCTTGAGGATCAGCCCTGGCCGGCGTTTCCCGCTGACGTCATGTCAATTGCCATCGTCACCGCCACGCAATGCGACGGCGTGATCCTGATGTTCGAGAAGATGTTCGAAAGCCGGATGTTCTTTGTCGACAAGCTGATCGCCATGGGTGCGCGTATCGTGCTGTGTGATCCGCATCGCGCCATTGTCGCCGGGCCGAGCAAGTTGCGGAGTGCACGCGTCGAGAGCCCCGACATCCGCGCCGGCATGGCGATGCTGCTGGCAGCGCTCTGCGCCGAAGGCACCTCGACCATCAACAACGCGCAGCAGATCGAACGCGGCTACGAGCGGATCGATGAGCGCCTCAACGCCCTAGGTGCCAGCATCCAACGCATCCCGGCTCGGTAGGTTCCTATTCGGGGCATGGGGGCTGGTACCGGTATTGCGGTGCTAGGGAGTGCGCGACAGGTCCTACACCATGGTGAGTGCTTGGTCTCAATTGTGCGTGGCAGAACCGTCGTGTAGCGTCGCAACATTCCACCCACGCGCGGGCACGGCATGACGCAACGTATTTTTATCAGTTATCGGCGACAGGACAGCCGCGGCGATGCGGGCCGCATTTATGATCGCTTGCGGCCTGAGTTCGGCGAAGCCGGACTGTTCATGGATGTTGCGCACATTCCCTTGGGCGTGAACTTCGTGCGTGTGCTGCGCGAAGAAGTGACCAAGTGCCAAGTGTTGCTCGCGGTGATCGGCCCAGGCTGGTTGGAAGCGCGCGATGACGACGGGAGCCGCCGTCTCGACAATCCCAACGACTTCGTCCGCGTCGAAATCGCGGCTGCGCTGGCCCGTGATATTCCGGTTGTTCCCATCCTGCTCGAAGGTACCAAGATGCCGAAGGCATCAGCCTTGCCGCTGGACTTGCAGGAACTGGCACAGCGCAACGCACTCGATGTGCGGCACGTGAGTTTTCATCAGGATATTGACCGGCTCGTGCGGGAGTTGAAGTTGCCGAGACCGGCGGCTGCACCACTCCGGGCGATTTCTCCTGCCAAGGCCGCCGTGCCTCATAGTATTGTGGCCAAAGCCCCACTCTCAACCAGCACGCCTAAAGTCGGCCTCCAGCCAACAGCACCGCAAACGTCAGCGGCGCCGAGTACCGCCAATTTCGATCTTCAGAGTTCGCGACTGGTTAACATCTCGCCTGAAGTTGCGGCGTCGCTTGCTAGATTGGCAAGCGCGAGTAGGCCGGCGATACAGACCGCCGATGAAGTGATTGCGAATGTAGGCAAGTGGCTGCCGTTGGCATCGCGCCCCCTCGGCGGCCGAGAACCAGAGGTGTTTCGGCACTTTTTCATTTTGCCGTTCGGCATTCTGATGTCGCCCCACAACAAAGGCCATGGCTCAATACTCAGAGGGGTGACCTGGGCCACTGCCCTCGGTCCGCGTTGGGGCTACGTCGATAGTCTCGACCCGTCAAAAGCGGCGGTTCCTCTGCAACGGGTTGTTATAGGACCAAAGGAACTCACCTACCTCGGCCCCACGTGGCGTCCCGAATACGCGCAGCTCAGCGATGACGTTTTCAAAAAGCTCAACGGCAAGCCGTTAGAGCGGTTCATCACGCATC
>JANNEU010000455.1:0-3575 GCA_031379035.1 Hyphomicrobiaceae bacterium | reverse complement strand
GGTGGCGGCAAAGCGACTGGTGCAGGAACTGGAGCCGGCGGCGGCGGCGGCACTGGTGGTGGCGGCGGAAAAGGAACCGGAGGCGGCACCGGCGGTGGTGGCGGCAAGGCGACTGGAGCAGGAACCGGAGGTGGCGGCGGCGGTGGCGGCACTGGTGGCGGTGGCGGCACTGGTGGTGGCGGCGGTAAAGGCACCGGCGGTGGTGGTGGGCAAGGCACGGGTGGTGGTACCGGAGGCGGCGGCAGCAAGGCTGGTGACATTGGCGGCGGCGGAGGCCAAAGCAACAGCCAGGGCGGCGGCGGCAGAGGCACCGGAGGGGGGAGTGGCGGCGGTGGCGGTCAAGGCGGTGGCGGTAGTGGCGGCGGACGGGCACAGCCGGCCAGCACGGCCACACCCGCAGCAGGAAGTGCAGCGGCGGGCCTCTGGAGCCACAACAATTCGAGTATGCGCATCGTCAGCGAAGGCGACGTCACGCGCGTGCTCTATCAGCAGCCGCGCAGTGGCCTCGGCGATCTCGGCATCCAACCGGGCACGCCGTTGTTTGAAGGCCGCAAGACTGGCCCCAACACCATCGCCGGGCAGGCCACAACGTTCTCGCGCACCTGCGGCCCCGTTAACTTCGCGGTCGCCGGCGAGACAACAGGCAACGGCCGGCAGATGACCTTACGCGGCCAAGCGCCGATCCGTGATGGTAGCTGCAAAGTCACCGGATACCGCAGTGAAACGCTCACGTTCGAGCAAGGCGGGAACTGAGCGCGCGATCACGTGCGCCGGAGCAGATAGCGCACAATCTTGCTGCTGCCGGGCACGGCTGCGGTGCCCACTTCGGCAAATCCCAGGCGCGCGTGGAACGCGTCTGAGATCGGGTTCGGCGGCTGCTGGTTGACCTCGCAGGCAATGGCATCGTGACCAAGCCGCACGGCCTCGGCAAACAGTCTCTCATAGAGCGCGCGGCCATAACCGTCACGCCGGTGCGCCGCGCTGACGACCACGCGGTCGATGTAAAGAAAGCGCGCGTAGCGTTCGCGAAACCACAGGAAGTGGCCGCCGTCGTAGTCGCTTGCTTGGTCAAAGGCCAGTAAGAGCGCACGCGCCGGCTCGATTATTGTCGCAACACGTGCCGCGTCGAGCATCCGCGCGAACTTGGCCGCATCCAGCAGCGACGTCTCTTGCGCGCTCGCATTGTTGAGTGCGAGCAGCGCGGCCCGCGTCGCTGGATCGGTACTGATATTGGCAACGGGATAAGCCATCTCCATGCCGCGCTCAAACAATTGCTGCGGGCTGACGCCGCGCCGACAGCAACGCACCATCGACCGCGTCACCAAGCGCCGGCACCAAACGCGCCGCGATCTCGGCCGGCAGCCATTGCGCAAATGGCGCTGCAAGCCCACCAACGAGCGCCACCCATGGCACGCCGCGTTGCAAGAGCGTGTCGACGAGTTCCGCAATTTTCAACGCTGCCCCTCGCATCAACTGCATAGCCGTTCCATCGCCATCGCGCGCGTGCTGCACGACCATCGGTGCCAGCGCCGCATAGTCGGTGGCCGACGCGCGCTCCATCCAGGCGACCACGTGCGCGGGAGTGCCGCCCAGCGCCGCCATGACAGCAACCGTCAAAGGCGTCTCAGCCTCAAGTCTGTCAGCGGCCCGCAAGCTGACACGCACCGCCTCAAGCCCAATGTCTGCACCGCTGCCCGCATCTGAAATCGGAAATCCATGGCCGCCAACACGCACCGTACGTCCGCCCGTCAGTCCATAAGCAATCGAGCCGGTGCCGACAATCACGACGCCACCATCGCTGCCGCCATGAGCGCCGACGCAGGCCATGTGCGCGTCGGTATCCAGTGTCAGCGTGGCGAACCGATGCTGCTTTGCCACCACTCCGTCGCGCGCGCCCGGCCGGCTTAAACCAGCGACGCCGATGCCGGCATGAACCGAGTGCACCGCTGTTGATACGCCCGCCTCTGCGAGCGCCGCGTCACCGGCCACCATCAGCGCAGCCCACGTCGCCTCACTCCCCAACCGCAGCGTCGCTGGCCCAGCAACACCCCCGCCGAGCACGCGGCCACCAGCGTCCGTCACCCGCGCCCGTGTGCCCGTGCCGCCGCCATCAATGCCGAGAAAGTAAGGGATTGTATCGACCAACGCGCAGACTCCGGAAGCCGTGCCGACAAGCTCTGCCTGCAGACACCGGCGTCAAAGTCAAACTGTCAATACTTGAACGAATTGCTCAAGGTCAGCACGGTGGCGCTTGGGATAGCAGACGTGCCGGTCGCGTCGTTCGGATGCGCCACGCCGCCGCTGGGGTTCATGAGACGCTGGATATCGAGGTCCAGCTGCCAGCCGGGCATGATCTGCGCCTGATAGTTGATCTCGAACACGCGCTCGGCGCTGCGCACCAGTCCCGACCCATTGAACCGCACCGTATCCGCATCCAGTCCGCGCGCGCCGCCAGAGATCTTGGAATAGGCCGCGCCGAAACTCAGAATATCATCCGGCCGCACTTTCCAGAGCCCGGAGAGAACAATGCCGCCATCAACATACGCATCGACCAGATTGCGGTCCGACGGCAGCACCATGCCACGGACGAACACGCCGATACCTTTGTCGGCCTCCGCGCCCTTGGGCCGCCAGAGTTGCTGGTCAATCACGCCGTAGACGCCACTATTCCCGCGCTTGGACGCTGCCAGTCCATTGCTCGACGGATCCGCCAGCGACAACCCATCGGTCCCGATGCGCTGATCATCAAACGACCCGAAGTGCTGGAACGCGCCAAGTTTGTAGCTGCCGGCAAGCCCCGTATCGGTCTTCTCCTGGTTCACGCGCAACTGGCCTTCGGTCATGGCCAGCGGGCGATCCTGAAGGCGGAAATTGAGGCCATAGCGATTGCGGATCTGTGGATCGTTGGTGCCCGGTCCAGCGGGATCGCCATTGAAAACGCCAACGAGCAACGACGCGTTGGGATTGGGATCAAGCTTCAGGCGCACACCCGGCGTCGCCAGCGGATAGGCCGGCCCACCGCTCGGCAGGCCCGACGCCGCCGGCACAGCCCAGCCAAAGGTTCCGTTGATCATCTGGCTGGCATAACCGGAGGTGAAAAACTCCGTGTCAGCTGCCAGCTGACCCGCGCGCAACGCCGCGACACCGCCGAAGAACTTCTGTTCTAGCCACAGCTCGAACAGCCGCGTTGTCGCCTTCGCCTCGATGAAGCTGGTTGGCGCGAGGCTGCCGACATAGTTCGGCGTCAGGCTGTTGCCGTGGATGTTGTAGACGTTGGTGTGGAAGTTCAGGCCCTTGAGGCCTGCGCGCTTTTCGAAGTCGATATCGAGAATGCCTTCGAGGCGACCGACATAGATGCTGCCACGGCGCACCCCACCCGCGACATTGCTCTGCCATTGGCTTTCGTAGTTGACGCCGTAAGTGACGCCCTTGTCGGCCAGCGCCTTGCGCGCGGCGTCAACGGGACGCTCTGATGTCAGCGAGCCCGCAGGCACGCCATTGCCATCCGGATTGGTTGTCTGTGCCCAGCCAGTAGACGGTGCCAATGCCCCGAGGATAACCGCCGCCAAACGAGC
>JANNEU010000440.1:0-5793 GCA_031379035.1 Hyphomicrobiaceae bacterium | reverse complement strand
ACTGTCGATGTGGAACTCATCACGCCGATCGCCATGGAAGAAAAACTGCGCTTCGCTATCCGCGAAGGTGGCCGCACCGTCGGTGCCGGCGTGGTTGCCAGCATTACGGAGTAGGCATGGAGGTTGGGTTCGGTGCCCTTCGCGCCGTAATCCAACATTCATGGGCGGAGCCAACGATGTTGGGTTACGGAGCCAACCATTGGTGGGCCACTGATCCATCCTGCGCGCGCGTGAAAACGGCGCGGCGGTGGCCGTGGACGAGTAAATAGAGCCACTCGAGGCGCTGGACCGTGATCACGACGGCGGCGAAGTTTCGCCGGCCAATGGCTTCGTTGGTCCCGGTTTTGGTGACGGGGAGGTGGGGTGTCTCAAGCGGTGCGCCGGGTGTCGCGCCCTGCGCATAGCACACGCGGCTGATCGGCAATGACGCCGCCCAGGCGGCATCCGCCGTTGCATCGTCGATGTGTAGTGCTGCCGTGCCTGAGAGGCGGACCTGCACTTTCTCTTTAGGATCATAGACGTGCAGCGCGACCTGCGGGCGTGCTGCGAGACCGGCGAATTTATCGGCGCGCCGGTCGGTATGAAAGCGCAAGGTCCAGTCGGCGGGGCTGACCGCGCGCAGTACAATGGTGCGTGCCGCGGGCGTGCCATCGTGCATCGTGTTGGCAAACGTCGGCGTATGAAACGGCCCGCGCCGTGTCGCGATGCCGTCGGCCAGCAGCGCCCACGCCCGCGTGAGCGCGGCCTCAAGGTTGTCAGGGTCGAACGGAGCGACGAGGGGGCCGTCCATGGCAGTGCCTTCCGGTGCGCGCGTGAGCCAGCATCCGCCGATAAAGCGGCGTCGTGGTCAAGGTAGTTCGATCAGCGATTGTTGTAGATCGCGGCGGTATCGTTGCCGGTCGCGTTGCCTTCACGCGGCGCACGCGCGTGCGGCCGTGGCGGCAACCCGGCGGCGACTTCATCGAACGCGAGGGCGAAGTCGATGGAGCCAGGTTTTTTCATGCCGGCCACCATGCGCTCATCAAGCGCTGCGAGCAGTTCGGCACCGGTCTTTTCGCGTACGACGCCGTTCCGATAGTAGGCCGCTTCGGCGAAGAAATTGGCGGTTGGCACCTGCCGGCCGATGGGCTGGAGCATCTCCAGGCCGGTGCGTGGGCCAGCCAGGTTCATCAGTTCGAGTTCGGCACCCGTGAGCGATGTGCGACCGGCCTCTTTGGCTGCGGTCTCAAGCAGACCTTTGAGCTTCAGCACTTGCAGCCAGGGCCCGATATCGGCATCGATGTTGATGGCATGGATGCCTTGACCCTGCGGTGTGAGCGCCAGCTTCTGGTGATCGCGCCACTCGTTGGGGACCGACTTGGCCTCGCGGATCATGGTGCGCAGGATGGTGGCTTTGGTGCGGGACTGTGGCGTCGCCATTGCTTCGAGGCGCGCGATGAAGTGCTCGCCGTGCCGCACGAGTTCGTTGATCGAGTTGGCGCTGAGCAATTGCGCGTAACCCATCGCCGACGAGATCGGCCGCCCGGCGCGGGTGTCGGGATCAATGCCGGCCTGCATGTCGTAGGTGCCGCGGCCGCCGGTTTCCAGCGCATAGACGCGCACGACCTGATCTTTGCTGAGGCCGGCTGCCAGCGCGTCAGCTGCGTAGCGCCGTTTGAATTCGTGTTCCGTCGTACGCTCGGGCACAAAGCCGTAGCGGTCTTTGGCGTTGCCAAGGAAGTCGGCCAATGCGGCCATGGGCTTGTCTGGTTCGACGGGCTTGGCTGCGGACACCAGGGCGGCGATGTCAGGCGCAAGTGCCGGTCCGGCGTACTTCGGCGGTTGCTCAAGGACGTAGTCGTCGGCGGTGTAGGCGCGCTGCTGGGCGTGCTTTTTGCGGCGGTTATCGCGACGCTCATCGACGAGCGTCCAATAGACTTGGCTTTGGCGCTCAAAGTCGGCGCGGGCGGTCATGTAGGCGCGATAAGACGCCAGTTGTTGCGGCGTGAGGCGGGCCGCGATCTCAGGCGCGATCACAACGCCGCTGGCTGCATGGGCCGCTGTTATTGGCGCAATCGCCATCAGCACAGCGAGCGCCAGCGCGGGCACCCATGCGGCGCGCGCCGATCCTCCCCGCCTGTGTCGCTGCCCTCGCGTCAATTGACCCTCGATCCACCCGGTGCTGCTGCGCATGATCCTAGCTCAGCATCCATTTATATCGCCACCAGATCATGGAAATCGTAAGGCGACCGTTAATCAGCGCAAACTGGGTGCTGCCGCAACTGCCGTTGTGGCGGCATCACCCACCGGTCCAGCTGCGGGCCCGCGGTAGTGGTGGCCGTTCGCATCTTCGCACGCTACAAGCACCGTCACACCCTCACGACACCCCCGGAGCTTCCCATGGACCTTGGATTAGCAAACAAAAAAGCCGTCGTGCTCGGCGGCAGCAGCGGGTTGGGGCTGGGGATCGCCACGGCACTGGCGCAGGAAAAAGCCGATGTGTTGATTTCGTCGAGTACGGCGGCAAAGCTGGAAGCCGGCGTTGCCCACATCAAAGCGGCGTCGGGCGCGACGGCCAAGACACAGCTCTGCAATCTCGGTGACCCGGCGTCGGTAGCGGCGTTTCTGGCGGCGGTTCCGGCGTCCGATGTGCTGGTGCTGAATGGCGGCGGGCCACCGCCGGGATCGGTCCAAAAAGTCGGAGAAGATGTCTGGCTGGCGCAGTTCCGGTCGATGTTTCTGTCGCTGACGGGCATTGCGGGTGCGCATCTGCCTGCCATGCGGGCGCAGAAGTTCGGCCGTATTCTGATTGTGATCTCGTCTGGCGTGGCCGAGCCGCTCCCCAATCTGGGTATCTCAAACAGCCTGCGCGCGGCCCTGGTGGGCTGGGCCAAGACGCTTGCGGCTGAAGTCGCGGCCGATGGCGTGACGGTCAATTGTATCGCGCCGGGCCGCGTGCGGACCCCGCGGCTGACCACCGTTGATGCCGCGCGTGCGAAGGCGATGGGGGTTGAGGTGGCAGCCGTTGAGAAGGCGTCGCTGGCGATGATCCCCGCCGGGCGCTTTGGCACCATCGAGGAGTTCGGCGCGGCGGGGGCATTCCTGGCCAGCCGGCAGGCCAGCTACACGACTGGCTCGATCTTCCGCGTTGATGGCGGACTGATCTCGTCGCATTGAACGGGGCGCGGTCTCGCGTATCTTAACGATTTCCGTGACTTATCCGCGCCGGATCTTCGCCGAATTGTCATAACTCTTGCATCTGGCCTTGCGTCGGAGACGGCTCGGCAGGTAAAACAGAAGGGTAATGCCGATACGGGCCCCAGTGCTGCCCGGCTGCGGCGTCTCGCGGGTCTTTTCAAGCGTGCCGACGGGGTTGCACCGTTGCACGCATTGCGTGGTCTTAAGGGGCTGATCGGTCATGAGTTTGCGTTCGCTTTCCCCACAATCGTCATCGCCACGGCGCGCGCTGGCGGCAGGATGTGCCGGCCTGATCTGCGTGGTGGCACCGGCCGAAGCGGCACCGGGCAACCGCAAAACAGCCGCCAGCCCGGTTGTGAGGCAAGCTGCAGCAGCCCCCCGGACGGCAGCGCCGACGCAGGTTGCCATCCCCCTGATCACCGTTGTCTCCATCGGCGAGCAGCGGGTGTCCGTTTATGCCGGCGACACCCAGGTTGCCCGCGCCGGTGTTTCAACCGGCATGTCCGGTTACCGCACCCCGACTGGCGTCTTCAGCGTCATCGGCAAGGAGCGTTATCATGAGAGCAATCTCTACTCGAACGCACCGATGCCGTTCATGCAGCGCATCACCTGGTCCGGCGTCGCCTTGCACGAGGGCAATCTGCCCGGGTATCCCGCGTCGCATGGCTGCATTCGTTTGTCGTCTGAGTTTGCGCAGCGGCTGTTTGGTATGAGCCGGATGGGCATGCGCGTTATTGTGGCTGACCGCGATCTCGCGCCGGTGTCGTTCGCGCATCCTGGCTTGCCCTCGCCGACGTTCACGCGCGCCAGTCAGTTGGCGGTGCTGAATACTGGCGCTGCGGAGACGTTAGTTGGCCGAATGCAACTCGGTGCACCCACGACAGAAGCAAGTGCCGGCGGTGGCAATGCGACCGGCCGTCTGCTCAATCCGATCGAGCGAGGGCGGCTTGAGCAAGGTCGCGCCAAAGCGTTGGCGATGGAAGCGCAAGCGGATGCCCGTGCGCTGCTTGATATTGCCAACCAGCGCGGCCAAGAGGCGCGGTCGGCGGTTGATGCCGAGCGCGTGGCCGAGAGCACCCTGCGCGCCGTTACTGCGGGACGCGAAACGGCTGAACGCATGGTTAGGACAGTGGCTTTCGGTGACGGTGACAACGCGCGCCTGTCTGCACAACGCGCGGCGCTGGAGACGGCCTTTGCGGAGGCCGTGCGCACGCACGCGCGCGCCCGGGCTGAGGCGCAAGCTGCTGATACTGCCGCTTTCCATGCCGCCGCTGAAGCGAAGGCTGCTGTCGCCGAGCGCGACGCTGCCGAGCAGGCTGCGCGGGTGGCAGACCGGGTGACGGAACCCGTTTCGATTTTTGTCAGCCGCAAAGAGCGGCGTGTGTTTGTGCGGCAAGGCTTTGAGCAGGTCTTCGAAGCCGACATCGAGATCGCCGAGCCGCAGACCCCGCTGGGGACGCACGTGTTCACCGCCGTCGCCGCGCCCGATGCGACCGGGACTGCTGGCAATCCGGCTGGCAATCCGGGTGGCGGTGCCACGGGTGGCCACCACAATGGCGTCATGAAGTGGGTGGCGCTGACCATTCCTGGTCAGGCACGGCTTGAGGCTCCGCCAGTGCCGCGTGGTGTGAAAGCGACGGCGGGGGTCGAACGCGGGCAAGTCGTTCCGGCGTCCGCTGCGGCAGCCCTTGACCGCATCAAGTTCTCCGACGAGGTGCTTGAGGCCATCTCCAGCAAGCTCTGGACCGGCGCGTCGCTCATCATCTCGGATCACGGCATCAGCAACGAGACCGGCAAAGGGACCGACTTTGTCGTGCTGACGAAGTAAGCGGCGCTGTGCCCCTCGGACGTCCTGCAGGCTACGTTTTCGTCGCCGCGAACGGCCTGACCTTCGTGTCGAGCCAGGCGGCGAACTCAGCGCGCCGCACAGAGGCATCGAGCACGCCTGGCGTGAGGCCATAGCGCCAGACAAGATCCGTCCGGCCGTGGCCTTCTTTATCAAGCGCGCGAAAGTCCGCCACGATCTCTGCGACGCCGGCGTTGTCACGCGCGAGACCTTCCTCGATATGTCGTGCGCTGCGCTTCTCGATCAGCATGGCGAGGATCGCGAAGTCCATCTCCGGGTGGTACTGTACGCCCCAGAAACTCTTCTCATCGCGCGCAATTTCGGCGGCCTGGATATCACTGACGGTGTTGCCGGCCAGCACTGTGCCGCCGTCTGGCAAAACGGAGACTTCGTCCTGGTGGCTGCAGATGGCGTCGAAGGCGTGTGGCTTGCCCGCATAGAGTGCATGCCCGCGGCCGGCTTCGTTGAGAATGATCGTGCGCGCGATCCCGATCTCGCGGCCCTTGGGGTTCAGCCGCACGGTGCCACCGAGTGCAGCGCTCATCAGTTGGAGCCCGAAGCAGCTGCCGAACGAGGGAATGCCGGCCTCGAAGACTTCGCGTGCCAAAGTCAATTGATCGCGCATGCCGGGCAGGGCGATTGGGTGAATCTGGGGGTGACAAGCTGAGTGAATGCTGAATCTGTGGTGATCCTCTTGATTCGCGTGGGGGATCACCGGCATGGCAGGCAAGTTGGCGACACAGAAGGCGGCCGAAGCGTTCGACACGATC
>JANNEU010000368.1:0-3829 GCA_031379035.1 Hyphomicrobiaceae bacterium | reverse complement strand
GCGCACGTGGGTTTTGAGCTGCGGGCTTTTGCCGAGGCTGGCGAGAATAGCAATGGTCAGCAGGCTGCGCGTCTTGCGATCAAGATGTGGCCGGTCCCAGATCTCGCCGAAGCAATAGCGCGTGACGAGATCCTGCATGGGGGCTGTAAACTTCGTCGCCGCCGCGATCTGCTGCTCGGCACTGGCCGGGCCGAACATATCGCGGCGGATGCCTAGTCCGGTTTCGAACGTGTCTTTCGCCGCCGGCTTGCTGCCTGACGGTTTTTTCGGTGGTGGCATGTGGTCGGTCCCCGCTGCGGCGCGCACTTACTCGACGGTGTAGTGCACAATCGTGACGCCGCCCGAGGCGTAGTTGGCGGTGTCAGCGGCGACTTTCTGGCCGATCTCGGAGGTCATGGCGGTGCCGGCTGCTGCGGCGTCAGCAAAGTCACCTTCCCAGATGCAGAAGTAAGGCGACGGCGCACCGGCACCTTGGATGGCAAACGAATGACGGCTGGCCTTCAGGCCGGGCAGGCCTGCGGCGAGCGGTAGGTGCGTCTCGGTATAGTATTTCTGGAAATGGGCGGGGTCTTTGGGTGGATTGTAGAGGGCGACAATCTTGTGCATCGGTGGCTCCTGGGCGTGCGGGTGTGTCCAGCGTAGCGCGCGCGATGGGCCAATGCAAAACGGATTCGACGGTTGGATACGCGGCGCGACCGTGCGTGGGTGCGATCAGACTGCGGTGCTCAACAGCTCATACGATACCGAGAGTTGATGCGTTGCGCCCGGGGCGATGGTGACGGCGTTGGGCGCGATGTTGCCGCTTTCGACGCAGACGAAGGTGTTGGCCATCTCTGGCGGAATGTCCTTGAAAGTTGAGACAGATGCGCCGGGGTGCCAGACGACGGTTGAGCGGCCGCCGGTGCGGGTGATGCGGATGCGTCGCTTCAGTCCCGGATCTTCGATCTCGGCAACATTGGGCGCGGCGGGGAAGACCGCGATCGTTTCCTGCCCCGTGCGCACGGTGCCCACTTGCTGCTTTTCACGCATGCCATCGGTGTTGTCGCGATAGATGAGGCCGTCGAGGCCGTGGATGGCGACGTCGCCGACCGCGGCGACACGGAAGTATGGGTGGAGCGCTTCAGTAAGGGTGACAGACGCGGTGCTGGTGTTGGTTGTTGAGAGCGTTATCGACAGACGCGTGCCGATTTCAACATCCAGGCGCAAGGCGCAACCGAACGCGTCGTGGGTCAGTGCGATGTGTGCGCCGGCATCCGTCGCGCGTGTCTCGGCCAATGTCCAATTGATGGTTCGCACCAGCCCGTGCTGCGGCTGAGTTGCGTCCGTCGCGTGGGGGCCGAACCAGGGCCAGCAAATGGGCACGCCGCCACGGATGGCTTTGCCGGTGTTTGCTGGTGGCAGTGGCGCGCACCAGAGTACGTCGTGGTTTCCGGTGGGTGTCCAGCTTAACAGCTGTGCGCCCTGCAGTGCGATGTCGGCGGAGGCGGCGGGCGTGCTGACGACAATGACCGTGTGGCCATCATGATCGACGACGCGCACAAGGTCGGCGATGCGGTGTTTGGTATCGAGGTCGGTGGCGGTGGTCATGGTATGTGATCCGGGTTCGCGCCGATGTTCGTAGGGCGCAATAGGGTGCCCTTCTGCGTCCGTATTGCGCCGCCACAGGTGCAATGGTCGAGCGTGTCACGGCGCAATACGCTTGAAACGGCTATTGCGCCCTACAGCTCTCACCGGCGTGGCACGCCGGGGGCGCGGGCGTGGCGGGATTGGGCGGTGAGACGCACTTGCGCGTTGGGGGCGCCGAAGCCTTTGTAGTTCTGCCGTTGCACGATTTCGAAGAAGAAGCGCTCGTCGAAGGTCTGGGTATAGACCTGGAAAAACTCGCCGGTCTCGTCGCGATCAAACATGATGTTGGCGTCGCGCATGCGGTCGAGCAGGGCCGGCTCGATATCGATCTTGGCTTCGAGGTCGTCGTAGTAGTTCTCGGGGATCGACAGGATCTCAATGCCGTTGGCCTTGAGTGCGGCGGCGGTCTTGAAGATGTCGGTGGTGGTGAAGGCGATGTGCTGGACGCCGGAGCCGAAGGCTTCGGTTACAAAGCGCGAGGACTGCGTGCGGCTTGACTGCGAGGCGTTGAGCACCACACGCAGCGCGCCGTCGTTTGACTGCACGACCTGGCTCTTCACCAGGCCGCCGGGGTCGAGCACGTCCTGCTCCGGGGTTTTTTCGACATTGAGCAACGACGTATAGAACAGTAGCCAGGTCAGCATTTCCTCGTAGTGCATCGACTGAGAGATGTGATCGACGCCGGTCAGCCCGGCACCGCCAGTGGCCTTGGAACTGGGGACGGGTTTGAAATCGATGTCCCACATGCGGGCGAGGTTGCTGGCCGGATCGATGAAATACACGAGACTGCCGCCGAGGCCGCGGACGGCGGGTATATCAAGTTCGCCGGGGCGCACAGCCTGCCGGAAGGGGCTGTCGAGCAGGCCTTCGGCGCGGGCGAGAGTGGCTGCTGCATCGGTGACGCGGAGGGCGAGCGCGCAGACGCCGGTGCCGTGGGTGATGTTGTAACTGTGGGCGAAGCCCTCGGTTTCAGAATTCAGCACGATGTTGATTGTGCCCTGCGACCAGCGGCTGACGGCTTTTGATACGTGCTGGCCGGTTTTGGTGAAGCCGATGCCGGAGAGCAGTTTTTCGAAGTCCTTGAGGCTGGTGTCGTCGATGGCGAATTCGATGAACTCAGTGCCGAGCACGGTGGAGCGCGGCGGCAGTGTGGGCACGCCTGGGGAGGCGCGGCCGGTGCGCTGACGGCTCTGATCCATCATGTAGATCAGCGAGCGATGACCATCGACGGCGAGGCTGCGTGCAGAGCCAGCGCGGAACTGGTCATTGAAGATTTCGAGGCTGAGCAAGCCCTCGTAGCCGGTGGTTTCCAGGGCGGCCATGAAGTCCAGCAGCGGCAAGTCGCCCTGGCCAGGGAAGTTGCGGAAGTGGCGGCTCCAATAGAGATAATCCATATCAAGGAGCGGGGCGTCGGCCACCTGTACCAGGAAAATACGATCGCGCGGGATGGACCGGATGGCGGAAAGATCGGTCTTTTTTGCGAAGATGTGGAAGGTGTCGAGGACCAGACCGACGTTGGGGTGGTCGGCGCGGCGCACGGCTTCCCAACTGTCGCGATAGTCGTTGATGTGACGGCCCCAGGCCAGCGCCTCAAAGCCGACGCGCAGCTTACGGGCTTTGGCGCGGTCGCCAAGCTCGCGGAGGTCGGCTGCGGCGCGGTCGATGCCGCCGAGGCTGTCGGCGGCGACATTCGAGCAGACCATCAGCAGGTCGCAGCCGAGTTCGTCCATGAGGTCGAACTTGCGTTCGGCCCGGGCGAGTGCGCGGGCGCGGCGTTCGGGGGGTAGGCCCTCAAAGTCGCGGAAGGGCTGGAAGGTGATGATTTCAAGACCGAGGTCGGCGACCATCTTGCGGACATCAGACGGTGTACCGTTGAACGACAGGAGATCGTTTTCGAAGATCTCAACGCCCTTGAAGCCGGCGGCGGCGATAGCTTCCAGCTTCTCAGCGAGCCCGCCGCTCAGGCAGACGGTGGCAATCGACATGCGCATGCGGAGGGTCTCCGTTCGAGCCCATGGCCGTGGGGCTGTTCACGGTGCGACCATCAATCCGTTTGCGGGGCGGATCAAGAGGGCGAAAACGGGGTCTCCATGCTCGCCGTCATTTCGCGGGCAGCCACAGGCTCGATGCTGGCAAAGTTCGTCCGCCTATGATTTGGTCACGACGGTGTCGACGCGCATGAGAACATTGTGGGTCTGGGCCA
>JANNEU010000361.1:0-9146 GCA_031379035.1 Hyphomicrobiaceae bacterium | reverse complement strand
CCTTACCGCTTGTCACCGCGTCTGAGGTCGACCGGCGCATTGTTGCGGGCGGGTTCCACCGCGCTGCACGACCGGCAGTCCGGGCTTCGCCGGAGGCCGATCCTTTTCAGCCCACCAGCGCGTTCGCGATCACGCCGCCGCTGGACTAATTTATTGCATTCAATCTAACACAACTTATGCGAATATAAATCGTTTCTACACTTTAACGTTAAGGTGTGTCGGATGTTGAGCACGCGGTGTGAACGATCACTCACGCTCAGTGCTCATCAGCGAACATTAACCTTTTTTCGTTTTCACCTTTTCTCGGTTTCCCTTTTTTCGTTTTCCCCCTTTTTGTTTTCCCGGAATTTGGACAGCGCCATTCGCGCGGGCCAAATATCCGGGACCCTCATCTGTCAAAAATTTGCGTGATTGGCGTCGCGCCTTCTTCGGATTGGGAAGGTTCACGCCGCCGGCCGATGATCGAGAGGATTGCTTTTCATCGACACGTGACGATCCCGGATATGCGTCGCCCGCTGTCGCGCGCGCCGCATTCCGGGAAAACGAAAATGAGGGATGTTGGGGCAGCGGCGGATGGACATCGGCTGTGCTACCACCGCTTTTGCAGCATCCAACCCGTTGTCGCGGATGACCCCAAAGGGACTTTCAAGGAGGCAAGCTCTGAAATGCCCTTTTCCGCCCACCACGCCGGCATTTGTGTTGATAAAAATCTGTGGCTCGCGGGGCGGAAAGGGGGGGGGGGGGGAGCGCGACAGGCGTTCCGTCACCCCGCCTCGGTCGTCTTGACCTCGAGGAACCTGATGCCGGGGTTCTGGTCGGCGGTGTATTTAAGATCGAAGCTGGAGTTGGCGAGAAACACGTGATCGCCGTCGAGATCGGTGGCGATGGACGAGCGTTTCTTGACCATGAACTGCGCCAGTTTTTCGGGGTCATCTGACCGGATCCAGCGCACGAACTCGGCAGAGGCCGTTTCAAAGCCGATGGGCAGATTGTATTCGTTTTTCAGCCGGTCGCCGAGCACATCAAGTTGCAGCCCGCCAACCACGCCGACGAGCTGGGTTGCCCCATCGAGTGGCGTGAAAATCTGTACCACGCCCTCTTCGCTCATCTCGCGCAGCGCGTCCCAGAGTTTGCGCGAGCGGATCGCATCTTCCATGCGCACGTAGCGCAGAATTTCCGGCGCAAAACTCGGGATGCCAACGAAGGTGAGGTCTTCACCCTCGCTGACCGTGTCGCCGATGCGCAGCACACCCTTGTTCGGAATGCCGACGATGTCACCGGCATAGGCTTCTTCAGCGAGCGAGCGATCTTGTGCGAAAAAGAACTGCGGCGCCTGCAGAACCACGAACCTGCCCGAGCGCACGACCTTCATTTTCATGCCGCGCGTCAGCTTGCCCGAGCACACCCGCATGAAGGCGATACGATCACGATGGTTGGGGTCCATGTTGGCCTGGATTTTGAAAATCAAACCGGTCATGGCCGGTTCGCTGGCCTGCACGGTCCGCGTCGCCGCCTGGATCTTGCTTGGCGGCGGGGCGTATTTGATGAGCGCATCAAGCAGATCGCGGACACCGAAGTTGCGCAACGCGCTGCCGAAGTAGACGGGCGTCTGTGTGCCTTGCAGAAAGCGCGTCACATCGAAAGGATTGCAGGCACCAGCCGCCAGCGCAACTTCATCGCGCCAGGCCTTGGCGTCATCGGCATCGAGCGCGGCGTCAATGGCGGGATCGCCAGGACCTGTCAGTTGCAAGCCGTCCACATCGTGGTCGATCTGCCGGAATGTATGCGTGGCAAGGTCGTAGGTGCCTTTGAATTGCTTGCCGCGGCCGATGGGCCAAACCATCGGCGACGTCTCAAGCTGCAAGGATGTTTCAATCTCGTCGAGAAGTTCGAACGGCTCCCGGCCTTCGCGGTCAAGTTTGTTGATGAAGGTGATGATGGGGATGTCGCGCAAACGGCAGATTTCAAACAGCTTGCGCGTGCGGGCTTCGATGCCGCGCGCCGCGTCAATCACCATGATCGCGGCGTCGACGGCAGTCAGCGTGCGGTAGGTGTGATCAGAGAAGTCTTCGTGGCCCGGCGTATCGAGCAGGTTGAAAATCGCGCCGCCGTATTCGAACGTCATCACGGAGGTTGCCACCGAGATGCCGCGCGCACGCTCAATGGCCATCCAGTCCGAACGAGTATTGCGGCCGGCAGCTTTCGCTTTGACCTGGCCTGCAGCCTGAATGGCGCCGCCGAACAGCAGCAGCTTTTCCGTTAGCGTCGTCTTGCCGGCGTCAGGATGCGAGATGATCGCGAACGTGCGCCGGCGCGCAACCTGTTCGGCCGCTCCCCCGCGTTGGTCGGCGGCAGCGGTCGCAAGCGTGGCGTTTGGCAGTCCATCGGCGGTCATCAAGGCGGCTTTCACAAGCGGGTCGGGCGCGCGAAGCACACCGCAATAGCCCCCGTGTAGTGCCGATGGGCCATGCCGTCGAGAGTGGAGTGGCTCAAAGCTTGGTGTGCGCTCGGGTTTTGATCTTACGGCGCTCTGCGTCCGGTCCGGGCGTGCTGCTGGCCGGTACGCCCAGAAAAACAGCGCGCGTGGCTTCGTCGTCGGGGAACATCAGCTCAATCTTAAGGTCTGCGAGGGCGATATCTTCGGCAGTGCCGAATTGGGCAATGGTCGAAAAGAGCGACAAGACGCCGCCGCCGAACCGGTAGCGGGTTGGCGTCACGGCTGACAGCGACGCCGGTGTCTCGTGTTCGGTCACGCTGCTCTGCTGGGCGAGCGTGGTTGCAGCCTGATCGAGCACCGGGTCGCCGCCGAGTTGCGCACTCTCAACGCGCAGTCGAGCCAAGAGATGCTGCCGCACGTCGGGCCAGTTCTCGATCGCAGCGCACAGCGCGCTGTCGTGCGTGAGGGCGTCTAGCAAACTGTCACCGGCTTGAAATGCGACGGCTGCCAGGAGTTGGGTTGCGGCCTTGTTGGCGTGGACAACGGTCCAGTGCCGATCAAGCGCCAGTGCCGGAAAGGGATCATGCCGTTCCAACGTCCAGGCGATAGCTGCGCGAATGGGTGCCATGTCGGCGGCGTTCCAATCGCGACTGCGGTAAGCGTTCACAAAGCCGGCAGAGTTCAGCAGCACATTCCTGACAGCCCGTGGCACCTGCATCGTTTCTGACAGCTGTAGCACCATGGAACGGCTGGGTTTCGCGCGGCCGGTTTCAAGAAACGAGATGTGGCGTGCCGAGACGTTGGCGGCGAGCCCGAGATCAAGCTGGCTCAGGCGGCGTTGAACGCGCCAGTCCTTCAGGAGATCGCCAAAACTCGTGTCCATAGCTCAGCCTCCAGCGGCGGTGACGGATCAGGATAGCCGCGTTCGGGGCCTGCGCGCACCTACCTCCAAGGTAATTGCGAGGCGTCGCGGTGATCGCTTAACTCACAGCATGCCATGACCAAGAGGAGAAAAACCATGGACCATGATCCCACTGCTCGCGTTCTGAAAATAGCATCTGCCGCCGTCATCGGGTTCGGCTTTGTCGGGGCTGCCGCTGCCCTGCCCGCTTTGTCGGGGCCGATGCGGCTGCTCACCGACATCGCCTTCTGGCCGCTCGACGGTGCGCAAAGCTTGGCTGCGCCGGAAACGCGGCTGTTCAGTGCCATTGGCGGCGGCCTGACGGTCGGGCTTGGCGTCGCGATGTGGATGCTCGCAACGCGGCTCTATCCGCGCGAACCAGATCTGGCGCGCTCAATGATACTCGCCAGCATGGGCAGCTGGTTCGTCGTGGACAGCATCGGCTCGACGCTGGCTGGTGCGCCGGTGAATGTATTGCTCAATCTCGGCTTCCTGCTGGCGTTCGTTGTGCCACTGTGGGGTGCCAAGCGTGGAACGGCAGCAGCGTGAGCGGGTCCCTACTCGCTCTGCAGCCAACGAGAGAGCGCGCCGCCGAGGCCGGCACCAACGATCGGCGCCATCCAGAACAGCCAAAGATCGCCGATCGCTTTCCCGCCGACGAACAGGGCTGGCGCGGTGGCGCGCGCGGGGTTCAGCGCCGTATTGGTGATGGCGATGGATAGCAGGTGGAACACCGCAATGCTGGCACCGATGGCGAGGGGCGCAAAGCCGGGCGGCGTGCGCTTAGAGGTCGATCCCATGATCACCACCAGCAGCAAGGCCGCCATGGCAGCCTCGACCACGAACGCGGCCAGCATCGCATACTCTTTGGGGCCGCCGAAGTGGTTGACGGCGGCCCCTAGCCCTATAGCGCGGGGCACGTTGGGTCCGGTCGGAGCCCCGGCCAGGATCAACGCCAGCACGCCAGCGCCGGCGATACCGCCCAGAACCTGCGCTGCGATGTAGGCCGGGGCCTCGGCGACCGGGAACCGGCCACCCGCGACCAACCCAACCGTCACGGCCGGGTTGAAGTGACCGCCGGACACATGCCCGATGGCAAACGCCATGGCAGCAACCGTCAGGCCAAAGGCGAGAGCCACGGCTAGAATGCCACCCGCCGCCTGCGGCGGCGCAAAAATGGCTGTGCCGCAGCCGCATAAGACCAGGGCGAAGGTGCCGATGAATTCCGCCGATAAGGCCCGTGCGTTCATAGATGGGGAACTCCGAAGCCACCGCACTGCAACCCGCAGACGTGCCGGATTTCATCACGCGCGCCGCAGGCTGGCAAGAGCCAGGTGGGCGAGGTAGGACCACCGTACCGCCGGGATGGAGTTTAGAGGTCAGCGCGGTTCCTGGCAAATTGGCACCCAATCGACGCGTTGGCCCCAATTTGCGCGCGACAGCGGCGTTCGTGCTCGGTATACCCGGGCTTGATGAACGTGATCACGACCACCGCCGAGCTGGCAGCCCTGTGCGCCCGCCTCGCCCGCCATCCTTTTGTGGCGGTCGATACCGAATTCATGCGCGAAACGACCTTCTGGCCGAAGCTGTGCCTCGTACAGCTGGCCGGGCCGGAAGATGAGGCTTGCGTCGACCCGCTGGCGGCAGGGCTGGATCTTGCTCCGTTCCTTGCTTTGATGGCTGATAAAAATGTCGTCAAGGTGTTCCATGCCGCGCGGCAGGACGTCGAAATCGTCTACGTGATGGGGCACATCATTCCCGAGCCGCTGTTCGACACGCAGGTCGCCGCGATGGTGTGCGGGTTTGGTGAGAGCATTTCCTACGTCAATCTCGTCAAGCAACTGACCGGCGCGGATATCGACAAGACCTCGCGGTTTACGGACTGGGCGCGGCGGCCGTTGTCTGTGAAGCAGCTCGACTATGCGCTGGGCGACGTGACGCATCTGCGCGATGTGTATCTTAAACTGAAGACCGAACTTGAAACGACGGGGCGGGCGCACTGGCTCGAAGAGGAAGTGGCGGTGCTGGCCGATCCCGCCAGTTACGAGACCCAGCCCGAAGACAGCTGGCGGCGCTTGAAAGCCAAAGTGCGTGGCCGCAAGGGTCTTGCCGTGTTGATCGAGCTTGCTGCGTGGCGGGAGCGGCTGGCGCAGTCGCAAGATGTGCCGCGCAACCGTATTCTGCGCGACGAACAACTCTACGACATTGCCAACCATGCGCCGACCACCGTTGAACAGCTGGGCGATATGCGATCGCTGTCATCTGGCTTTGCACGTTCGGGTCGCGCCAAAGAGATCATCGACTGTGTCAATGCCGGACTGAAGCGGGACCTCAAAACGTTGCCATCGCCAGAACAGGGCGTGATGGTGCCACCCGACAAGCTGGCGCTGGTTGAGCTGTTGCGGGTGCTGTTGAAAGCCGCCGCTGCCCGCAACCGGGTCGCACCGCGGCTGATTGCCGATACCGAAGACATCGAGCGGATCGCTGTTGAACGGTCGCCGGACGTTCCGGCCCTCCGAGGCTGGCGGCGCGAACTGTTCGGCGAAGATGCCTTGCGGCTGAAGGCGGGCGAGCTGGCGTTGTCGGTCGAGAAGGGTGAAGTCGTCACAGTTCCTGTCGCGGTTCCCGTCGTGGCTATGGCGCGCGACTGACACCCGCGACGGATACCGCGTGGGCGTTGCGTTTCAATGTTCATCAGCTGGATGTGTAGACCTTTGGCCCGTTGGGCGCGAGGGACAGCAGTCCGCACACGAACAACCCGTCGCGAGGATGCTCATGAACCGCCGCTTTCCCCACGTCCGCTCCAGTGTTGCCACAGTGATAGCACTGGCCGTGGGCGCTACCGCTCTGACAACTGGCGCAATCGCTGCTGAACCGGAGCGCGGCGCAATCACCGCCTGCGCGCCTGATCTTGCCAAATTCTGTCCCGGCATCGAGGCGGGTGGCGGCAAAAAAATGCGCTGCCTGATCGACAACCGCGCCAGCCTTTCGGCCGCGTGTGTGGGTGTGGTCAATGCACGGCAGGCGCAGCGGGCGGGTGGGGCCGTTGTCGCCCAGGCCCAGGCACCCGCTCAGGCTCAAACACCGACGACAGCTGGTACGCCGGCATCGCCACCGTCAGCTCAGCCAACTGGCAAACCAACCGGCCAACCACCCGGAACCATGGCACCGCCGGACACCACAGTGCCGCCCGCAGCTGCTGCCAAGGCCCGCCCGCTGCGCGCCAACATGCGAGCCTGCCGCACTGACATTGCAACGCTGTGCGGCGCGGTCGAGCAAGGCGGTGGCCGCAAGGTCAAATGCCTGATGGAGAACCAGGCTAAGCTCAGCCCCGAATGCGCGTCGGCTGTGACGAGCGTCCAATCACAAAAGCAGGCGAGCAAATCGGCGTGCGAAAGCGATATCGCGACCCTCTGCCCGGCAGCCCGCGGACCGGCCCGTCGTCAATGCCTGGACACCAACAAGGCGCGGCTCTCTCCGACCTGCGCCGACATGCTCGCCGCCCGCGCCGCCAAGCAGGACAAGCGCGCCGCAGCGCCGCCGAAACAGTGATGGCCGAAGCCTTGATATCTGCGGGGCGTCGCAAGATATGACAGCCCCGCGATTGTCCGCTATGGAGCGCCCCTGAGTTTCACGAAGGAGCACCACATGGCAAAAGTCGCATGGATCGGGTTGGGAGTGATGGGTTACCCGATGGCGGGGCACATCCGTAAAAAGGGTGCCCACGACCTCACCGTCTATAACCGCAACGCCGAAAAATCTGCCGCTTGGGTGAAGGAATTCGGCGGCACAGCCGCTGCCACACCGGCCGATGCCGCCAAAGGTGCCGATTTCGTCTTTTGCTGCGTCGGCAACGATGATGACCTGCGCTCCGTCACAACGGCCAAGGGCGGCGCATTCGAGACGATGGGCAAGGGCACCATCTTCATCGACAACACCACAGCGTCTGCCGACGTTGCGCGTGAACTCTATGCGGCCGCCAACGCCAAGGGCTTCGGCTTTCTCGATGCACCCGTTTCTGGCGGTCAGGCTGGCGCCCAGAACGGTGTGCTCACCGTTATGATCGGTGGCGATAAGGCTATCTATGATCGCGCCAAGCCCGTCATTGATCACTTCGCCCGCATGGCCACGCTTATTGGTCCTTCCGGCGCTGGCCAAGTGACCAAGATGGTCAATCAGATCTGCATCGCCGGGCTCGTGCAGGGTTTGGCTGAAGGCATCCACATGGCGCAGAAGGCCGGCCTCGATCTGCCTGCCGTGATGGAAACAATTTCCAAAGGTGCGGCCGGCTCCTGGCAGATGGAGAACCGCTGGAAGACGATGGGCGACGGCAAGTTCGACTTCGGCTTCGCCGTCGATTGGATGCGCAAGGATCTCTCGATCGCGCTCTCCGAAGCCCGTCGAAATGGTGCCAGCCTCCCCGTCACCGCCATCGTTGATCAGTTCTATTCGGAAGTGCAGAAAATGGGCGGCAAACGTTGGGATACGTCCAGCCTGATCGCGCGCCTCAACAACGCGGATAAGTCGTAGGCCGCTCGCGTCGGCAGACGCAAACAAACAGGGCCGCATCGCTGCGGCCCTGTAAAATCGTTTCAACGCAAACCGCGCATCAGAACCAGCGACGATACCAAGACCGCTGGCTGTCGTGCGATTCCTGAGAGATATGGCGGCCCGCCTCATGCTGGGCGCGGTTCAGCACGCGCGCTTCCTGTCGCGTCACGACACCATCTGCTTTTGCGCGGCGTTCCAAATCGGCAATCCGGGCCTGCTCGGCGCGCAACGAAGACGCCTCGCTGCGTGTCAATTCGCCCGAGCGGCGGCCCTGTTCGATGCGTTCTGCTTGGGTTGCCTGGCGCTGATCGATGCGGTCAGCCATGGCACCCGTCGTCAGGGTGCCCAGGACGGCAGCAGCGGCGA
Source organism: Hyphomicrobiaceae bacterium (assembly GCA_031379035.1). GTDB lineage: Bacteria > Pseudomonadota > Alphaproteobacteria > Rhizobiales > Hyphomicrobiaceae > JABFRJ01. The sequence goes on along the minus strand of JANNEU010000361.1, from coordinate 891 downwards.
GAAGTGTGCGGGTCATAATTGGCGTTCCTTTGAGAGGGCGGGGACTGCACTCTTCCGCTCAATAAGCGCCCTCGGCGATTAACCCGTTCTGAAGGGTGCCGTTAGGCCCCGTTCATCGCCGCCGTCCTTGCACGGCATAATGCCTCGTCTACTCCGGTAGCGCCTCGCCGGAGCCGCCGAACTCCTTGGGAAAGTCTCTCATCTTCGGCAGGCCGTCCTTCATCGGCAGCACGGTCTCGGCGTAGTTGACGTGCAGCCCCGGGCTGAATGTCAGCGTCGGCAAGGTGGCTGCATACACATCGATCAAGCCCATGCCCGGATGGTTGGCCATTAGATGACCGCCGCACTTTCTGCAGAATTGTCGCTCACTCGCAGCCGTCTTTGTGAACGTAGCGACATGCTCCGCGCCGGCAGTCACCCGCACGTTCTCCGGCTTCCACAGCGTGAACGCATTGACCGGCCCTGCCGACCACGACCGGCACGATCGGCAATGGCAATAACCCATACCCTCCGGCGCGCCGCTCGCCTCGACTTTCACCGCACCACAGAAACATTCGCCCTTATAGGTTGCCATCGTCAGCGCCTTTCAGAAATCTCGACCTTAGCAGTCGCGAAGTTTGCATGCGAGCAGTGGGGCCGCAACACGCCATAAGCAAAGCTGTTGCGATGATGTGACGAGGCAAAGCGAGCTGAAACTTAGAAGTGGCGGTGGCTCGCAAGACAAACGACCTGCAAGCCACACGCGCGCCTTACTTTGGCAACAGCACGCGATCGACGACGTGGATGACGCCGTTCGCCTGCCGCACGTCGGCAATCGTGACGGTGGCGACGCCGCCGTTTTCATCCGTCACGGTGAGCTTGCCGTTTTTCATCTTGGCGATCAGCGTCGCG
>JANNEU010000355.1:0-4918 GCA_031379035.1 Hyphomicrobiaceae bacterium | reverse complement strand
GCCGGCCTTCAAGGCCAAGCCCTGCGGGCGCGCTGAAACGCGCGGCCTTGACCGCCGACCGGCGCGTCGGCCTATGCTCTGCCATCAGGATCAAGCCGCAGACCGACCGCTCAGCCCACTCAGTTCAGCGAGGAGGCAGATATTCGCAAGGCCGCTGCGTTGGACGCGAAATATGCGGCTGAGATCGATTCATATCTGGTTACGGTGCACAATCGACTCGGCAATGAGCACTTCAACAAGGGCAATTACGGGCAGGCTATCGAGAGCTACAAGGAAGCGTCTAAGCTTTCTCCGAAGGATGCTATCCTTGTCAAAAACCTGGCCAATGCACATTATCGCAGGGGCGATTTTGGCAGTGCTGTGCAAGACTACGGGCGTGCGATTGAGCTGACGCCTAAAGATGTGACGTTGTTTGCCGCACGGGGCGACGCCTATCGCGATCAGGGCAACTTCGCGAGTGCGATCGCCGACTATGACAGCGCAATCGGTCTGAACACAAAAAGTGCCGCCTACGTCGAGAAGCGCGGCTACGCTCGGTTCTACAGCGGCGACAGTGTTTCCGCAGTTGCTGACTTCGCCCGTGCGGGGCAATTGGACGGGGACAATAGCGTCTATCGCGTCATCTTTCGCTATCTTGCGCGTGCCAGAGCGGCGGCCGGTGGCACGGCGGTGATCGAGCTGACCAGTGACGGGAAGCGTTTGCTGGATGCTGGGACGTTGAAATCCGATGCTTGGGCGATTGAGGTCTTTAGCTTGTTGAGCGGGAAGAGCAGTCCCGAGGCCATTCTGAAGGCGGCGTCCAATGCGGATGAAAAGTGCGAGGCGCATTTCTATGCGGGGCAGTGGCATCTATTGCGTGACGACAAGGCTGCGGCTCGGACCATGCTGAGCGTATCTGCGAAGACGTGCCAGAAATCCTATTTTGAGTATCTGGCGAGCCTGGCTGATCTGAAGCGGTTGGGGCCGGAGAACTGAGGGTTAGAGAACTGAGGGTTAGAGAACTGCGGGTAGGCATGGCCTGCTTCGATTGGCCCGACGTTGGAGGCCTTGCTCCGGCGATTTTCGGCTGGAATGCACGCTCCGTTGCGATGTAAATCGTTCATGAGGTGGGACGACGTTTTGGCGTGGGGCACCGCCAGCGACTGGAGAATAGCATGCGCCAAATTCGACTTGGAGTGAATATCGATCACGTGGCGACCGTGCGGAATGCGCGCGGCGTGGCGTATCCTGATCCGGTGCGTGCCGCCGAGATTGCGATTGCGGCTGGTGCCGATGGTATCACCGCGCATCTGCGCGAGGATCGCCGGCATATTCGCGATGCTGACATTCAGGCGCTGAAGGAGCGCATCACCAAGCCGCTGAACTTTGAAATGGCGGCGACTGAGGAGATGATGGGTATTGCGCTGCGGGTCATGCCGCATGCGGTGTGTCTGGTGCCGGAGAAGCGGACCGAAGTGACGACTGAAGGTGGTCTCGATATCATCGGCGGACAGGCGCATCTCAAGCCGTACATCGCGCGGCTGCGGGAGGTTGGTATTCGCGTATCGCTGTTTGTTGATCCGGACGCCGCGCAACTCGATATGGCACGGGCGCTTGGGGCACCGGTGGTCGAACTGCATACGGGGGCCTATGCGGAGCACCTTGGCAATCCGCGGGAACTCGCACGGCTCAAGCTGGCGGCTGCGCATGCGGGTGCAATCGGCCTGGAGTGCCACGCGGGGCATGGCCTGACGACAGCGAACGTCGCGCCGATTGCAGCGTTACCGCATGTGGTCGAGCTCAATATCGGCCATTTCCTCGTTGGCGAAGCGATCATGGTCGGGATGGCGGAGGCTGTGCGTGCTATGAAGGCGGAGATCGTGCGGGCGGTGGCTTGATGCTGGATCAGCGCGCCGAGGCGAGCCGCGCTGCCAGGAGCGCATCGATCTTCGCGCGGATGGATGTGCCGACGGATATCTGCGGGTCGGACGGGGTCAAGCCCTGTTCTTTTTCCCATTTTTCGATCAACGCGCGGGCGCGTTCAAAGGCGGTTATAAATGACCGTTCCTCCCGCATGGCATGATTGAAGTAGGCGTCGCCGAAGTAGGTCCACTCGCGTTCATTGCTGCAGCCGAACGACGTTTTGTCGGCATGGGCGGCGGTGAGGATCAGCGTATCGTCGTTGCGCATGGCATCGACGAAGCTGCCTGAGTGACAGGCTGATAGCACCAGCACGCGGTTCTTAATGCCGGACACGTCGAACGCTTTTGTGAGGCGGGCCGGTGTCAGATCGTTGAGGCGGAAGCCACGGAAATCGACCGAGATGAGCTGGTTCGATCCATGCGAGGTGACGAACAGCACCAGCACGTCACGCTCTGGACGCATGCGACGGCCGATTTCGGCGAGTGCCGTTTCCAAGTTGGAAACGCTGGCGAGCGGCAACGTGTCGACCGTGTCGCGATTGTTTGAAAGAGCGAGGGACCGTCCCGCAGTACCGAAGCGCGCATCGAACAGCTCTTTGACGGACGCCACCTCGCGCTTGAAAACGTCCTGACCGCCGTAAGGCGCGAAGCCGAGGAAATAGAGTTCGGTCTGGTCATCGCGTGCCGGGAGCAGCGTGCCCGTCGCCGAGGCCATGAGCGCGTGTTGTCGCATCATGGTGGCTTCGCCGTCGATGGCGGGACGTTGATCGGCGGCTGCCGTCTCGGCGGTGTCTGCGGGGGCGGGGCGCAGCGCATCGACTGCCAATTGCAGGAGAGAGTATTCTGTTGGCGTGCTGGTGGCACCGGCAATCACTTCGCGGGATGGCAACAGGAACGCGGCAGGGATCATCAGAAGAACGACCATCAACGCAGGAATGACGCCGCGCCGCCCGGCCAATCCATAGGTGAGGCGGAACGTGATCAGGGCGCCAAGGCCGAGAACTGTCACGAAGGCCACCAAAGCCAGGATAAGCACCATGGCCTGCGTCTCTTCGGGCGTTGATCCGAACTGCCACATCCACGCTGCCATCAAGGGCGTGAACAGCGCTAACAGCAACGCGCCGGTGGCCGTTGTGCCCACAAACAGCCGTCCGCGATCAACGCCGAAGCGGCCGAGCGGCAGCCAGCAAAGTCCAGCGAGCATGACGCCCAATCCGGCGACGGCCGATGAAACGCCGGCGGCAGAGAAGTGGCGTGGTGGCGTTGCCAAGACATACTCCAGCCCAGCCAAAGCGCAGACGTAAAGCAGACATACTGTAACGGCAACCGGAAGTCCGACGCTGAAGGCCTCTGCCCGCGGTCTCAGCAGCACGAGCGATCGCAGGCCGTCGATCAGGACGCGGCCAAACTGTAGGCTTTGCATTTTCATGCTGGCGGCTCCGCAGGGATCCTAGCGTTGCAGAATAAGACTGTCACCTTAAGGCGAAGCAAAGGCACGTGGTTAAGCTGGCGTGCGACGGTGTGTCTATGGTCTGTATGCAGGACGGCAGCGGCGTGTCACGCCGTGGTATGTACTGCCGGTGCGACGCCTCGCAGGAACGGAACCTGACGCATGATTTTCGGTGATTTCGCCCTTGAAGATGCGCTTGGCGTGGTGCTTGCGCATTCGACCCGGGCTGGCCGCAGCATGCTCAAGAAAGGGCGGGTTCTCACGGCTGCCGATATCATTGATCTCAAGGCGGCGGGACATAAGACCGTTATTGCTGCGCGCCTGGACGCCGATGATGTGGCTGAAGACGCTGCGGCTGAGCAGATTGCAACGCTGGTTGCGGGCGCACTAACGCGCGTCGCTGCCCCATTTACCGGCCGCGCCAACATCTTTGCGGCGTGTGACGGACTGGTGCTGATCAACCCCGACATGTTGTCGCGGCTGAACGCTATCGATGAGCGGATTACGTTGGCTACAGTTGCGCCACATGCCCGCGTCGCCACAGGGCAGATGCTGGCGACTGTGAAGATCATTCCCTTCGCCGTGCCGAGGGCAATTGTGACGCGCGCCGAGCGGGAGACCGCTCAAGGACTGATCTCAGTCGCACCGTTTCAAGCTCATCAGGCCGGGCTCATTTTGACGGCGTTCGAAGGGACCAAAGCCCAGGTGCTGGACCGGCGACGCGAGGCTGTGGCGCAGCGCTTGGTGCCGCTTGGTAGTTCAATTGCGACGACCGTGACCGTTGCGCATACGACAGCTGCTGTGCGCGATGCGATTGCTCAGCTGGCCGCTGACGGCGTGTCGCTGATTCTGATCTTTGCGACCTCGGCGATTGTTGACCGAGCCGATGTCATTCCGGCGGGGTTGGTGGCTGCCGGTGGCGAGATCGAGCGGCTTGGCATGCCCGTCGATCCCGGCAATCTATTGCTGCTGGGGAGGCTTGGCGCGATGCCAGTGATCGGTCTGCCTAGCTGCGCGGCATCGTTGAAGCTTAACGGTTTCGATTGGGTCCTGGAACGGACGCTGGCTGGTGTGCGGGTTACGTCGGCTGACATTGCGCAGATGGGGCTTGGTGGACTGCTAAAGGAAATCGACAGCCGTCCGCAGCCTCGGCTTGGCGCCGCGGTGCCGCCGGCCGAAACGATGCGGCAGGCGCCTCGCATCGCGGCGCTTGTGCTGGCCGCTGGTCGATCCACGCGGATGGGGTGGGAGAACAAGCTGCTGGCGGACGTGGCCGGCGTGCCGATCGTGCGACGCGTGGTGGCGACGGCGCTCGCATCTGCGGCGCGGCCGGTTCATGTGGTGCTGGGCCACCAGGCTGATGCGGTAAGGTCGGCGCTGGCGGGGCTCGATGTAACGTTTGTTGAGAACCCGCATTTCGCCGATGGGTTGTCGGCGTCGCTCAAGGCTGGCTTGGCAGCACTGCCATCTGGTGTGGACGGTGCGGTGGTGATGCTCGGCGATATGCCGGAGATCCCGCCAGACCTGCTTGACCGAATGATCGCCGGCTTTGCGCCAAAGGAAGGCC
>JANNEU010000354.1:0-21532 GCA_031379035.1 Hyphomicrobiaceae bacterium | reverse complement strand
GCGATATCTTTCACAATGCCGCGCATGGGGGCGGTGAGCGTGGTGCGCTTGAGCTTGTCGACGCGGCCATCCCAGGTTTTACGCAACGGTTCGAGTTCGGTCATCACCTTGGAGAGTTCTTCCTTGGCGGCGACTGTGTAGTCGCTCTGGTACTGGGCGACCTTGGCTGCGAGTTCGAGCACTTTTTGCTTCAGACGCAGCACTTCGACTTCGCTGGCGGCACCGCTTTTTTGCAGGGGCTCAGTGATGGCGAGTTCACGCTCGGCGAGGACGAGTTGCTTCTCGATGGCCACGGTTTTTTCCGTGAGAGCCGTGCGGCGCGTGTCAAACAGCGAGCGCTCGCGGTTGATGAGTTCGGGTCCGGCATCGAGGCCGGTTGGGAAACCGATCGTTGCGGCACCAACGGTCTCGGCTGTCAGCCGGGCAGCAGTCGCCGACAGCGCTTTTATACGCGCGCCGGTTTCTTCAGCGATTGAACGGGCGAGCACGGGATCGAGCGTGGCGATCACCTGTCCGGCGTCAACGATATCGCCCTCATGCACCAGCAGTTCAGAGAGAATACCGCCTTCGAGCGATTGGACCAGTTGCCCTTTGCTGGAGGGCGTGACTTTGCCCTGCCCAACGGCCACTTCGTCGATCTCGAACACGCTGGCCCAGGCGACGAAGGCGCTCACACACGCCATGGTCACCCACAACGTGGCGGAGGCGCGGCGCTTGGCCGGCCCATCGGCCAGGGCGTCGGCAAAAGCATCGGCGCTTGCGAGGTTATGCGCCATGGGCGGCTCCTGTGACAACGAGAGCCGGTGCGCGGGCGACGGGCTTGGCACCCGGCAACGGACCGCCGGACAGCTTCTGGACCACCTCAGCACGCGGGCCATCGAGCACGATGCGGCCTTGGTCCATGACGATGACGCGGTCCACGATGTCGAGCAGCGCATAGCGATGCGTGGCGACGATCAACGTGCGCGGACCGAGCCACTGGCGGAGATTGGCAACGAAGGTCCGCTCGGTGCTTTCGTCCATGGCGCCGGTCGGCTCGTCGAGGAGCAGAGCGCGGGGCGCGCGGACGAGAGTGCGCGCGAGCAGAAGTGCCTGGCGTTGGCCGTTTGAGAGCCCGCGGCCACCCTCTTGCACGGTCATGTCGAGACCCTGGCCTTCGGTGAAGATCTGCGCGCCGGCACCGACGGTTGAAAGAGCCGCGAGCAGGTCTTCGTCGCTGGCGCTGGTGGCACCTAACTGCAGGTTTGCGCGCACGGTGCCGACGAAAAGTCCGGCGTCCTGATGATAGCTGCCAATATCGCGGCGGATGTCGGCGGTTTCGATGGCGGCCATGTCGGTGCCATCCACCAGCACGCGGCCCTCGGCGGGTGGCATCAGGCCGGACGCGAGCTTGAGCAGCGTGGACTTGCCGGAGCCGATGCGGCCGATAATGGCGACGCGTTCGCCAGGTTTGATCGCGAGCGTCGGGACTGTGAGGACCGGCCGCTGGCCTTTGTCATAGGCGTGCTGGATGTTTTCGAAGACGAGTGACGGCTGCAGCAGCGGCCGGTGGAACCGCTGCGCGCCGGTGCCGTGATCAACCGGGAGCTTCAGCAGGCTGTCGAGCCCCTGGCGCGCCACCTTGGCCCCCTGCCAGCGGGCGAAAACACCGGCGATCTGCGCCAGTGGCGCAATGGCACGGCTGGTCAACATGGAGCAGGCCATCAACGCGCCGGTGGTCATGGTGTTGTCGAGCACCAGATAAACGCCGGCGACGAGCACGGCGACGTAGGCTGCCTGCTGCAAGGTGAGGGTGACGTTGGTGAGCAGGGCTGAGAGAAAGCGATTCTTCTTGGCGATGCGCGCGCTTTCGGCGTTGAGCTGCTCCCAGACGGCGACGAAACGGGCTTCGGCCTGCAGTGACTTGATGTCCTCGATGCGCTCGATGGATTCGACCAACATCGCATTGCGCAGCGCGCTTTCGCGGATACCCGCGTGCGACAGGCGCGCCATGGGCCACTGGATGATGAGGCAGAACAGCAGCACAATCGGGATAACGGCAAGCACGATATAGACCAGCGGGCCGCCGATCAGCGCAATGACGACGATGAAGGTGACGATGAACGGCAGCTCAAACAGCACAGAGAGCGTCGTGGAGGTGAGGAGATCGCGGATCTGATCGAGTTCACGCAGCTGGGCGATGAGCGTGCCGGGTGAGCGGGGCCGGGCGTCATTGCGTAAGTCGAGGGCACGCGCGAAAAATAGCGCCGACATTTTCAGATCAAGTTCTTTGCCAAACCCATCTGAGATGACGACGCGCATGATCTTGATGACGAGTTCGAAAGCGAGCGCGAGAGCAACACCCAGCGTGAGCACCCACAGCGTGGGGAGTGATTGCGCCGGCACCACACGATCCCACAGCTGCATGGCGAAGATGGCCGTGGCAAGTGCCAGGATGTTGCCGCATAGCGCCCCGCCCGCGAGTTCAACGTAGCGCAGCATGTGGCCGCGCAAGAGACTGCGGAACCAGGACCGGCGGTAGGGCGCGAGATACGCATCGATGCGAGTGTCGCGAATGGGCCCGCGGCGCGCCACCTGGAGGACCGGCCCGATGATCGCCTCGTTGAGCCAGGCACGCGACACTTCGCGCTCCAGAATGCTATCGGCGGCGAAGGTGATCACCACGGCGCGATCAGCACTGAGTTGGCGGATGACGATGAGTTCACCGCCCTGCAGTTCGGCGATAAACGGTGTGAGCGGGGTTTTGCCGCGCTTGCGCATCGCCGCAAAACTCCCACTGAGACCGGTGAGCGTTGCTGCAGCCAGAACGCGCGACCCGAGGGACAAGTGAGGGGCCGCCAAAAGATGCAGCCGCGTGGCTTCGAGCGACGGCGACATCTCGAACGTCTGCGCGACAGCGACGAGCGCGCGCGCCCAGGCGGCGGCATCGGCGGCGGTTGGTTCGGGCGGTTGCGTCACCATGCGGTGTCCTCAGAGAGTGCCGGGACGCAGGCGACGGGCAAGCACAAGACAGATTTGAAACGATGGCTTCACATATGATCCCGCATCTGGGCCCGCATCTGCGACAGGCACGCGATCAGCACTTGGCGGGCCGCGGCGGCGCGGATGATCGCCAGATTGGCGTCGCTGTCGGCGTTGGTGCGGTCGGTTTCGGCGCGGAAGATTTCCTGCTCAGCATTGAGCACATCGGTCAGTGTCCGCTTGCCGATGGTGTATTCGGCGAGCGACGTCTCACGCGCGTTGCGGGCACTTTCGAGCTGGCGGTCGTGGGTGCCGGTGCGGTCGCGGGCACCGGCGATTTCAGCCCGCGCAACGGCGACTTCGGTAGTGTTGGTGAGACGCGCCAAAGACGTCGAGCGCTCGGCGGCAGACAGATCGCCGGTGGCTGCCAGAACGCGCCCCGCACTATTGCCGCCATTGAAAAGATCACCGGTGACGGTGAGGCCGATGGTTGATGTGGCCGTGGTTGCGTCGTTGCTGAACGGCCGCGTGTAGGCTGCGCGGGCACCGATGGCTGGATAGTATGAGGCCTGCGCGATCTTGAGACGGGCGCGCGCGGCGTCGGTGGCTTGTTCGGCGGCGGCGATGCCGGTGCCTTGGCTGGCAGGTGCCGCTTCAATCATCTGGATCAGCCGCGCAATCATCGGTGCGGGCGGTATGACCTGGGTGATCGCGGCGCCGGTCAGTTGGAAAAGCCGCGCCTGGGCGGTGAGGAAGCGGGTCTGCGATCGGATGCGCTCAGCCTTGGCGCTTTGCACGCGGGTTTCGGCGACATGGACGTCGGCACGGTTGGCAGCCCCGCTGTCAGCGCGGATGGAGATCGTTGTGCGCAGGTTGACGAGGGCGGTGAGGTAGCGTGACGACGCGCCAAGCAGTGCCTGTGCGCGGGCGAGTTCGAGATAAGCATCGCTGGTGGTGAGCGCGACGCGCTCTTCAGTGTCGACGAATTCGGCCGAACGTTGCGCGCGGGCGGCACGGGCGGCCTGGATCTGGCTGTCGGCGCGGCCGAAATCGTAGATCAACTGATTGACTTCGAGGCCGGCGTGCACGCTCGCGGTATCGGCGGAGGAGGCTGTGGTAGCGCTCGATTTGCCGAACGACGAAGTGTAGCCGAGCTTGGGGTACCAGGCGCTTTCGGCGACCTGCAGATCGCCGCCACTTCGCGCGATCTCGGCGCTGGCGCGGCCGATCTCGGGATGGCGGGCGAGGGCCAAGGAGACGGTGGTGGCGAGGTCGATGCTGCTCTGCCGGGGGCCGGTTGAAAGCACCGGCAAACGGGGCTGGACGATAGGCTCCACGGCGGTTGACCACAGAGCAGAAGGTCCGCCGCTAACGGGCGTCGTACGAGACCCTGAGACGTTGGACGGAGTGGCAGACAGCATGTCAGAGCTACATCCTGCTGTGACCGCGCCGACCATAGTCAGCGCTGCCAGGGTGGGGGCCAAAGACGCACAACGCATCACGCAACAACTCCACATACACAACCTTTACGAGCATCCTCCTTTGCGAGCATTTGCCGAGTAACACAACCTATAATATTACATTCAAGCGCCACGGCTGCGCGTTGCGGACGCGCCGTGACCAAGAGGCCACAGCGCGCATTGACGCATGATAACTCAAAGCCATATCATTGAATTTCATAGACATAGCGGGACGACTTCTGCCCCGCTACTTTTTGTACAACGCCTGTTCGCGTGCGCCCTTAGACCACGTGGACCTGCAGGCTTTGCTCAAGAAGCACGTCACCTTGGGTGTTGGCCGCCACCAAGGCTGAGTTGTGATACACGTCAAAGGTGTGTCCATTGATGCTCTTGGAAGCACCGGTGGCGGCCCAGGTTCCGCCATTGGCATTCGTCAGCGTGACGCTGTCATCGGCACCGCCGAGCACTTGGAAGGACAGGGTTGGATTGTCCTTTTGCTGGAGCACATCGGCGAGACGCAGGCTCAGGCTGTTAGCGCCCGTGCCACCGATGTCGAAGGCCTCGAAGCCCTGCACCTTCGCGCCCGCTGCCGCGAGATCGAGATCGATGCCGGACGCGTTGAACTTCAGCGTATCGGTGCCGAGGCCACCATCAACACGTGTGACGTTGGTGCCGACGATCTCGATGCTGTCGTTGCCGGCGCCGCCATAGGCTGCGTCGAACAGACCGTTGTTGCCGGTGTCGGCGCTGCTGCCGATGCCCGTGATGGTGTCGTTACCGAGGCCGCCGCTGATGCGATCGACGCCGCCGACGATGGCTGCGTAGCCGGTCGATGTCTCACCAGCCAACAGCGTTTCACCGTTGACCGATGCGGCCTGGGTGAGATGCGCCTGCGAGCCGTAGATGAACCTCGTCTGGCCCGCATCCGTGCCACCAGCCGAGCTGCCGGGCGCGCCGACGGCGATGTCGGCCAGGCCGTCACCGTTGAAATCACCCATGGCGACGGAGGCACCGAAGTGATCTTGCGCTGCCGAGCCGGTGAACTTTGCGGCTTTGCCGGACGTGACAAGAGCATCGAGATCGGTCGACGATGTGAACGTGCTTGCTACATTTGCACCGGCCTGACCGTAGACCACGTAGGCCGCACCGGCCGCATTTTGGCCGCCGACATTTTCGCCGACCGCGGAGACGACAAAGTCATCGACGCCGTCACCGTTGACGTCACCACCACCAGCGATGGACCAACCGAGCTGGTTGTTGTTCGTGTTCAACGCGCTTGACGCGCCTGCCGACGACTTCGACAAAACGAAACCGGTGGTGCCATTCAAACTGCCGAGGCTGGCGTCCGACCAGGCAACACCCTTCTGCTGGCCATACATGACGTAGGTGCGGCCAGCCCCCGAGTCGTAGAAGCCCTTGTCGCCCCAACCCGGCGAGCCGATGGCAAGGTCGTCGATGCCATCGCCGTTGATATCACCGATGTTGGCGACCGAGTGCGATTGGCCGTAGGCAATGTTGCCCTGGCTGGCGATACCGCCTTGCACAGTCGTAGCGACTGTTGTGCCACCCAAGCTTTCGCCGAGCTCCGAACCATAGAGCTTGACGCCTTGCGCAGCCGTCAGGTTCTTGATGTCGAAGTTGCCGAGACCAGTCTTGCTGCCGAATACGAGGAACGCCGTACCCGTATCAGCGACACCGTTGTGGTCAGCGCGTGGTGAGGTCACGATGTAGTCGCTGAACCCATCACTGTTGACGTCGCCGACGACTGCGATGCGGTCACCGAGATCGCTGTCGGCGGTATAGTTCGCCGCCGAATAGTCGGTCGTGTCGGTGGTCTGCGATACGGTCGTGGGCAGCAGTGTGCCGAATGCCGCGTTGGTGCCGACGTTGTGCAGGCCGTCCGTCGCCGCCCAAAGGTTCTGCCACGACGCGGTACCGGATGCCCCGGCATGCCCGTAGATGACCGTATATTGGCCATTTCCGGCAGCGTCCGACGAACCAACGAGAACATCACCGTAACCGTCACCGTTGATATCGCCGCCGCTCAGGCCCGTACCCATCCAAGCGCCGGTGTTCCAGTTGGCGATATGGAATCCGTCTGCGGTGGCGTTGCCATTGTTGCTAGCTGTCAATGTGGCGAGGTCGATCGACTGCGTCGCATTACCGCCGCGGCCAAAGATGACCTGTGCACTGTCGCCGCGGTTCGACGCCATGGCGAAGTCGGCATAACCGTCGCCGTTGATATCGCCGAGGGCCGCAGCTGTACTGCCGACAGTGCCGATATCGACCCCACCGAACTTGATGTTCGTCGTCGAGAGCACGATGCCCTGATCTTTGGTCATGGCGTCGAGATTAACCTGCGGCACGCCATTCTGGTCGCCGTAGACCACGTACTGCTTCGAGCCATACACCACTTCGTGGCCCCACTCGTTGGCCGGTGCTGACACCAGGTAGTCGGTGATACCATCGCCGTTGAAGTCACCGATGTTAGCCACTTCCGCGCCGGAGTAGGCATACGACTTGGTGGCCGTTGTCGTCTGCACGACTTGCGCCGCTGGTGTCAGATCAACAATCACACCCTGTTGGATGAGGACATCGGCGTTGGCGTTGGTCGCGTCTGACGAAGTGCTGTGATAGACATCGAACGTGTTGGCGCCGATGGTCTTGGTGGCACCCGTAGCGTACCACTGAGCATTAGCCGCGTTGGTCAGCGCGACATGATCGGTCGCGCCGCCTTTGACCAGGAAGTCGCTGGTGATCACCGACTTCTGGTGCAGGACATCGTTCGCGACGACAGTGAGCGTACTGCCTGAGTTGGCAAGATCGAAGGTTTCGAAGCCTTGGATCCTGGTTGCCAGTGCGCTGAGATCAATCGACAGCGGCGCGCCACCTTCGACCTTCAGAGTATCCGAGCCAAGACCGCCATCGACACGGGTGAAGTTCATGCCCGCGATGCCGATGGTGTCGTTGCCGGATGCGCCGTAAGCCACGTCGAACAGGCCGCCGTTGCCGGTGTCTGCCGCAGCGCCGATGCCGTGGATGACATCGTTGCCTTGGCCACCGTTGATGCGATCGACGCCGCCGACGATGGCCGACAAGCCAGCCGTGGTGGCACCCGACAGCAGGTCATCGCCGTTCGTCGAGCCGACTTGGGTGAAGCCCTTCGTCTGGCCGTAGGAGATGTAGGTGGCCCCGGCCGAGGTCGCCACACCGGCAGCGCCGATGGCGACATCGCCGATGCCATCGCCGTTGAAGTCGCCGGTGGAGACGCTGGAGCCGAAGTACTCCTTGGCAGCCGCGCCGGTGAGCTTCTTGGCGGTGCCGGCCGTCACCATCGCATCGAGGTCATTGAGCGAGGTGAAGGCGGACGCACCACCAGATTTGCCATAGACGATGTAGACAGCGCCGGCATTCTTCATGCCGCTGAGCGCTTCGCCTGGCGCAGAGACGACCATATCGTCGACGCCGTCACCGTTCATATCGATGCCACCGGCCACCGACCAGCCAAGCTGATTGACGGACGTGTTTGCGTTGGAACTCGTGCCGGCTGATGGTTTCTGCAGAATGAAACCATTGGTGACGTCGAGTGCGCCGAGGTTGAGCCCGGCCCAGTTGACGCCCGCATCCTTGCCGTAGACGACGTAGACGCGGCCGGGACCGTTGCTGTCGAGTTGCTGGTTGCCCCAGCCCGGCGAGCCGACTGCGAAGTCTGCGATGCTATCGCCGTTGATGTCGCCGATGTTGGAGACGGAGTTCGACTGTGGACTGAAAGCGCCGTTGATGTTGCTGACACCTTGCGTCGTAGTGACGCCAGTTTGGTAGGAGCCGCCGAGCTGTTCGCCGACTTCGCTACCCGTCAAGCGGACGCCTTGCGAGGCCTTGAGATTGGCGAGGTCGAACTGGGCGAGCCCATTCTTGCCACCGAACATCAAGTAGGCCGTGCCGGTATCCCACGTGCCGGCTTGGTCAGCACGGGGTGCGGTCACGATGTAGTCGTTGTAGCCATCGCCATTGACGTCGGCGATGACGGCGGCGCGCGCGCCGAGATCCGCGTCACCGTCGAACGTGCCGCCACCGGCGTTGTAAGTCGTGTTGAGCGTGCTGGCGACGGTGTTGTTCAGTCGATCACCATAACCAGCGTTTGCTTTGATTTGGTGCAAGCCATCGGGGGAGGCGTAGAGATTCTCCCACGCCGCTGTGCCGCCATTGCCAGCGTGACCGTAATAGACGGTGGTCTGGCCTTGGCCGTTGCCGCCGCCATCGAGCGAGCCGACGACGATATCGCCGAAGCCGTCGCCGTTGATGTCGCCGCCGCTCATGGATGAGCCCATCCATGCGCCGGTGTTCCAGTTGACGAGAGCGAAACCATCCGCCGTTGCCTGACCGTTGTTGGAGGCGTCGATCGAACCGAGATCGATCGCCGAGGTCGCATTGCCGCCGCGGCCGAAGACGGCATAGGCGCGGTCGTTGGCGTTGGAGGAGATACCGACGTCGGCATAGCCGTCGCCGTTGATGTCACCAAGATTGGTGACGGTCTGGCCGGTCTGGCCGTAGTCGGCGTTCGGCAGCTTGAACGTGGTCGCGGTGATGTGGATCCCTTGTGATGCGTTGAGACTGTCGAGGCTGGCGGATGGCACTCCGTTGGCGTTGCCGTAGACGATGTACTGGTCGGATGTTTTGTAGCCGAAATGACCAGCTTCGGAGGCTGGTGCGCCGACCACGAAGTCGTCGATGCCGTCGCCGTTGAAGTCACCTATTTTTGAGACCGAGTAGCCGGCCTGCGCGTAGGACGTGGCGCTGGTCAGCGTCGCGACTGTAGCTGGTGGCGCGAACGGCGTGAGGAACTGCGCCGCTTCGGTGTGGATGGGCGAGACGTTGCCGGCCACATCTGTCGCCGTCGCACTGACGGTGCCGCCGGTGGAGACGCCAGGGGCCGCAATGACAGTCCAGTGGCCAGTGGCATCGGCTGTCGTCGTGTAGTCAGCCGTCGTGTGGCCGGCCAGGTAGACCTTGACGGTCGAGCCTGCCTCGGCGGTGCCGGTGAGCGTGCCATTGCCGGCGGCGTTCAGGCCAGCGACAAAGGTCGGTTCCGTTGGGGTGACCGTGTCTACCGTGAAGGCGAACGCAGTGCTGGCCGACGAGACGTTGCCGACTAAGTCCACGGCCTTGACCGTGAGCGTATGGCTACCTTCGGCGAGTGCCGCCGTCGGGGTGACCGACCAAGCACCAGCGGCATCGGCCGTGGTCGAGCCGATCAGCGTCGCGCCGTCGTAGACGTTGACGGTGGTGCCCGCTTCAGCCGTGCCAGAGATGGCAGGCTTGGCGTCGTTGGTTTTGCCGTTGGCTGCGATATTGCCGATGATTAGGGCGACGTCATCAGCCAGATGCGCAATGACGGGCGCTGCTGGTGCTGTCGTGTCGACCGTAAAGGACACCGTCGAAGTCGGATCAGAACCGTTGCCGGCGGCATCGACGGCTTTGACCGTCAACTGATGCGCACCATCGGCAAGGCTTGCTGACGGCGTGAACGACCAGGCACCGGTGGGGCCTGCGAGTGCGGTCCCAAGCAGGGCTACGCCGTCGTAGACTTTGACGGTTGCACCCGCTTCTGCTGTGCCGGAGAGCGCCGGTTTGGCGTCATCGGTGATGGTGCCAGAGGCGATCTCACCCATAACAGCACCGACATCGTCAGCGAGATGGGCGATGACCGGGGCGGGTGGCGCGCCGATATCGCTGTAGGTGCCGTTGGCTGCGGCCGAGTGATTGCCGGCAGCGTCAGTCGCGACTGCAGCGATTGAGCCCGAGGGCTGTGCAGCGGCCGAGGTGGCCGCGTAAGCGCCATTGGCCCCTGCGGTGACTGTTGCCTGCGTGCCGTCGGGGAAGGTGACGGCGACAGAGCTGTTCGGCTCTGCGAGACCGGAGACCGTCAGCGTGCCATCGGCGTTGGTTGCCGAGACGAGCGTTGGCTTCGCCGGTGCGATGGTGTCGGCGTAGTTGGCGCTGCCTGCTGGCGAGACGTTACCCGCTGCGTCGGTGGCTTTGACCGAGACCGCGCCCGAAGGCTGGTTGGCCGCCGACGTGGCAGCGTAACTGCCAGATGTGCTGGCTGTCGCGGTGCCGATGGTGCCGTCGGGGAACGTGACCTTCACGACCGCATTGGGCTCGGCAAAGCCGGCTACCGTGACGGTGCCGTCTGCATTCGGTGTTGCTGTCAGCGTTGGCGCAGACGGTGCAATCGTGTCGGCGTAAGTGCCATTGGCGGGCGCAGACAGATTGCCGGCGGCATCTTTGGTGGTCGCGGAGACGGGACCAGAAGGCTGGCTGGCGATTGATGTGGCGCTGTAGGCACCTGTCGGGCCAGCAGTGACAGTGGCGGTGGTGCCGTCGGGGAAGGTGACCTTCACCAGTGCGCCGGCTTCCGCCGTGCCAACAACCTTGAGCGTGCCGTCGGCGTTGCCGGTGGCCGTCAGGCTAGGCGCGTTGGGTGCTGTCGTATCGGCATACGGCGCGCTGGCAGCGGGTGATTTATTGCCGGCGGCATCGGTGGCGACGGCGTTGACGGTGCCGGACGGCTGGTTGCCGGCGGAGGTGGCCGTGTAGGCACCATCGGGCCCGGCGCCGACGGTTTTGGTCGTACCATCCGGGAAGGTGACCTTCACAGACGCGCCGGGTTCGCCGACGCCCGTCACAGTGAGCGTGCCATCAGCGTTCGCAGTTGAGGACAGCGTGAGCTTGGCGGGTGCGGTGGCATCGACATAGCTGCCATTGCCAATGGCAGAGGCGTTGCCGGCCAGGTCTTTGGCGACGGCGGTGACTGCGCCAGATGGTTGGCTGGCAGCCGACGTGGCCATGTAGATGCCGTTCGCGCCGGCGGTGACCGTGGTGCTGGTGCCGTCGGGGAACGTGACTTTCACGCTCGCGCCCGGCTCGGTGAAGCCAGAGGCGGTGACCGTACCGTCAGCATTGGAAGCGAGAGCGACGGTGGGTGCCGTGGGTGCGGTGCCATCGGCATAGATGCCTTTGCCGGGCGCGGACACGTTGCCGGCCGGATCTTTCGCCGTGACGACGACGGGACCGGTCGGCTGGATGCCGGGCGAGGTTGCCGTGTAAGCGCCGGTGGGGCCAGCGGCGACGGTGCCGAAGGTGCCATCGGGAAAAGCGACGGTGACCGACGCGCCGGGTTCGGCCGTGCCTGAGACCGTCAGTGTGCCATCGGCATTGGCCGATGAGGACAGCGTGGGCTTGGACGGTGCTATGGCGTCGGCATAGGTGGCAGACGCCGTCGGCGAGATGTTGCCGGCGGTGTCTTTGGCGACAGCAGTTGCGGTGCCGGCGGGCTGGTTGGCCGCCGAGGTCGCCGCGTAACTGCCCGCTGCGTTGGCCGTGACGTTTGCCGATGTGCCATCTGGGAAGGTGACGGTGACCGCGCTGCCGGGCTCGGCGTTGCCAGAGACCGTGAGCGTGCCATCGGCGTTGGCACCGGTGGTCAGAGAGGGCTTGGACGGCGCTGTGGCGTCAGCATAAGCGGACGTCATCGCAGGCGACACATTGCCCGCAGCGTCTTTAGCGGTGGCCGAGACGTTGCCGGACGGCTGGTTGCCGTTCGATGTGGCGGCATAGGCGCCCGTCGGCGAGGCGACGACAGTGGCGATCGTGCCATCCGGGAACGTGACCTTCACGCTGGTGCCAGGTTCGGCGCTGCCGGAGACTGTGAGCGTGCCATCGGCGTTGGCTGTCTGGTTCAGAGTGGGCTTGGTGGGCGCTGTGGCGTCCGCGTAGCTGGCGCTGGCTGCAGGCGAAGCGTTGCCAGCCGCGTCTTTGGCGAGAGCCGAGACGGGGCCAGAGGGCTGCGGGGCAGCGGAAGTCACGGCGTAGATGCCGGTGGGGCTGGCAGTTGCGGTACCAATGGCGCCATCGGGGAACGTGACCTTGATGGTGCTGCCCGATTCAGCGGTGCCGGACACAGTGACCGTGCCGTCGGCGTTGGCGGCGGCGGCGAGCGTCGGCTTTACTGGAGCGCTGGCGTCGGCATAGGCAGTGGTGGCAACTGGCGAGGCGTTGCCGGATGAATCCTTGGCGATGGCGGAGACGGTGCCGGACGGCTGGTTGGTGGCCGAGGTGGTGGCGTAGGTGCCCGCAGCAGAGGCTGTGGCGTTGGTGCTGGTGCCGTCAGCGAACGTGACCTTCACAGTGCTGCCCGGTTCGGCGCTGCCGGAGACTGTGACGGTGCCGTCAGCGTTGACGGTGGTTGCAAGCGTCGGCTTGGCGGGTGGCGTGACATCGACATAAGCCGCGCTGGCTGCAGGCGAGGCATTGCCGCCAAGGTCCTTGGCGATCGCCGAGACGCTGCCTGACGGCTGCGCTATGGCCGACGTTGCGCTGTAAAGGCCGTTGGCACCGGCAACGGCGTTGGCCGTGCTGCCATCGGGGAACGTGACCTTCACGATGCTGCCGGGCTCAGCGGTGCCCGAGACCGTGAGTGTGCCGTCGGTGTTGGAGGCGCTGGCGAGCGTTGGCGCGCCGGGCGGTGTGCTATCGGCATAGGCGGACGTGGCGGCGGGCGAGGCGTTGCCGGCTGGGTCTTTGGCGACAACCGAGACGTTGCCTGAAGGCTGGTTGTTCGGCGAAGTCACCGAGAACGAGCCGCTGGGGCCGGCAGTGGCGGTGGCCGTGGTGCCGTCTGGATAGGTGACTTTCACGGTGCTGCCCGGTTCAGCCGAACCGGAGACCGTGATGGTGCCGTCCGCATTGGCGGCGACGCCAACGGTTGGCTTGGCGGGCGCGCTGGTGTCGGCATAGGTATTCGTTGTGGCAGGCGATGCGTTGCCAGCCGGATCTTTGGCGATGGCAGAAACGCTGCCCGACGGCTGTGGCGTGGCGGAGGTGGCGGCGTAAGTGCCAGCAGCCGTTGCTGTGGCGGTGCCGATCGTTCCATCGGGGAAGGTGATTTTCACCGTGCTGCCCGGTTCGGCGACGCCCGATACGGTGAGCGTCCCGTCGGCGTTGGCAGCAACGCCAAGCGAGGGCTTGGTCGGCGCCGTCGTATCAGCGAAGCCGGTCGTCGCGGCTGGCGCAACGTTGCCAGCGGCATCCTTGGCGATGACCGACACGGAGCCAGACGGCTGGCTGTCAACCGAGGTCGCGCTGTAGGCGCCGGTGGGACCGGCAATGACGTTGGCGATGGTGCCGTCGGGGAAGGTGACTTTTACCGATGCACCCGGCTCAGTCGTGCCGGAGACCGAGAGGGTGCCGTCGGGATTGGCCGTGGTGGCGAGGCTGGGCTTTGCAGGCGCGGATGTGTCAGCGAATGCGTTGGTTGCTGCTGGCGAGACGTTGCCGGCGGGATCTTTGGCGACGACCGAGACGGAGCCCGAGGGCTGGCTCGCGGCCGAGGTCACGGCGAAGACGCCGTTCGGTGTGGTGACGCTGGCCGTCGTACCGTCCGGGAACGTGACTTTCACAGTGCTGCCGGGTTCAGCGGTGCCGGAGACGGTGACGGTGCCGTCGGCGTTGCCGGTCGCGGTGATGGCCGGCTTGGCTGGCGCGCTGGTGTCGACGAAGGGCAGACCAACGGCGGCCGACGTGTTGCCGGCTGCATCGGTGGCCGCGACTTTGACCTGGCCGGTGCCCTGCGGCGCAGCGGAGGTGGCGGAGTAGGCACCCGTTGGGCTGGCGGTGACACTCGCGATGGTGCCATCCGGGAATGTGACCTTCACGGTTGAGCCTGGTTCTGCTGAACCCGCGACGCTGAGCGTACCGTCAGCGTTTGGCGTGACGGTCGTGCTGGCCGGCGTTGCCGGCGCTTTGGTGTCCGCGAAGGCGGTGGTGGTGGCTGCGGACGTGTTGCCTGCGGCATCGGTGGCTTTGACTGATACGGAGCCCGTGGTCTGTGGTGCGGCCGAAGTGGCGGAATAGGCGCCCGTCGGGCTCGCGGTGATGCTGGCGACCGTGCCGTCGGGGAAGGTGACCTTCACAGTCGAGCCCGGTTCTGCGGTGCCGGTCACGGTGAGCGTGCCGGTGGCGTTGGGGGTTACTGTGCTGGCGGGTGCAGCAGGTGCGGTGGCGTCAGCGAATACGGCGTTGACGACAGACGCGGCATTGCCAGCAGCGTCGGTCGATTTGATCGAAACGGCTCCCGTTGTTTGCGGTGCGGCAGAGGTCGCGGCGTAGGTTCCGTTGGCGGCAGCGGTGACACTGGCGACAGTGCCGTCCGGGAATGTGACCTTCACAGTCGAGCCCGGCTCGGCGTTCCCTGAAACAGTGAGCGTGCCGTTGGTGTTGGGCGTGAGGGCGGTGCCGGCAGGTGCGGCGGGCGCGGTGGTGTCAGTGAAGGTGGCTGCTGCTGCCGTTGACGTATTGCCGGACGCATCGGTGGCTTTGACTGAGACAGCGCCAGACGTTTGTGGCGCGGCGGAGGTGGCCGTGTAAGTGCCGGTCGCACCAGCGGTGACGCTCGCTGTGGTCCCATCGGGGAAGGTGACTTTCACGGTCGAACCGGGTTCAGCTGAACCAGCAACTGTCAACGTGCCGTTGACGTTGGGCGTGACCGCCGTGCCAACGGGAGTCAGTGGGGCGGTTTTGTCGGTAAACGTGGATACTGCGGCCGGCGATGTATTGCCGGCAGCGTCGGTGGCGGATACCGAGACGCTGCCGCTCGGCTGCGGCTTGGTGGATGTGGCAGTGTAAGCGCCGTTCGTGCCGGCCGTTACGGTTGCTGACGTTCCATCAGGAAAGGTGATTTTCACGGTCGCGCCAGGCTCGGTCGAGCCGGCGACGGTGAGCGTGCCGTTGGTGTTTGCCGTCGTTGTGGTGGCGGCGGGTGCGGTTGGTGCCGTTGTATCCTGAAAGGTGGTCGTGCTGGTGTTGGTGGCGGCGCTGTTGGGCTCCTTGACCGAGACCGTGACGGCACCAGAGGTCTGTGGCGTGGTCGAGGTCGCCGCATACGTGCCATCGACGCCGGCGGTGACGTTGCTGATCGTGCCGTCAGGGAACGTGACTTTGACAGCAGCACCTGGCGTGGCGGCACCCGACACTGAGACCGTGCCGTTCGCATTGGCCGTCACACCGGACGCTGCGGGAGATGCGGCGTTGCTCGCGCTTGATTTCGAACCGCCACCGGCAGCGGCAGCGACCACGCCACCCAGCCCAAGTGCGGCCAGACCGGCAGTGCCGCCCATGCTGCTGGCACTCTCGCTGCCGGCCGCGAACAGATCACCGAACAGCGACGATGTCCCCGGCGGTGTTGCGGTTTCGGCACCTGTAAATTCCACTTCATTGACGTTCTCGCCATTGGCAAAATAGTTCTGAATGCGCTTCTTTTCCCCATTCTCCAGGTCGATGACGAGGTCCTGACCTTCGCGGTGGGTGCCCAGGACGCGGGCCGGATCAACATTAATTTTGAAGGTTGTCGGAGTTGCAGAAGCCTTCACAGACGCTGCGGACTGGGCGAGTGTGACGACAGAAGGGGCGGCGGTTTTGGAAGTGGTGGCCATGGGGGAAAGGTCCTAGAGGGGGTGCGGAGGGCGTGGGGGAGACTCGGATGGAGTTTTGATAAAATTGGTTGCGTATTTTTTGTTGTTACAATCAGAAGGTGTAGACTACAGAAGTTAAGAACTCTTTGACCCTGTCCGCACAAGGCTATGATAACACGTGTAAAACGCCCGAAAATTTGCACCATCCGGCCACAGTCCGAAAACACCAAAACGGGGCTCCGTCCCTCGCCGCCCGCATCTCGCCCGCCTAAAAAAGGCGGCCATGCGCATTCTTTCCGACGCCGCGATTGATCTTCTCGTGCGCTGTGATTGACTGCGGACAACGGCGGGGCGCGGCAGGATGGAGACGGGCGGATGCTCAGCAAATGGTTTGGCGGACGGACAGCGGCGCGGACTGCGGTTGTTGCGGTCGCGGCAGCGCGTCCGCGCCTCGGGGTGGTCGGTCTCGGACCCTCTGGACACGTTGACACCTTCTCGCGTGATCACTTACCGCCGGCCGAGCAATGGCCGGACCTGATCCTTGAGCGGCCAGAATTTCAGTATCCGGAGTATCTCAATGCTGCGGTTGAATTGACCGACGCGATGGTCGCGCGTGGCTTCGGTGATCGGGTTGCGCTGATCGGCAATGGGCGGCGGCGCACGTACAAGGAACTCACCGATTGGTCGAACCGATTGGCGCATGCGTTGGTCGAAGACTTCGGCGTGAAGCCGGGCAACCGCGTCCTCATCCGATCTGGTAACAATCCAGCACTCGTGGCGGTGTGGTTGGCGGCGACCAAGGCTGGTGCCGTCGTCGTCAATACAATGCCGATGCTGCGCGCGAGTGAGCTCGCCAAGATTATCGATAAAGCGGAGATCGGGCTCGCGCTGACTGACAGCCGCATGGCCGACGAACTTGTCGCGTGCGCGAAAGACAGCGCCTATCTGCGCAAGGTGGTGAGCTTTGATGGATCATCGAACCATGATGCGGAGCTGGATCGTATCGCACTCAGCAAATCCGTCACGTTCGCAGCGGTGAAGACGGGCCGCGACGACGTCGCGCTGCTGGGCTTTACGTCTGGCACAACGGGGCAACCCAAGGCGACCATGCATTTTCATCGCGATCTGCTCGCCATCGCGGATGGCTACGCGCGCGAAGTCCTGAAGATCACTGCAGACGATATTTTCGTGGGCTCGCCGCCGCTGGCCTTCACGTTTGGCCTCGGCGTGCTGGCGATCTTCCCATTGCGCTTCGGCGCGACGGCGACGTTGTTGGAGAACGCATCGCCGCAGAATATGATCGAGATCATCGAAACCTACAAAGCCACGTTCTGCTGTACGGCGCCAACGGCCTACCGTGTCATGCTGTCAGCAATGGCCAAGGGCGCGGATCTTTCATCGCTGCGCGTGGCGATCTCGGCTGGCGAGACGCTGCCAACACCGGTGCACGATGAGTGGCGATCCAAGACCGGCAAACCCATTCTCGACGGGATCGGCGCAACCGAGATGCTGCACATCTTTGCGTCCAATCGCCTTGATGACAATGTTGCCGGCACAGTGGGCCGCGCGGTCACCGGCTATGAAGTGCGCGTGGTGGATGACGAGATGCGTGATGTGCCGGTGGGCGAGATGGGCCGTCTCGCGGTGCGCGGACCGACGGGGTGCCGCTATCTCGCTGATGATCGCCAACAGGTTTATGTGCGCGATGGCTGGAACCTGACCGGTGATACGTTCTGGCGCGACGCCGATGGCCGCTTGCACTACGCAGCCCGCAACGACGACATGATCATTTCGGCGGGCTACAACATCGCCGGGCCGGAAGTAGAGGCGGCGCTGCTCGCGCATCCGAGCGTGCTGGAATGCGGCGTGATCGGCGTGGCCGACAACGAACGGGGGCAGATCGTGGAAGCCCATGTCGTCTTGCGGCCAGGCGTCACTGCCGATGATGCGCTTGCCAAAGCACTGCAAGAGCACGTCAAGGCGACCATCGCGCCCTATAAATATCCGCGGTCATTGAAGTTCACTGACGCTTTGCCGAAAACAGCGACCGGCAAGCTGCAGCGGTTTCGATTGAAGTCGTGATTTGATCAAACGCGGGCGCTGGATGAGTAGACCAATGTCTGCTGGCGCGCGACGACGCTCTTGCGGCACTGTTCGGCGGTTTCGAGGGCTGCGTAAGACGCGTTGATCCGGCGCAGCATGCCAGAGAGGTATGCCGCCACTTCGACCGGCAATTCGACGCCAGCGAAGCGATCGGGGTGATAGGTTTTGGCGCGAGCGAGGTAGGCTGAGCGAATATCATCCCACGCTGCACCCAGCGCGACGCCGAGCACGACGTGCGGATCAAAGCCGTCGAGATCACGGACTTTCTGGGCCAAGTTTTGCGGCTTGGCACCCGCCAACAGCTTGACGGCCTTCAGTGCCGACTTGGCGATGAAGCGACGCTCGCCTTCGTAAGGCTCGAACTCAAGAAACAACGCGGGACCGTTCAACACATCGAAGGCTGAGCGTGCGGCCGGGATCAGCAGCTTGCCGGCATCGGTGGTGCCATCATCGAGCGTGATCTCGACGGCGACGGCGCCTTGTTCGTGGCTTTCGGGACGGTTGCGCTCGAACATGGATGTTTTCCTGGGCCGTGTCCCGTTGTGGGACACTCAGTTGCGACTTACCAACCCAGGAGCAAAGACCGTGCAAGTTTGTGAATGATGTCGGGAAGGCACGGAGACGGCACGCCACTGCCAGTTTCAGCGATCAGTCGCGGCTGAGGCCTTTGGCTGTGAGTTCAGCCAGATAAACAGACCAGCGCGCATCGCGCTCGTTATGGAGCGTTTCGAGATAGTTCCAGGCATAGAGCCCGGTGCTGTGTCCATCATCGAAGACGAGGCGGACAGCATAGTTGCCGACCGGCTGGATCTCTTTGATTTTGACGTTCCGCTTGCGACCCACGGTGACGCGCTGGTTGGGCGAATGGCCTTGCACTTCTGCCGAGGGGCTCATCACGCGCAGCATTTCTGCCGGCAGTGTAAATGGGGCTGAGCCGGTGATGGCCACCCGCAGATCAGCACCGCCGTTGTCTGGCGTCAGCACCGGCGGCGCGACGCGGCGACCCTGGCTGGCCTGGAGCTCGGCCCAGGTTCGGGCTGCAAGCGCGCGATAGATTTGGCCGTGCGGCCCATCGGGATCGGTCGCGGTAACGGGTTGGCCTGCATCCGAACGCACGCGAATGTCCAGATGGAGCGGCACACCGCCAAGGAAGGGGACGCCGAGCTTGTGCGCCTCGGCTTCGGCTCCGCCATGGCCGAAGATGTCGTGCTGCTCGCCACACTTGGTGCAGATGAAGGTGCTCATGTTCTCAATGATGCCGAGCACCGGCACGTCGACACGTTGGAACATCGCGAGCCCCTTGCGTGCGTCGATCAGAGCGAGATCCTGCGGCGTGGAAACAATAACCGCACCCGACAGCGGGACTTGCTGCGCCATGGAGAGCTGCACGTCACCCGTGCCGGGCGGCATGTCGATAACGAGGACATCGAGATCCTGGGCACCGCCACTCGCCGTCTGCCCCCAGCCGACTTGCCGCAACATTTGTGTGAGCGCCGACACCACCATCGGCGCGCGCAGAATAACCGGCGTGTCTTCCTCGACCAGGAATCCCATCGACATGACTTCAAGGCCGAACGCCTGCATGGGACGCAGCGTCTTGTCCGGCAATTGTTGCGGGCGTCCGGTTAAACCCAGCAGACGCGGCTGGGAGGGGCCATAAACGTCGGCATCCAAAATACCGACGCGCAGCCCCATGGCCTTGAAGCCCAGCGCCAGGTTGACCGCTGTCGTTGATTTGCCAACGCCGCCTTTGCCGGACGCGACGGCGATCAGGTGTTTGATACCGGATACAGCGGCCTTGCCGGCAGCTGGGCCGGCGGCTGGTGCCGATGCTGCGTGGGAATGGCTGTGGCCCGGCCCGTGGCTATGCGCGCCACCGGCAGCCGCACGAGCGGCCTGAACACGTGTACCTTCTGCAGCGTTGCCTGACCGTTTCCCGGTGGCCTCTGCGGTCAATACGGCCGATACGCCCTTTAACCCTGGGATGTCGGCGACCACTTTCTCGGCCGCCTGCCGCAGGAGTTCCAGCTCGGTGGCACGCGCCGCTGGGACTGTAATCGAAAAATAGGCGCGATCAGATTTGATCAGCACTTCCGAGACCAGCCCCAGATCGACGATATTGCCATCAAGATCAGGCCCCTTCACGCGCCGCAACTGCGCCAAGACTTGTTCCGCAGTAACGGTCATTTCGGTCTCCATCGGGATTTTCGGCGGGGTGATCGGCAGGCAACAAGCCTTGCGTCAGCCCACGCAAACACACACTACCCTCAGGCATGCCACCAGGGCTGTTGAAATAGTGTCGCATTGTGGCTTTCAAGCCGCTAGCGGTCGCGCCGACGCGCGGCTAGAAGTGTGGCAGCAAAATGGCACCGGTTAAACGGACGCCAACACGCATATCCGGAGCTTGTCTTCCGGGGGAGGAGCACTGGCATGAGTGGATTGTTGCGGTTCAGCCGCGCCATCGACGCGATGAATACCTGGTTGGGGCGCACTATCGCTTGGGCCATTCTGGTGGCGGTGCTCATCAGTGCGATCAATGCCATCGTCCGCAAGGCGTTTGGTATCTCGTCCAACACCTGGCTTGAGCTGCAGTGGATCCTGTTTGGTGCGGTCTTCCTGCTGTGCTCGCCGTGGACCTTCTTGTCCAATGAGCACATCCGCATCGACGTCGTCTCGTCGATGCTCTCCAAGAAGGTGCGTAATTGGATCGACGTGATCGGCCATGCGTTCTTCCTGATCCCGATCTGCCTTGTGCTGATGTACACCGGCTGGCCCTTCTTCTGGCGCTCGCTGCTGCAGAACGAGCAATCGAACAACGCGGGCGGGCTGCCGCAGTACCCCTCGAAGTTGTTCGTGCCGCTGTGTTTCACCATTCTGCTGGTGCAGGGCATTTCCGAGTTGATCAAGCGCGTTGCCATTATGCGCGGTGAACTTGAGGACGTCTCGGGTGGCGGACATCACGAAGCGGCGGAAGCAGAGGCTGCGCGTCTCCGCGACGCCCTGGCGGAGGAAGCGGAAGCCAAGGCTGCCGCCCAAGCTGCGCTGATATCCGGAAAATCCACGTGATGCCGCGCCCGCAGCTTCATTGATCTCATCTTGCGCGCTTTGGCGCTGCACTTCTCTCTCGCGGAGTTCTCATCATGGCTGCCTGGATCGCCCAGAATATGGCGCCGATCATGTTCGCCTCGCTCGTGCTGTTCTTGCTGCTCGGATATCCGGTAGCATTTTCGCTCGGTGCGTGCGGATTGATCTTCTTTGTTATCGGCGTTGAACTCGCGCCGCTCTCGAAAGGAGCGATCTCGCTCTCCTGGCCGTTACTGCAATCGCTCCCTGAACGCATATTCGGGGTCATGGCCAATGATACGTTGCTCGCTATTCCATTCTTTACACTCATGGGGCTCGTACTCGAACGCTCCGGCATGGCGGAAGATCTGCTCGACACCATCGGGCAGTTATTTGGCACCATTCGCGGCGGTCTCGCCTACGCGGTCGTGTTCGTTGGCGCATTGCTGGCAGCCACGACGGGCGTTGTTGCCG
>JANNEU010000326.1:0-6170 GCA_031379035.1 Hyphomicrobiaceae bacterium | reverse complement strand
CGCCACGCCCGGAGCCCGCGCCCCATGCCCATGAACGCCCACGACATTGAAAGCCTGATCAAGGCCAAGTTCCCCGACGCTGTGATCGAAATCCGCGACCTCGCCGGCGACGGCGACCACTTCTCAGCCCACGTCGTCGCGTCCGCCTTCAAAGGCAAAACCCGCGTCGCCCAGCACAAGATGGTCTACGACGCCCTGGAGGGCCGCATGGGTGGTGTGTTGCACGCCCTCGCACTCACGACAGCCGCGCCGAAGGAGTGAAGGGGGTTGGCGCACGCTCAGAGCCTTCGTCGAGCCTGTCCGCAGTTGACGTTTGATCTGCCATTCCGATCAATCAAACGGCATCGCCTCAATCCGGCGATTTTGACCCGGAGCGTCCGGTCGCGGAATGTTCTGTGCGCGTCGGCTTGTCACTCGGCAGCGGTTGCCGATATATCGTCTGCCTGATGCCAAAGAAGATCGCTTCAAATTCAGCTCTCGTGGGAAACGGGGCGACGCTGACCGACGTATGCAAGCTCACTGGGCGGTACGGGCGGTACGTGGACGCGCACATTGTGCCCAAGGCATTTTACGGCGAGAAGGGCAAAATCAAGCAGATCACGTCCCGTACCGCAGAGCGCCCGAAGCGCGTGCCGATCGGGCAGTACGACCCGGGCTTGGTAACAGGTGAAACAGAGACAAGGTTTGCGACCTGGGACACTTATGGCGTTCGTTTCCTGCGACGAGAGGTTGGCACTTGGCAGGCGCTCGACAACGGACCTGACAACCCTGGTTATATCGTCACCGAATTCGACTATGCCCTGCTCCGCCTCTTCTTTCTGAGCATCCTTTGGCGAGCAACGGCCTCGCCTCTCGTGTACCCTCGTCCATTGCTTCAGGGGCGAGACGATGAGCTTCGGCGTTTGGTTGCCGAGGGGCAGCCGGGCCGACCCGAGCAATTCGCAGTTCGATTGATCCACTATCCTGATGCCCTCGCCGGATTGGTGATGTTGCCCCAGGATATGGCGGTCGACAATGCGGCCTGCGCCTTCAGCCATTTCGGCAAGCACGACATCATATGGTCGATCGAGGCCCCCCCGCCGCCGATCATGCCGGACCTGTACCTTTGTCCAGGACATCCATGGGTCGTCTTGGCACGGCCCTGGAGCGAGACTGAATCGAAAAGGATGATGCTGACATGTGTTGCTCGGCACCCGAATGCGTTCGGTCGGCAAGAGGCGTGAGGACGGTAGGTCTATCATTCAACACGCAGCAAATGCCCAACCTTGTTTCAACGAGGGTCGAGTTCGACGAGTGCGGTTCTCCCTTCAATAACGGAAGAGACGTAGCTACTTCTGGCGATTGGTCGACTGCAGCAATTGGCCCATCTCGACGGTTGCGCAAACAGGCCAGAGCGCAACGCGAGCAAATCATAACCGGACGCACTTTGACGATCCTAGACTCGTTGCGACCCCTCAGCTAACCCCCTCACACACTCCCCGTCACACGTCCCAACTCCGCCGCCGCGCGCTCCACCAACCGCTCCGCAACCCTGTCTTTATCCATCTCCGGCCAGTCTTCGACACCCGAAGCGGTCACGATGTGCACGGTGTTGCGATTGCCGCCCATGATGCCCGTCTCCGGCGACACATCATTCGCCACGATCCAGTCGCAGCCTTTCGATTTGCGCTTCTTCTTCGCGTGTTCGAGCACGGTCTCGGTTTCCGCCGCAAAGCCGATGATCAGTGCGGGGCGCTGGCCCGGCGGTAAGTGCGCAATCGTTTTGAGAATGTCGGCGTTCTCGGCTAGCTCCAACTTCGGCATCCCCGCCTTCGCGCCTTTTTTGATTTTTTCGTCAGCAGAGTTCGTCACGCGCCAGTCGGCAACGGCTGCGGCGAAGATGGCAAGATCGGCCGGTAGCGCCGCCTCTGTCGCCGCTAGCATCTCAGCCGCCGTTTCGACGCGCACCACCTGTACGCCCATCGGATCAGGCAGGCCCACGGGACCTGATATCAACGTCACGCGCGCGCCCAACGCGGCGGCCGCCCGTGCAATCGCAAACCCCTGCTTGCCCGACGAACGATTGGCGATGTAGCGCACCGGATCAATGGGCTCATGCGTCGGCCCGGCGGTCACCAGCACGTGGCGACCGGTCAATGGCAGCGCGGGACCGCCCACAGCAAGCCGCGCTTCGACGGCAGCCAACAGTTCCGCCGGCTCCGCCATGCGGCCCACACCCACTTCACCCCGCTCCGCCATCTCGCCGGCATTGGGGCCGATCATCTCCACGCCATCCGCCATCAGCAGCGCTGCGTTCCGTTGTGTGGCGGGATGCGCCCACATGCGCGGGTTCATGGCTGGCGCGATCAGTACGGACTTGTCGGTCGCCATCAGCACGGCGGTCGCGAGGTCATCGGCATGACCACCGGCCATCTTCGCCATCAGGTCCGCCGTGGCCGGCGCAACGACAATCAGATCCGCCTCGCGCGACAGACGGATGTGGCCGATCTCGCGCTCATCGTTCAGATCAAACAGGTCTGTAAAAACGCGCTCGTTGGTCAGCGCGCCGACCGACAGCGGCGTCACGAATTGCTGGGCTGCGCGCGTCATCACGCAGCGGACGGCAATGTGTCGCTCGCGCATGCGCCGGATCAGCTCCAGGCACTTGTAAGCCGCGATCCCGCCGCCAATGATCAGAAGCACACGTTTCTGCGACACGGAAAGCACCACCCTGCGCTGTCTCACCTACTGACAGAGCCTTAGCATATCCAGCAGCGCTTGGATTGATCGCACAACCCGCCTCGCGGCAATCACAGCAGCAAGGGTTAACGGCGACCGGTCACGCCCGGCGTGATGAAGTTTGCCGGGCAGCCGTACGCCAGGCATCCAGCGGCTGGCGATGATCGAACCAATGGTTCGGATGCACTTCGCGCAGCGTCGTTCGATACAGTCGGCTCACTGTTTCGTCGTCACCAAAAGCGTGCGCGTGCGCAGCATAACGATTGGCGAGAGCTTGGCCGGGGAAGCGCGCATACCAGTCGGCAAACCCGCGCAGGAAACGGTCAACATCGATCTGGGTCGCCGCTGGATCTTCAAAACCCAGCACATTGTCGTAAATGCGCGCGTACAGGAGATCACCGAATTGCGCAGCCGTCCGGTCAGCCGAAGCGCGCGCGAATGCATCGACAGCACCAAGGCCACCCGCCCAGCGCGGCAGCAGATGGATGGCGCGATCATCATAGATGCCGAATTCATGCGGATCGAGCGTTTGCACCGCCGCAAACGACGGCAACAGCGCGTCCTCGTCTTCGACACCAGCGGTCCAGGCCACAAACGTCAGAACAAAGTCAGCGTGCCGCCACAGCCAATGCCGGCGTCCGTTATGCCCCGCATGCGCGAGCACGCCGCGGGCTTCAGTGCACGACTCACGCAAGCAGCCCAACGCATCAGGAGCCGCTGTAACAGGGACACCGCCGCCGACCCGGGCATACGCCGCAGTCGTGAGTGCGCGGGCATACGCACCCGCCGCTATCGGGTTCGTTTTGTCGCGCAGCCACCAGGCGGCGTAAGGCGCAAGCCCGGCATCAATCAACCGGGGATCAGCCGCCATCGTCGCTGTTTCCAGCGTCATCATCATCAAGCCCTGGACGATGCGATAGCTGCGATAGCCATTTCCACACAGCGTCTTGGCGGCAAAATGCTGGTCAAAAGCCCCGGCGAGATCCTCGGGATAATCGGCCCGCGTCGTTGCAACGAGATGCTGCGCGATCGCCTCTTGAACGGGGTCCGGCGCGGCCTCCCAGACAACCGGCAGACCAGTCTCAGCCACGATGCGGCGCTCAAGCGACGACAACGGCGCGGCAGCCGCTGCGGCAAAGGCTTTGAGTTGTTCGAAGGCCGAGGTCATGGGTGCCGGACGTTCGTTCGCGGGGGCAACGCAGGGGCTGGACGACGCAACGATACGTTCAAGTGTCTTAACAAGACGTTACGATAGATCACTCAGCATCGCCGACTAAGTGATGTCCACGCGATGGCCGGGCCACGTGCAGGCCACCCAATATGATTGCAGGTCGATTTTTATACAACCTAAAGTATTAATTCTCCACAGCACACAACTGCCACGCACCACCCCGGCTTGCTGCCCACCCGAACCTCTGCAACCCTCCGCCGTCATGTCACGCTCGAGGGTTCACTCATGCACGGCCAACGCCCGACGATCAGCTCTCTTAACGGCGTGGTCGCTGCCGCCCACCCCCACGCTGCCGCCGCCGGCGCGCTCATGCTGCAAACCGGCGGCAACGCCTTCGACGCAGCCGTCGCCGTCGCTGCCGCCCTCAACGTCGTTGAGCCTTACATGTCGAGCCTCGCCGGTGCCGGGCTCGCGACGTGCTGGATCGCCAAAGAGCGCCGTGTTCGGACGCTCAACTTCACACCAGCGGTGCCCAAGAGTTTTCCCGTCGAGCGCTATACCAAACGCGAAGACCTGCAACGGGGCGCGCAGGCCGTCGGTGTACCCGGCAATCTGGCGGGCTGGGCCGAGTTGCTGCGTGCGCATGGAAAACTGAATTTCAGTGAAGCGTTCGCGCCCGCGATCCGGCTGGCACGCGATGGTTATCCAGTGACCGAGTTCAACATTGAAGAGACCAACATCACCAGCCCTGAAATAATGGCGCTACCCGGCGGCTTGGCACAGGCTTGGGCGAAAAACTACACCGATGGAACAGGCCGCATCACACCGGGCTTCATTCTGCGACAGCCGGATCTCGCGTCTACTCTGGAAAAACTTGCGGCGGAGGGTGCGGGCTATCTTTATGGCGGGCCGCTCGGTCAAGCGCTGATCACGCACCTCAAAGCCAGCGGCGGGGCCATGACGATGGCCGACCTCGAAGCCGTACAACCGGTGTGGGCCGACGCGACAACGGTGAACTATCGTGGCACTCTCGTGCACGTCCCGCCGCCCCCGTGCGAGGGCTTCCAGATTCTGCTGGCGCTGCAATTGCTGGACAGCATGGATTTTTCCAAGCTACCGCATCTCGGGCTCGGCCACCTTGATATGGTCTGGCGTGCGATACGCCTGGCTGCGGGCGTGCGCATCGCCCACAACGATCCATCGCCTGCCAAGCTCACCGAGCTGCTGTCCGAACCAGCCGTGGCCGCACTCCGCAAACGCTTACAGGATGGCAAGACCATCGACGGCCCGACCGAACAATGGATGCCACCCGTCAAGGGCGGCGATCATCACACAACCTCATTCTCTATTGCGGATGGCGAGGGCAACCTTGTCTGCATCACCCAGAGCATCGGCAGCCCGTTCGGTGCTGCCGTCATTGTTCCAGGCACCGGCCTGACCTTGAACAACTTCCTGTTCTGGGCCGACGTTCAGCCCGGCAGTCCCAACCGGACCAAACCCGGCGCGGCGCTGCCGATCTGCATGGCCCCGTCCATCACCACGCGGGATGGCAAACCAGTGCTCGCCCTCGGCACACCTGGCAGCTACGGCATCTTGCAGACGCAGGTCCAAGCGATGGTGCAGCACCTCGACTACGGGCTGCCGATCCAGGCTGCCATCGAAGCGCCGCGCGCGCGCCTGCTCGACGGGCGGCGCGTGGTGATCGAACCGCGTCTCGACGAATCAATCGTGTCGGAACTGATCGGGCGCGGGCATGCAATCGAACGCGCGGCGCAATGGACGATGATGGTCGGCGGCATGCAGGCCGTGGCGATTGATCCAAAGTCCGGTGCCAAAACAGCGGCAGCTGATCCCCGTCGCGACGGCTATGCCATTGCGGTTTAAGGTTAATTGACGTGCAGTACGGTTAAATTCGAGCCTTTCTCGGCTCTCATCGGTCCCTCACCCGGCGCCGTCAAGACACGAGCGAGAATACCCCTCTGGAATAGCGTTTAAAACGCTTCTGGAGGGCCGCGGAGCCCCTTCACAAGCGTCTGGCTAGGGAGGTAGCCAGACGCTTGTGAAACCCACCATTTCGCCTCTAAACCCCGGCAAATGGATTAACTCTATCTATGGCTTTTCCGGGCCAATGTCTCGCAGTCTCATCCTGTTAAGCAATTCATCCAATCAGGTACCAATCTTGCCCCCAATCAGCCCCCTGCCTTGCCCCGGGCTTGAGATGCTCGCAACGTGCCAGTCATGATCTAGAGTGCTTCCGGGAAAAGCATGCCCTCGGACTTGA
>JANNEU010000287.1:0-2840 GCA_031379035.1 Hyphomicrobiaceae bacterium | reverse complement strand
GGTTTGATCGGGATGGCGACCGACGCATCCACATGCACAGTCTGGCTGGATTGCTGCACGCCGATCATCGCATTGCGTCGCTCGACTATGATGCACTGTTGAAGGCAACGCAGATCCTCACCAAAGACGTAACCGAGGTCGCGCACGCGTTCCGTCTCGCGTGCTTCAATGTTCTCGCCCACAACCGGGATGACCACGCAAAAAACGTCTCGTTCCTGCTCGATGATGCAAGCGGACACTGGACGCTTGCGCCTGCCTACGACTTGACCTTCTCATCCGGCCCGGGCGGCGAACAGAGCATGACGGTCATGGGTGAAGGAAAATCTCCGGGCGTGGGGCATTTGACGGCACTGGCGAAGAAGCAAGGTCTGAGAAACGGCACGGCCATCATCGCCGAGGTTCAGGCGGCCATTGCGGACTGGTCGCGGTACGCCGAGGCTGCGAAGCTTTCGAAGAATGCCGTGACGTTAATCGCTGATCGCATAGCGCCTGCGGCAGCGACAGTCGCGAAAGCGAAGCCCAAGTCCAAACCCACAGCAATCGCAAAGGCTGTCGCTGCCGCGAAGTCGCCGGTTACGCGTCGAGCGAAGCCGCGGAAAGGTAGCCGTTCAAGCTGAACTGCGCGCCATGGTGCGGCCTGCCCACACCGGCACAGACACGAACTCTGACGAAACGTTCACCATATTTTGAATCTTGCACGATCCCGCCCAACCAACGTGCCGTGCTGGCTCCTCGACATCGATGTCGCTTGCGCAGGTCCTCTGTGACGGGAGCCGCTCGGTCGGGTTGAGACGCGAGGAGATACGTCAGACCTCACGTGATTATCCGCGCCATCCCTGCTGCGCAGCCAGCCAGTAGATCTTGCCGGCGGTGGCGGCATGTCCGCTCGCTGGT
The DNA here is from genome assembly GCA_031379035.1 of Hyphomicrobiaceae bacterium. GTDB lineage: Bacteria > Pseudomonadota > Alphaproteobacteria > Rhizobiales > Hyphomicrobiaceae > JABFRJ01. The sequence goes on along the minus strand of JANNEU010000287.1, from coordinate 1,946 downwards.
TGAAATGCAGCCCAGCGACGGGCGCATGCGCCGGATTGGTATTTGGCAGAGTTGGCCGACCACGAATCCCACAACGCCAGACCATCAGAGCTGCCGCCGGTCTCAGCGTGCAGCGCAAGGCCCACCACAATCCAGGTCGCATAGTCGTCGGCGTCGATCGCGCACAGCGGCGCAAGCAAGCGCTCCAGACCACTGGTTTGGCGGCCATCGGCCAGTCGACCACCAGCCAGAAAACTACCGCCAAGTGTCCTGCTTTCCGGCCGCTTTCCGGGACGCGATTGCGTTGGCGCACAGACTGGTTCTGGAAGCGGCGGGAACGCTGCCAGTAACGTTGGCCGGCCGACGGCACACATCGTGCCACCGGCGATGCGGACGCGGAACGGCTCCCGTTTGAGATGCCAGAAACCCGGCACGCGGTAGACACGGGCGATGCCACTTGCCCGTGGATCAGCACCGAAGCCGGCCACCAGTCGCGCATGGAGATCCCGCTGCTCTGTGCGTGATAGGGCATCGTCACCCCCGAGAAGCCACCAGGCCTGGAATTTTCCCGGTGACGTCTCGATGATGAGCGTCGGTGGCACCGGCACGTGTACAGGCATTCCCCAATCGAAGTCGCCAACCAGCGCCGTGACGCGTGTGATGTTGGCGGTGCGGCGGCCGTGGCCGTCGCACAGATTGCTGCTGAGATAAACACCGGCACCAGCGCTCGGTTCGTTTAAGCGCCGCAACACCGGCTCGACCGCCGTGAGCGACCCGTGCAACACGCGCGTCAGCCGGCGGTCACAGCGTGCACGGCCATCTGGCCGCCGGGCATCGTCAAACGTCTGCCAAGTCCGCTGTTCGGGAGGTACAATGCGCAGAAATGTTGCGAGATCGTCGCGGGTCATGATCAGTTCCTGAAGTTCAAAATTCTGGACGCCGAACCTTTGGCAACTGAGTAAAGGGCGGTGCTGCTCGGACCGAGCCAGCGGCGTGTCCACGTTCAGGCACACCGCGACCAGGATAAGATCGTCGTCCGTGGCAGCACCGCCAGCGCATCAGGCGCCCTGTCGCGGCCGTGATGTCAGTGGCCGGTCGGTGTAGGCCGATGCGGGAAACACGATCCACTTTGGGGTCCACGGATCGGCTGCTGGCCTGCGCACGAGCGCAGTGCGGATGCGCGCTCGTGTCTCTTTGGCCGTTGCCGACGGTGCTGGTACCGAGCTTACAGGCGCAAGCTCAGCCAGCAGCGCCGTTGATACGGCCCGATCGCGGATCAACCCGAAAAATGCGTCGTCGGGTGTCCAGGCGCTGGCGACGGCGATCTTCAGCGTGCTGCCCACCTCGTCGACCAAGTTTGTGCCGATTGCCAAAGTCTCTGCCGCCAGCACAGCAAGTATGCCGTTGACTTGTGCGGCGTCGCATTCCAGCAGCTTGGCGAAGATGCGCGGTGTTTCGGCATTCCTTGATGTGGGCCGCTGGATGAGGGTTTGATCGGTGCCGTCGCAGCCCAAAGCTTCGAGGGCTGCCGTGCGCGCGGTGTCGAATACGGACCTGGCCGGGAGTTCTTGCAGCGCGCCGGCGATGTCGCCGGTGGCTGGTGTCATCGGCTCGGCTTTTGCCGTCAGATGCTGGGCACCACCGATCAACTGCGCCAGCAGCAGCCGAAGTGCGATCTCAGGCTTGCTCAATAGTGCGGCGCGGACCGCGACCAATCGTACGGTGTCAACGTAATTGGAGAGCGGGCCACTGAGTTCTGGCCGGCCAGGTGGCGCAGGCTCAGATGGCTCGGTATCAACGGCGGCGCTGCCGATTTGGTCCGCACCGCCTTGAGCTGTCGCACGTAGAGCCTGCGCCCGCGGGAGCATCCCCTTATGCTGCTCGACGCGTCCGTCGGCCCGCACCTCGATGACATAGTGACCACCCTTGCGCTTGGAGACCGCCAGATACTGCCAGTGTTCGAAGCG
>JANNEU010000260.1:0-2822 GCA_031379035.1 Hyphomicrobiaceae bacterium | reverse complement strand
CCGCTTGTTGGTCCGCCGCTTCCCATTTGTGTCCATAAATGAGTTTGTGGACACATCCACATCCCGCGCTGCCTCAGATCAGGCGCAAAGACTCTCGCAGCCGAGCGCAACCGGCAAGGCGGTGCTTGGCGGAGGGGTACGGTCCAATAGTTCGGCCGCGGTGATGTCTGCGATGGGACGGTTGGCAATTGGTGCTGCCACGTCCTCGACAAGCCAGCGATGCTTTTCGATGGTCGCGGGTGCTGCACGGTTAGCCGTTAGATTGGCGACGTGTTCTGCTGCCACGAGTTTGAACGTCGTTCTTGTCGCAGTCTCGGCCGTCAGCCGGTCGAGCTTCTTTTGCACGGATGGGTCGATGCCAGCTTGAAGCTGCTTGCGGGCTTCATCGCGCCGGGTTCGGGCATCGGCCAGCGAGACGGCTGGATATGCACCGAGTGCGAGCATCTTCTCGGTGCCTGCGAATTGGTAGCGAAACCGCCACAACTTGCTGCCGCTTGGTTGAACAAGCAGGTGCAAGCCGTCGCCGTCAGTTAACTTAAAAGGTTTGGATTTCGGCTTTACAGCGTTGATTTCAAAATAAGAAAGAAGCATATGGGTATCGTGTTTTGGGTTTCGCCGATACCCATACTTGTACCCATAAAACAGGGCGAAACAACGTTCCACCATGTTCAGCGGCGAGGCGGTTTCCGAGTATAAGAAGCTGATTTTGCTGCGAAAAAGATCTCTTATATTGAGCTATGCGCAGGGTGCATGGTGCCGCAAGAGGGAATTGAACCCCCGACCTCATCATTACGAATGACGCGCTCTACCAACTGAGCTATTGCGGCGCACCAAGGGTGACTTGGCACTGAAAGACTTAGTTGTGAACGGTGCCAGCAGTGCGCCGACAGGTCCACTTCAGCAAATTTAGCCTAGGTTATTACCTAACCACTCCGTGCGGACGACCGCAGAAGCAACGCCATCTGATAGCGACATGTGCCAAGCGGCGCAAGAGCCCTTCGCTGACAGAGCCCTTCGTGACAGTGCCTATTGTGACGGCTCTAAGCAAACCTCGATCTCGGCGTTGTATTGGGTAGGCCGCGCCGGACCAGTGATGCTCTTGCCGCGCCGTTCATAGATGGCGGCCACCATCCACGACCAAGGTCGTCCCTGTCGAGGCGGTCAAATGGGTGATCGCGGCCAGAATGGCACGTGCCACGTCGTCGGGTTCAGTAACGGTCTTGAGCGGTGTGGCACCGGCCATCGTCTCCAACTGCTCGCGGCCCCGGCCGGTCACGAAGCCCGTAGCAACGGCACCAGGAGACACACAGAGGACCCTTATCTCCGGGCCCAGAACGCGCGCTAGCGATGACGTCATCGTGTCCAAGGCCGCTTTGGACGCGCAGTAAGCGATGTTGCTGCCCTGCGCTGTAAAAGCCGCGATAGACGAAACATTAACGACCACAGACGTCACCTGCTTGCTGGCACCGCTCTTTGCGCTGGCGCGCAGCAGTGGCACCAACGCGCGAATGGCTGCAAAGGGTCCGCGAACATTCGTGACTAGGATTTGATCAAACACGTCGTCGGTCAATTGATCGAGGTTGGCATGCGGAATCGGCTGCGTTGTACCACCAGAGTTGACCAGAATGTCGCAACGGCCGTGCTGAGACTTGAGCATGTCCGCAAGCGCAATCAGGGTCGCGCTGTCCTGGTTGGTGATCAGTTGGATGCTGTGCCCGCTACCAGGCAGTTCAGCCCGCAGCGCTTCAGCGCGGTCGTGGCCACGATGATAGCCAATGACGCACGTTGCGCCTTCCGCCGCCAGCCGGCGGACAGTCGCCGCGCCGATGCCATTGCTGCCGCCTGTCACGACGGCGACGCGCCCCTCAAGCGGCAATGCGGGCACTGCAGTCATCGGTCGGCTCCCAGTCCATCAACAGGTAAGGGTGTATCCAAGCACTGTTCCACAAGCGTTGCCACCACCGCGAACGTGGTCCCTGCCAGGGTGATTCAATTCACCACATAGGGCCGTGGCACGAACAGGGTTCTTAAGGTCTCCGCATTGGGAGGCTTTGATGAACACGCCCACACTTTATGCAGCGCTGGCCGCGATGCCAGACCACCGAACCAAGAAGGGTCGCCGGTTTCCGTTGGCCGCGATTGTCACGATTGCACTGACAGCCATGCTGTCGGGCGCCAACGATCTGATGGCGATTGCTCGCTGGGGGCGGCGCCTCAGTCCGAAGGCTTTGCAGGCTGTGGGCGTCGATAAGAAGCGCAGACAAGCACCGTGCCACGCGACGTATCACTATGTTTTTCAATCCATTTCAGCCAACGACCTCAAGGCCGCGCTCGGCATGCTGGTGCCTGCCGATGCCGGGCTCGGCCACGTCGCCATCGATGGCAAGCGCTTGCGCGGCAGCCAGCATGAGACGAGCCCCGGCGTGCATATGCTGAACGCTTTTTCGACCACGCTGCAGGCCGCCGTGGGCTCGCTGGTCGTGCCGCCGGACAGTGGCGAGGTGATCGAGGTCCTCGAGTTGATTAAAGCCCTTCCGCTGAAAGGCGCTGTCGTTACGGGCGACGCGGCGTTCACGTTCAAACCCGTCGTCAATGCAATCCGAGAACGCGGCGGCGATTATTTCCTGTTCGTGAAAGCTAACCAGCCGGAATTACGCGCCGAGCTCGCCAGAGCGTTCGGCGACGTTTCCCCCTCAGGACATCGTCAGCGCGGTGCCGCTCAGAACAAGCGAGCGGCGTGATCCGCCCGACCTGAAGCGCGCCGAGACGATCGACAAAAGCCACGGCCGGATCGAGATCCGCCGCATCGCCGTGCGCACGGT
>JANNEU010000259.1:0-6818 GCA_031379035.1 Hyphomicrobiaceae bacterium | reverse complement strand
GATGAAGCCTATTCGGAGTTCGCCCCCGACGGCACCACGCCACCCATCGATGTGACGGATCAAAAAGTCCTCCGCTTTCGGACATTCTCCAAGGCCTACGGCATGGCCGGTGCCCGCATCGCCTACGTGATCGGCGAGGCTTCGATGATCAAGGCCTACGACAAGATCCGCAATCACTTCTCGGTCAACCGCATTGCGCAGGCCGGTGCCTTAGCCGCCCTCGCCGACCAAGCCTATTTGCGCGCGGTGGTTGCCAAAGTCTCGCACGCAAGAACCCGCATTGGCGTGATCGGCCGGGCCAACGGCCTAGTGCCGTTGCCATCTGCCGCCAACTTCGTCGCCCTCGACTGTGGGCGCGATGGGGCCTATGCCAAGCGCGTACTGGATGGCTTGATCGAACGGGGCGTGTTTGTGCGCATGCCGGGCGCAGCCCCGCTCAACCGCTGCATCCGTATCTCGGCCGGCACCGATGCCGACCTGGATGTAGTCGAAGCCGAATTGCCGAAGGCGCTGGCCGCAGCGCAACTGACCTGAGAAGCGAAGACGATCATGAAGAAGCGCGCCATTACAGCTCCCGACGGCAACCAGCCCGTCAGCCGTTATGCGGAAGCGATGGAAGTCACCGACGCCAAGCGCTGGCTGTTCCTGTCCGGTCAGACGCCCATGCGCCCGGACGGCTCAATCCCCGATGATTTTCGCGATCAGGCGCGGCAGGTGTGGGCCAACATCCAGGCCCAGCTGCGGGCCTCCGACATGACGCTCGACAATCTCGTGAAGGTGACAGTGTTTCTGTCCGACCGCCGTTACGGACCCATCCACCGCGCCATCCGCGAAGAAATTCTCGGCGACCGCGTTTTAGGTTTGACCGTGATTATTGTCGGCGCCCTCGACGAACGCTGGCTGCTGGAAGTCGAAGTGATTGCGGCGGGTTGAGCGCGCGCTCCGGCGCAAGGGTGGACGAGGGTTTTCTAACCCGTCATTCGCCATGTCATGCCGGCCCATGAAGAGTTCAACGCGTGTGGCTTGAAGTTGGTTCCTTTCGCGTTTTATGGCGAGTTGCCCCATCCAAAGCGTCCACGCCAGAGCAGTCAAAGAAAGTACGATGCGCCGCTTTGCCTGTCTCGATGCGTTCACGCAGTAGGCCCGAGGCGCCAAGCGTCGTCTCGACATTGACGCCCGGCGTGACCGCTTCGAAGGCCGCCGTCAGGTCGATCAAGACAGCCTTCAGACTGCCTGCCGCGTAGAGCCGCACCGTTTCCGCACACGCAGTGATCGGCATGACAATGATGCCCAGTGCCAGAATTGCGAAACGCATGCTCATCCCGCCTTCTTCTGCGCCGCAGCCGCATCGAAGTTCGGGAAGAAGAGCTGTTGGCCGTCGATACGGTAGGAGCGGATGGCGTTCTGGCCCTCGGCAGACACCACCCAATCGACGAACGCCTGGCCGAGATCTTTCTTAACCTGCGGATGTTTCGCAGGATTGACCAGCATAATGCCGTATTGATTGAACAGTGCTTTGTCGCCTTCGACAACGATCTCCAGCGCGTCCTTATTCTTGAAGCTGATCCAGGTGCCGCGATCAGCCAGCACGTAAGCGCCCATGGCGGCGGAGGTGTTCAACGCCGCCCCCATGCCCTGGCCGATCTCGCGATACCACGCGGGCTTCGCTGCTGCTGGATCGAGTGCCGCGCCTTTCCAGAGTGCCAGTTCGGTTGCGTGCGTACCGCTCTTGTCACCGCGCGAGACGAACGGCGTGCCCGCGGCATGGATCGCTTTTAGGGCGGCCAAAATATCTTTGCCGCCCTTGATCATCGCCGGGTCAGCTTTCGGGCCGATCAGCACGAAGTCGTTGTACATGACATCGAAGCGCTGCGCGCCGAAGCCGTCGGCGACGAACTTTTCTTCTTGGCTTTTGGCATGCACAAACACCACGTCCGCATCGCCGCGCCGCCCAGTGTCGAGCGCTTGCCCGGTGCCTTGCGCGACGACCTTCACATCGATGCCGGTCTTGGCTTTAAACAGCGGCAGGATGTGGCCGAACAAGCCGCTGTCCTGCGTTGACGTTGTCGAAGCGACGACGATGGATTTGTCCTGCGCCACTGCGAGCGTTGGCAAGAGAGCAAGTGCCGCTGTCAACGCGATGTGTCTAAGCTTCATGATGATAGTTCTCCCTATTCTATAAGACGAGATCGCCCGCGAGGAACCGGCGTGCGGCCTCGCTGGCGGGTTGGCCAAAGAAAGTTGTGGCCGGTGCGTGTTCGGCAACGCGGCCTCTGACGAGCAACATGACATCACCGGCGAGGCGCCGCGCCTGTCCGAGATCATGGGTGGCAAAGACGATCTTCACGCCGGTGTCTGTGATCGCCGTGATCAGGTCTTCGATGATCTTGGTTTGCGCTGGATCGAGGCTGGCGGTTGCCTCGTCGAGCAGCAGCAATCGAGGTTTGCGCGCCAGTGCTCGGGCGATGGCGACACGCTGCTGCTCACCACCTGAGAGCTGGCGCGCCGGACGGTTCGCCAGTGCGGACAATCCGACCAGGTCGAGCAATGCTGCAACCGAGCCGGGATCGGCGGCAAAGCCTGCGGCCGACAACGCAAATGCGACGTTGTCGGCAACCGAGCGCCGCAGCATGACCGGCTTCTGGAAGACGATGGCGCGCGCGGTATCTTCGACGGCGATCTGGCCACCGGACAATTCGACAAGCCCCATCACCGCACGGAGCAAAGTCGTCTTGCCCGATCCGTTTGGCCCGATCAGCGCCGTCGGTGCGCCTGCATTGACGAACAGCGACACACCATCGAGCAGCGTCGTGGCACCTGCACGGACCACAACTCTGTCGAGCCGCACCAGCGGCGTCATGACGTTGCGATCATCCCGCATGGCGCTCTGACTGGTGCCGCGCAACCCAAGCGAGCGCGTTCACGCTCAGAATAATCGCAATCAGGATCATTCCGAGACCGATCGCCTGCGGCAGGTTTCCTTTGGATGTTTCAAGTGCGATCGAGGTCGTCATCACGCGCGTAAAGCCGTCGATGTTACCGCCGACGATCATGACAGCGCCGACCTCTGCCGCAGCCCGACCGAAGCCGGCAAGCAGGATCGTGACGAGGGAGTAGCGCGCATCCCACAGCAGCGCCTGCACCCGGCCGAGCGGCGACACTTGCATGGCCGTGAACTCGTCGCGGTATTCCCCCCACAAGTCCTCGATCACTTGCCGCGTCAGGGCTGCGATGATCGGCGTGATCAGCACTGCCTGGGCGATGACCATGGCCTTTGCCGTGAAGAGCAGGCCAAGGAAACCAAGTGGCCCGGAGCGTGAGAGCGCCAGGAACACCAGCAGCCCGACCACGACCGGCGGCAGCCCCATCAGGCCGTTCAGGGCGACGATGACGGCGTTGCGGCCCGGAAAACGAGTGAGCGCAACCACGGCACCAAGCGGCAGACCGAACAATCCGGCCAGCAGCGTCGCGGACAGCGTCACGATGAGCGACAGGCGCACGACGGCGAACAGCGTCGGATCGCCGGACAGGATCAGGGACAGGGCACTCTGACTATCCAAGGGCGTGGACTCGCAGGAAAACATTGACCACCCACATGTCTCGTGTTTTCTTCGTCTCCGTCAACATAAAGAAAATTCGCGGTCAAATGCAGATAAATGCAGGTCTACAGCTCCTGAATACGGCGGAAGCGGCCGACTACCTCCGCATCAAGGAGCGCAAGCTCTATGAGCTGGTGGCCGATCAGGCGATCCCGTGCACCAAGGTCACGGGCAAGTGGCTGTTTCCGCGCGCCGACCTCGACCGTTGGTTGCTGGCCGGCATGGCGCGACCCTACGGCGTGACGCCCGCAGAGCCGCCGCCGATCGTCGGTGGCAGCCACGACCCACTCTTGCAGTGGGCGCTGATCGAGAGCCGCGCCGGCCTCGCCATCCTGCCGGAAGGCAGCGACAGCGGTTATCGCCGCTTCCTCAAAGGCGAGGTTATTGCCGCCGCGATCCACTTCCATGACCTCGACGACCTCGACAAGGACGCCAACATCGAAGTGATCGCCAAGGAGCCGACGCTGTACGATGCCGTGCTCATCCATTTCTGCTCACGCGATCAGGGGCTGCTCGTCGCCAAAGGCAATCCGTTGAGCCTGGCCACAGTTAGGGATCTCAAGGGTAAGAAGGCGCGCGTCGCGAACCGCCCAGAGGGTGCGGGCGCACAACAGTTGCTGCTTGCGTTACTCAAACGCGGTGGCCTCACGACGCGCGATCTAGGTAAGCCGCTGCTGGCACCGACCGGCCCAGACATCGCGCAAGCGATCCGCGCGGGGCACGCCGATACGGGCGTCGCCACACGTGCCATCGCCACTGCTGCCGGCCTCGATTTCATCCCATTGGTCACCGAACGCTTTGATCTGCTCATGCGTCAGCGCGACAGCTATCGCCCGCCACTGCAGACCTTCCTCGATATCATCGCCAAGCCTATCTTTGCGGCGCGCGCGGCGGAACTCGGCGGGCTTGATGTGTCGAAGGCCGGGCAGGTCAGGTGGGCACCGTGACACGATGCGACCGGGCCGCCTCGTCGTGGGCCATGCCCAGGCGTGAGAGGCCGGTCGTTGACCACCACCGTCGTCAATCTGACTTCACCGGCATTGTTCGGTTGCGGGATTTGCCCTTGGAGCAAATCCAGTTCTTTCTTGTCCGCCCGTTCGACGACCCGCGCGACCGTTGTTGGATACGGAATGCGATGTCCCAGGCACACGCCAGCAAGCACATATTACGCCCGCTGAAAGTGGCAACCAACGTCACGAGACTCTCAGGAGTTTCCGTCACGGTTCAAGTTCGATAGAACATTTACAGGGCAATCAAAATTTGAAATTCAATATATCTCAATAAAATCAAAGGCTAGTGGTGCCCAGTAGAGGGCCCTTTCGGCTCTCGGCCCGTTCAAATCAAATCATCTCTTTTGATCTCAGGTAGCCTTGAAAACCCAGCTTTTCCAACGTAATAGCCAAATCTCTTGACGTGGTCCGAACACGCACTAACTCTCACTTAATCTCACCCAAGCGCAGCCCTCGAGGGCTATTAGGGCAACGGATTTTGGAGAGTGGGTCCTGTGAAAGGGACCAACAGAAATCGCGCCGCTAACCGTCTAACGGTTTTGGCCGTCAAAAATGCATCGGAGCCTGGCGTCCTCGAAGACGGTGCCGGCCTGCGGCTGTTGGTGAATGAGAACGGGCAGAAGCATTGGGTCGTGAGGGTCACGGTTGCCGGACAGCGGATCACGCGAGGCTTGGGCTCTTTTCCAGATGTGTCTCTGAGCGATGCGCGCAACAAGGCCGAGGAGGCGCGACGCGGCGCGCGCAACGGGGTCGATGCCTCTGCGCAGGAACGGCAACAAGTCGAATCCCGGAGTTTGACCTTTCGAGACGCCTTTACGCGTTACTTCGAGCAAGTGAAGCGCCCGACACTCAAGCCCGGTCGCTTCGCGGAACGCTGGCCGGAGTCGATGGAGGTCTATGTCTACCCGCAGATTGGCGGCCGGCCGGTCGCTGACGTCACCCCAGCAGAGATAATCAATTTGTTGCAGCCGGTCTGGCATTCAAAGCGCGAGACTGCGACGCGGCTGTTGCAGCGAATGACAGTTGCCTTTCAGTCGGCAATTGTTCGAGGTGATCGCGTTCACGCCAATCCGTGCCACGGGGTTCGAGACGAACTGGGGCGTTCGCGCCCCAAGGTTCAGCATCGGCGCGCTTTGCCATGGGCGGCAGTCCCGGCGTTCGCCATCGAATTAGAAAATCGCCCGCGCGTGACAGAAGCGGCGCGGCTGGCGTTGCTTTTCATCATCTTCACGGCGTGCAGAAGCGAAGAGGTGCGCGGGGCGCTGTGGTCGGAGATCAATCTTGCCACTCGCGAATGGACCGTGCCGGCGACCCGCATGAAAATGAAGCGAGAACATGTCGTGCCGTTGTCAGACGGTGCCGTTGCCCAGGGTGATTCAATTCACCACATAGGGCCGTGGCACGAACAGGATTCTTAAGGTCTCCGCATTGGGAGGCTTTGATGAACACGCCCACACTTTATGCAGCGCTGGCCGCGATGCCAGACCACCGAACCAAGAAGGGTCGCCGGTTTCCGCTGGCGGCGATCGTCACCATCGCGCTGACAGCCATGCTGTCGGGCGCCAACGATCTGATGGCGATTGCTCGCTGGGGGCGGCGCCTCAGTCCGAAGGCTTTGCACGCTGTGGGCGTCGATAAGAAGCGCAGACAAGCACCGTGCCACGCGACGTATCACTATGTTTTTCAATCCATTTCAGCCAACGACCTCAAGGCCGCGCTCGGCACGCTGGTGCCTGCCGACGCCGGGCTCGGCCACGTCGCCATCGATGGCAAGCGCTTGCGCGGCAGCCAGCATGAGACGAGCCCCGGCGTGCATATGCTGAACGCCTTTTCGACCACGCTGCAGGCCGCCGTGGGCTCGCTGGTCGTGCCGCCGGACAGTGGCGAGGTGATCGAGGTCCTCGAGTTGATTAAAGCCCTTCCGCTTAAAGGCGCTGTCGTCACGGGCGACGCGGCGTTCACGTTCGAACCCGTCGTCAATGCAATCCGAGAACGCGGCGGCGATTATTTCCTGTTCGTGAAAGCTAACCAGCCGGAATTACGCGCCGAGCTCGCCAGAGCTTTCGGTGACGTTTCCCCCTCAGGACATCGTCAGCGCGGTGCCGCTCAGAACAAGCGAGCGGCGTGATCCGCCCGACCTGAAGCGCGCCGAGACGATCGACAAAAGCCACGGCCGGATCGAGATCCGCCGCATCGCCGTGCGCACGGT
>JANNEU010000248.1:0-17074 GCA_031379035.1 Hyphomicrobiaceae bacterium | reverse complement strand
GAAAGCTTTATTCTTTTCTTGCTCATTTTTCTTTGGACGCCCCCGCATTTCTGGGCGCTGGCCCTCTACCGCATGCGCGATTACGAGCGCGCGGGCGTGCCGATGTTGCCGGTTGTTGCTGGACCGGATGAAACGCGCCGGCAGATCCTGCTCTATTCGATCGTCTATGTGGCGACGAGCGTTGCGCCATACTTCGTGGGTCTCGGCGGGTTGACTTATCTGGCGACATCCTTGGTGACGGGTGCGATCTTTATGGCGCTGGCGGTTCATGTGTACCGGGTGCGTGAGGGGCGCGAGGCGGATGCGGTCGCCAAGCGGCTGTTCCTGTTTTCAATCCTGCATCTGTTTTTGCTGTTCGCGGTGCTGCTGGTTGAGCACACAGTTGCGCGGGTGATGGCGTGAGCGAGCCAGCGCGACCAATCTCACCGAATGATCAGGTGCGGCGCATCCGGTTGGCGGCACTGGCGCTCGTGGGTACGATCGGGGTTGCGAGCCGCTTTGTTGCCCTGCCGCGCTGGCTGATCTTCGGGTTGCCGTTGGCTGCGGCTGCCGTGTGGCTTGGGACAGCATTTCAAGTCATCAAGGATGGCGAGACCGAAATGCAGCGGCGCCAGCGGATGCGTAATCTTGCTATCGCGTGCGCGCTCGGCGGGATGGTGTTGCTATTCTACGTCGGCACCATGGTTCGTCTCGGGCCGGCGGTGTTCAACAGGCCGATCTAATCCAGCAAAGGTACTCTCTGTGACGCCAACTGGTCCCAGCTCAAAGCCGCAGAACCATCGGACTGTTGCGTTGCTGTGTGCTGGGCTGGCGGTGGCGATGATCGGCTTAGCTTACGCGTCGGTGCCGCTTTATCGGCTCTTCTGTCAGGTGACGGGCTATGCGGGCACGACACAGCGTGTGGCGGCTGAGAGCACGCAGGTTACTGATCGTCTCGTGACGGTGCGGTTTGATGCCAACATCGCGCCAGGGCTGCCGTGGGCGTTCGAGGCTGTTTCCAAGCCGATGACGCTGAAGCTTGGCGAGACGGCCGTCGCGACCTATCGGGCGACCAGCAAGGCCCCGGGGCCAACAATCGGCACGGCCGCCTACAACGTGGTGCCCGACCAGGCCGGTAGCTTTTTCAACAAACTCGCGTGCTTCTGCTTTACCGAGCAGACCCTGGAAGCCGGCCAGTCGGTCGAGATGCCGGTGCAGTTTTTCGTCGATCCAGCGATGGCTACCGATAGCGACGGCAAGCGCGTCCGTGAGATCACGCTGTCATATACCTTTTTCCCTGTGACTTCGCCGGCGGCTGGGGCGAAAAAAGGGGTTGCGGATCAAGACTCCGATGCTAAGGGTCGCGGCAAGGGGACCTGACACGGTACCGCACGCTTTGACGCACCTGAGCGGTGCCGATTGGGGCTGGAATCAAGCCGCTTCTGGCGTAAAATCGGGCGGGATATAGGACATCGGAGGGGCACATGGCCGACAGCCACGCCAATAAGAATCACGACTACCATCTGGTCAATGCGAGCCCGTGGCCGCTGACGGGTTCCATCGGTGCGTTTGTCATGGCCATCGGGGCGGTGATCCTGATGCGCTCGCTGGGTGGCGGACAGGGCATCTTCGGCATGCGCGGATCGATGGTTTTCCTCATCGGTACCGTGATTGTGCTGGCGACCATGGTCATGTGGTGGCGCGACGTTATCAACGAAGCCAAGGCCGGCGATCACACACCCGTTGTGCAGCTGCATCTGCGGTACGGCATGATCATGTTCATCGCCTCAGAGGTGATGTTCTTTGTCGCGTGGTTCTGGGCTTATTTTGATGCGTCGTTGTTTCCGGCACCCGTCTATCCGGTGAACTCGGATACGACGAATGCGGTGGTGGGCATGGTTGAGCGGGCGGCGGCGACTGGCGGCATCTGGCCGCCCAAACCAACCGCTGACAAAACCTTCACGGCGACGTTTGATCCTTGGGGGCTGCCGCTGGTGAACACGCTCATCCTGCTGCTGTCGGGTACGACGGTGACGCTGGCGCATCACGCGCTGCTGCAGGGCAATAACAAGCTGGTCGTTCGCGGCTTGGCCATTACGGTGGTGCTGGGTGTTCTGTTTACGGCGCTGCAGGCCTACGAGTACGGTCATGCTGGATTTACGTATGCGGGCCACATCTATGGCTCGACGTTTTTCATGGCGACGGGCTTCCACGGCGCGCATGTGGTGATCGGGACGATCTTCCTGGCAGTCTGCTTGTTCCGCGCCATGAACGGCAGCTTCACGCCCAAACAGCATTTCGGCTTTGAAGCGGCGGCCTGGTACTGGCATTTCGTCGACGTGGTCTGGCTGTTTTTGTTTGCCTGCATCTATGTGATCGGCGCTGGGGCGCATCCGGGCGGTCACTGAGCCCGCATCGCCGTGCAAAGTGCTTTGCCGGCCCGGCGTGCAGTGTGCACGCCGGGCCGTTTGCTTTCCTGGGTTCGTGTGAGGCTGTTGTCTGGGCCGTATCAGGCGGGATCGCGTGGGATGACGGTTTGGGGCGCTGTGGCGCGCTGTTCAATTGGCGGTGCTGGTTGTGGCGCGAGCTTCTTGAGCATTTGCTCGAACATGCCCCAGAAGAAATCTGCGCCGGGGTAGCCGACGATCCGGCCGATCTCGCGGCCCTTGTCGATCAGCACGAAGGTTGGCGTGACCGTGACGGGTGCGGCGAGGATGACATCTTGCGGGGTGCGGTCGGCGAGCTGGAGACGGCGCAGTGGTGCTTGCTGCCCCTCGGCCGATTTCGGATATCCGATGCCTACTTCCGCGTGCCACTTGATGCACCAATGACAGCCCGGGCTCTCGAACATCAGCAGTTCGGCTGCGCGCGCCGGTGCGAGCGTGGAAAGCGCGATGGCGAGGCTTGCGAGCAGCAGTGTCCGGCATTTCCGCATGGCGTCCCTTCGGGATGACTTGAGGCACCGTTGCCGGTGACGGCGATGTTGTCCAGCGGCGGTTGGTGTTCGCGTTACGCGGTCTGAACGGCGTAGTCGAGGCGGTCGAGTTTGCGGTTTTTTGGGGAGATGTGGAGGGTGTAGCCGAAGGCGCGGGCGGTTTCGACGGCGTGGCGGATCTTGGTGTCGTTATCGAGGTATTCGACGACGAGCACGAGTTTGCCTTCGGCTTTCATGAGATCGAGCATCTCGCGGCTGTGTTCGAGGTCGTCCTTTGAATTGGCTTTTTCGGGACTGTCGGCACCGTAGATGAGTTCTTCCTTGGCGATACCGTCGAGGTGGGCACGGAGATCGGCGCGTTCGAGCAGATCCTCGGCGTTCTGCATCACGATGAGGAAGTTCGGGTTCTTGGATTTGGCGTAGGCCGAGAGGTGGCCGATGAATTTGACCATGTCGCCAGCGATGTCGGGACGGGTGCTGGCGGCGGCTTTGTGGCGGCGTTTCAGATCATCGAACACGTCGCATTTGTCGAGGTAGACGCCGTCGAAGCCGGCGGCGATGACGCGATCCAAACGCGCTTCCGGGCTGCCGCACATGATGCCCTGCCACTCTGGTTTCCAGAAGCAGACGGCGTAGTTTTCCTTCCAGTCGGGGTTTTCGCCGAGCAGCCAGTCGGGTTTGGTGCGCTTCCAGGCGGGATCCCAGTAGGAGCGATAGCTCTCGGCCTCGCCGATGGAGAGGTAGGCGAGCATGGTGCGGGGCTGACCGTTGGGCTTGCGCTTGAGGCGGGCGAGGTCGGCAGGCGCAAGCGAACTCTCGTCGGAGCCGTCTTTGGTCGTGTCGATGACCAGTAGATCGTAGGGGGAGGCTGCGGCGTGGGCGACATTGAGCTTCTGGAGCTGATAGCCCCAGTTGGCGGGCATGCCAGCGGGGCCGGCGGATTCGAGGCGTGGCGATGCAGCCCCTGTTCTCGGGCGGGTACCGGCTGTGTCGCGGGCGGCAGCGCTGCTACGCCGCTGCCGCAGGATCAGTGCGGCGACAACGGCGAGCGCCACGAGGAGCGCGATCAGTATGGGCAATTGGGCTTGGGTCAGCAGCAGCGGCATGGACAACTCGTGGTGAATGATTGGACGCAAGGGCCGAGTATACAGCAGCTTTCAGAGGCGGGGATTGGGGGCGGAGCAGTTTAATTTTGGGGCGCACACGAGCCGAAAAAGCGACTGATTCCAGATTGGCAGAACTGTGTTGGCGCGCTGCAACCGCCGATGGGTGTCATTTCGGCACCGGCCTTAACCAGTCGTTCAAACCTTGGGCGTAAAACAATCTCACAGCAGCGGAGAACAGCTGTCATCCAAGAACGAGGTGCGGGCCATTGCGCGCCCACGAGCAGCAATACTTTGGAAATTTGTCAGTGCGTCTGAGTTCGTAGCGTTCGGTGGCACACGATTTGTGCCGTGTCCAAGTTTAGTTAGTTGGGGAAGTCACCATGAATAAGTCAGTTCTCGCAGCCCTCGCATTTGCTGGTCTGTCGCTCGCCGGTACGAATGGCGCATCCGCTCAGTCAGCCACCCAGACCATCAACCTCAATGCTTTCGTCAACGCTCTCTGCACCATCAATGGCTCGGCAACGGGCGCGGCTGGTGAAACCGGTACCGTCGTCACCAGCGGCACGACCGCCCCGGCCGGTACGGTTACACTGCCAAGCGCGGACTATGCCGTTGTCTGTTCGACGCCGAATAACGTGACCATCACGTCTCTCAACGATGGCATCAAGGCGAACACGCTGGGCGGTGGCACCAACTACATCAACTACACCGCAACCGTCACTCAGGGCGTCACGACGTCATCTCTGACAACGCTCGGCACAGGCGTCCTGCGGACATCGACGGCTGGTCTCACTCCGACCGCCTACACCGGCAACATGTTGATTTCGGTGGCAACGGCGGCGACGACCGGTCTGACGCCGGGTTCCTACGCCGATACGCTCACCGTTACGCTGACACCGCAGTAAGTCGAACGAACGCTCCCTCCGTGCGGCCGGCCTGTTGCCGCGCGGAGGGCTTTATCGAAACCTAAGAGGTCGTCATGCTCTTGCAAAGATCAACCCTATTTGCTGCCTGTGTTGCCGCCGCTTTCAGCCTGCCAGGTGTTGCTTGGGCGATGGGCATTTCGCCGATACAGGTTGAGATGCAGTCAGCTGGGTCGACGAGCCGCGGTACTGTAACGGTTTCCAATGCCAGCGGCACCGCCATGCCGGTCGAGATCGCAATTAAGCGAATGACGCAGGACGAAAATGGCGTCCGCAAATACCATGACGATGCTCAGGCTGAATTTCTGATCTTACCGCCACAGGCGATGATCGCACCCGGCAGCAGCCAGGTCTTTCGCGTGCAGTGGGTCGGCGAGCCGCTACTTGCCAAGAGCAAAAGCTTCATGCTGTTCGCCAATCAGGTGCCGGTGAAATTGCCGAGCAACACGAGCGGTGTGAGCGTTGTGTCCAGCATGGGCGCGATGATCAACGTGGCCCCGCCTAAGTCGACTGCCGATCTCACGGTGGTGTCGACCGGTATTGAGGCTGATAAAAAAACGGGCAAGCGGCACGCGACGATTGTCGTCGAGAACCCGACCAAGACGCACGCGCTGCTGCCCAAAGCGACGCTCAAGCTGCAGGCTGGCAACTGGCAGGAAACGTATCAACCTGAAGTGCTGCTGACCCAGATCGGTATCGGCCTCGTGCCGCCCGGCCAGCGCCGCAAATTCGTGCTGCCGGCGACAGTGCCGCCAGGCGTCTCAAGCGTGCAGGCCAGCATAGACTACGGACCTAAGCGCTGACCGCTTGCAAAGATTTGTTGTTCCACGTCGCTTCACGGTAGCTTTCATGTGTTCGTAGGAAATCGGTGCCTCACGAGGTGCCCGCGAACGAGACGCCGTTGGCGCGATCGCTTTCATACCGGCTCCAATGGCTGCGGTTCGCCGCGGCCATTGTCGCGTTTCTGCTACTGGCAGAAGCGACGCCGGTGTGCGCGCAAACGGCCGGCGTATTGCCCGCCGCTCCGCTGTTACGCGGATCGACGGTGGCGGATGACCCGCGACCAGCCGTCACTGTGAAGAAAAAGCCGCGCCCGGTTCAATCGACGTCTGCGCCCGCGCCAACACCAGCCGTACCGCCAGAGCCCGCAGTGTTGCCGGCCACGCCTCCCGTCGTTGAATACCAACGCGCCGTCTCCAACCGCATCAATTCGACAGGGCAGCCGCTGACACTGCCGGTGCCGTTGAAGGACGGCACGCGGGACCTCGGCGAGATTATTCTGCGCGTCGAGGTTGACGACAGCATCCACGTGCCGCGGCAGTTTGTGCTCGATAAAATCAGTCCGATGCTGACGCCGGACGCGCGTGCGCGGCTGGTGGCGCTGCCGCACAAGGATGACCGGATCGCGCTGGGGGCGATTGAGGCGGCAGGTCTCGGGCTGACGTTTAATGCCAGTTTGTTCGAACTCGCGTTCAATCCGCGCTCGGTTGAACGCGCCGAGGGTGAGCTGAGTGTCGGGGGCTTGCGTGGGGCGTTGGCAACGGAGCCGTCGGTCGCGCCGGCCAAAGTCTCCGGCTATCTTAACGTGATCGGCGGGGCGGATCAGAGCTGGAAGACACGGCCCGGGCAAACGGCTGATACGAGTGGCCGGTTGGATCTGCAGGGTGTGGTGCGGCTGCGGGGCGTCGTTCTGGAGACAGAAGCGTCTTACGATGGCGCGGTGGACGGTAATCGTTGCGCGGTCGGCAGTCTGTGCGCCTATGAGCACAAAGCCGGTATGAAACGTCGCGGTTCGCGGGCGACCTATGATTTTCCTGACGAGCAACTGCGGCTGCAGATTGGTGACGTGGATGCGACGGCTGCGAGTTACGTGCGGTCGACGGACACACTGGGTGTCAGCCTTGAGAAATCATCGCGCAAGCTGGCACCGGGTGAAAGTATCCGGTCGACTGGTCACAGTGCCTTCCGTGTGGATCGCCAGTCGGAAGTCGATGTGATCGTCAACGGCGCGGTGATCCAACACTTCCAGCTGCGACCCGGCGCTTACAATCTGCGCGATCTGCCGTTTGCTGGCGGGGCGAATGAAGTTGAGTTGGCGATCACCGATGACAGCGGCGAGCGCAAGAGCCTGAAGTTCTCGATGTTCCATGATCAGAGCTTGCTCGCTGCCGGGAAGACCGAATGGTCGTTGTCGGCGGGCGCGCCGTCGTATCTGCTGGATGGTGACCGGAAGTATGAAACGCGTGGGCGAACGGGCGCTGCGCTGCTGCGGCACGGCATTACCGATGATCTGACAACTGAAGTGAGCGCGCAGGCCGACATGCATGTGGCCACGGGCTCCATTGGCCTTTTTCTGCAATCATCGGCGGGGGTGTTCAGCGTCCAACCGGCGGCCAGCACCACGGAGGGCAAGATTGGGCTCGGCGGCCGTGCCAGCTGGGACGTGATGGGCTTCCGTGGTTCGTTTGGTGCGCGCGAGTCGTTGCGTATCAGCGCCGATTATCGCGACAAGTCGTTTCGAACACCCGGCGATCAAATCGAACTGGCGACGCAGGTGTTCCGACCGCAAGCGCTTTACAAGCTGCGGCTGACCGGATCGCATTCGATTGCGTTGCCGGAGGACCTGACAGCGACCTTAAGCGCGCGCTACCAATTCGACAATCCGGAGGCGACGGCGGTGTCGCCTTATGTCGTTCGTGGTGATCGTTATGGTGCGGATCTAACGTTGTCCAAACCGCTGACGCCGTGGATGAGTGGCAGCATCCTGGCTGGGTATTCGAACGAAACGTATCTGCACGGCTTTGCGGCGAACTTCAACAACACCAAGGCTGAGTTTCGCGCCGCTGCCCGTCTCTACATCCGCCCTGCCGAGCGGACGTCCATCGGTGTGGCCTATGATACCTTGAACAAATCCACCCAGATCTCAGCGCTACAAATGACTGGTGATGGACTCGGGCGCTGGGATACGGCGGTCAGCGCACAACATGTCGGTGACACAGGCAGTGCCAGCGTCGGTGGTTCGCTCGGCTATACGGGCAATCGCGCCGACGTGCGGGTGAGCCATTCTGCCGGTGGTGATAATTTCACGTATCCGAAGTTCCAGCCGAGCCATGAAGATCAGCGGACCAGCCTGCGAGTTGGCACGGCGATCGCGTTTGCGGATGGCATGGTAGCGGTGGGGGCACCGATCCGTGGTGGTGCGTTTGCGATTGTCAAACCGCATGCCTCCATTGCCGACAAAGACGTGACGGTTGGCAGTGATGGCACGGTGATCGCCAAGACCGACCGTCTGGGGCCGGCGCTGGTGTCGAACCTGCCGGCCTACGCCAATACGACTGTGCCAGTGGACGTGGCAGATTTGCCGATCGGATACAGCTTGGGGTCCGGCGGGTTTGATATCCGTGCACCCTACAAGAGCGGTTATGCGCTGGAAGTTGGTTCGGCGTATTCGATTACAGCGTTCGGGGCGCTCGTCGACCAGGTTGGTCAACCGCTATCGTTGCAAAGTGGCGTTGCGTTTCCAATTGCAGATGGGAACAAGAAAGTTGCGGTGTTCACCAACGCGGCGGGACGGTTCGGCGCGGACGGCTTGTCGCCGGGTCGTTGGACCTTGCGCATGGAGAGTGCAGACGGGCCGCTCGTCTACATGCTCGATATTCCCGCTAAAACCGAGGGCCTGTTCAAGGCCGGCACGCTGAGCCCGACGGGCGCGGCGGCGAAGGAGTGAGCGCATGCGATACCTACGGCTGATGCTCGGTGGACTGGCATTTCTCGTGTCGTGGTCGGGGCTGAGTGGCGTGGCGCAGGCCGCCTGCACCATCACGGGCGTTCAATCGATGTCGGGCGCGGTTGCCAATCTCGGCCGCTATTCGGGATTGTCGGCACCAGTGGCGCAAGGCATGACGATCAATCTGGTGCTCACGATTTCGAGCAGTGGTGGAACATGTGCCGGATCGGTTGCTTTTCAGAGTACATTTATCCCAGCGACGATGTCTGGCGCCGGTGCGGCGACGCTGCTGTATGACGTGCAAAACCTGGCTGGGACGCGCGTGCTTTATGCAGGCACGCCGACGGCGACGATTCCAATTTCCGCGTCGTCGACGGGCGGGCAGGCGACGATTGCGGTGTCAGCATCTGCGCAGGCTATTGCGATCGCGAGCCAGAGCGTGGCGGCGGGCGGCTATAGCGACAGCAGTGTGCGGGTTGCTGTGTTCGATCAGAGTAACGGGACCGCATCGGTGCCCGGCGTATCGGTGTGGTTCGTCAATGCGGCGGTTAATCCGAGCTGCACGATCGATGGGCGTGCATCGTCGGTTGATAGTTCTGTGATGACTGTGCCGGTGACGTCGGGGGGCGTGGTGACGACGGCAACGCAGCAGCGCGATTATGCCAACGTGCTGTGCAATGCGCCGTCGGATGTGACGATGGCGTCGCAGAATGGCGGCATCGTGAAGCCGGGAACGCCGGGCACGGGCTTCACCAACGTGATCCACTATTCGGCGCAAGCGACTTTTGGTGGTGCGACGGCAACGTTGAACACGGCGACGGCGTCAGCTGTGACAGGGCGGATTGATATAACGACGGGCGCAAGCGGAACGATGCGGGTGTCGGTGACGCCGCAGCAGCCGAGCCAGGCCTTGATCGCGGGGCGCTATGATGACGTGCTCACGGTGACGTTGACGCCGCAGTGAGGGTGCGCGCTCGCGTTTCATGCTCTGTCGGGGTGCCCGTGAAACAAGAGTCCGTTGCCGGCGGTAGCCACCCCCCGCGTCGGGGAGGGAGGTGTGTGGCGGTGCGGAGAGCAGCCACCGGCCGGCAACGGAACCTCAGTCCGGCGCACGCCCTGCCAGACGGAGGACTGCGTGCACCGGTATCTGTCGCTGTGCGATTTTGCCTTCACGTTCGAGATCTGGACGATCGGCTAGCACAACTGTTTAAACCGGGACGGCAGCGAAGCGGGGATCCGCCACCGTCCCATCCGGTCGAACGCCGAAGGCGCACTGCCGGGATTTGAATTCTGCCTCAATGCCGCCACATCTGATGCGCGGCGAAGGTTGGAACTTGACGCTGAATTTTCGTTTGCGGTGATTGTGGTGCGTCTGCGCTGGTCGATGAGTGTATTAACTACCCTGATCGTGTTCACTTTTCGGCAGACCCAAGGCTTTTTGAGGAATTGTTTCATCACGTCGACTGCAACATGTGGCAACGGTTTTGAAGGTGCATCGCGCTACGTGGACTGAAACGCCGAAAGGCGCAGCACCCTTGCGGATGCCACGCCCCTCACTACGGCGGGTGCCGAAACTTTTTTGTGGTCGCGCTTCTAATCGGAAAACCGTGCAACACTTTTCCGGAAGCGCTTTAGTTGAAGCGATACGACACGCCGGCGCGGAGGACGTTGCTGTCCTGTTTGACGGTTTGGCCGATGGTGCCGCCGGTGAGGACAGAGTCTTTGTAGCTGTAGTGCAGGCCTTCGATGCGCGCGCTGAGCTGTTGCGTCAGCTGCATTTCGAGGCCCGCGCCGAGCACAAGCCCGAGACGGGCATCGCTCATCGCGGCGGTGAGGGCGCCTGACTTCAACGTGAGGTCCTGTCCGGTGAGTGCGACGCCGCCCGTTGCGTAGAGCAAGGCGGGGCCGAAGCTGTAGCCGGCGCGGGCACGCAGCGAGGAGGTCCAACTGTCCTTCATCGATAGCGTGGTGGCACCGCTCGTCGTTGATGCGGACGCGCTGCCCAGCATCAGATCGCCTTCGAGGCCATAGACGATGTTGCCGGATTGGAAGTTGTGGCCGAGGTGCGCACCGAATTGCAGGCCGCGCGGCGTCAGCGATGTGAGGCCGGAGCCGGGTGCCTCAGTGTTGGTCCAGCGATGGCCAGCTTGCACACCGGCGTAAAGACCGCGCCAGATGGCGGGCGCATCTGAGCCAAAGCCGCTCGAGCCGGGACCGTTGGAGCCAAGACCGCGCGGCGCTGCTTCATAGCTCGGTGCGGGTTGTGCGGAATAGACGCCATTGCGCGGGCTGCCGTCGAGCGGCCGGGTGGGCCCGGTGCGATAGGGATCGGAGTAGGGCTTGCCGTAGGGTTGCTGCGCTAGGGCAGGCCCATGCGTTGGCAGCGCGAGCAGAAAGGCTGGAAGAAGTGGCGCAGCCCAAAGGGTGCGCAATGCCGGGCAACGCCGGGCGAAAGCGGTTTTCAAGAGAGCGATCCTTACGCAACACACACAAGAGGATGGCGCCGGCACCACACGGCCGGGCTGGGCGCATGTTGTGCGGAAAGCGTTACGTTTTGGTTAAGCTTGACGAAACGTTACCAAGACTGTTCCATTTGTTTGTAGGTCAACGATCGCCCCGATGGGCCGAAGGGTGCCAGCTATGACAACCGTTCTCATCACAGGGGCCAATCGTGGCATCGGGCTTGAGTTGGCGCGCAGGTACGCCGCTAGTGGCGCGACGGTGATTGCGACGGCGCGCGCACCCGACACTGCGCCGGCGCTGGCGGCGCTGAAGGCCGCGCATCCGACGATGCAGGTGCTGCCGCTGGATGTTGGTCATGTAGGCAGTCTGGATGCCCTTGTCGCGCGGCTCAGTCGGCGGCCGATTGATGTGCTGATCGCAAACGCAGGCGTGATGGGGCCGCGGGCGGCTATCGACGATCCTGAGAACACAATGCAGCGTTGGGCTGAGGTGCTGTCGACCAACGTGACGGGTGCGTTCTTCACGGTGCGCGCGCTGTTGCCGAACCTCAAGGCCGCGCCTGGTGCCAAGATCGCGATCATCTCGTCGCGCATGGCGTCGTCGCAGGCGGCGAAGGGATCAAGCTATCTGTATCGTGCGTCGAAAGCGGCTGCGGCCAACGTTGGGGTGAACCTGGCGGTGGAGCTGAAGCCCGCCGGCATTGCGGTTGGTGTTTATCATCCGGGTTGGGTGCAAACGGATATGGGTGGGTCGGGCGCGGACATCACGCCGGCGGCCAGCGCCGACGGTCTTGTCCAACGCATTGCTACGTTGAGTGTTGCTACGTCCGGTGTGTTCGAAGACTACGCCGGCGCAGGCATTGCGTATTGAGATGTGTTCTCGTTACGCTGCGGCTTTGATGCCGGCGGTGTAGGCGTCGAAGGAGGCCCAGAAGCGGCCACGGATGTCGTCGTTTTCTTGCAGCACTTCGTGTTTTGAGGTGCCGATCAGCGCGAGCGTGCCGAGTTTAAGCCGTGGCACAAAATCTTCGATGGCTTGGGTGGAGACGACTGTGTCGCGGCCGGCAGCCACCATCAACACCGGCAGGCGCACGCGCGCTGGATAGTCGGGGGCGGCGAGCATGGCGCAGGATCGCAGCGCGGCGCGCAGCCACCCCACCGTGGGCGGGCCCAGTGCCAGCTCGGGTGCCGCCTCCACCACCGCTGCGGCGCGCTTGTAGCGTTCGCGGTCGGACGTCAGTTCGTTGTTCTCGAATGGGATCGTCGTCATCGGCTTGTGTGCCGTCAAAGGCAGGAACGGTGCCCCCGCTCCAAAGCCCGCGCCAAGCTCTACGAAGCCGCGGACAAGCGCCTTCGGCAGCTTCAACTGCTGCGGTGCAATCTCGAGCATGGCCCCGATCAGGATCATGCGCTCGAAGGGGCATTCCGACACGCCGGCGATCCGCAGCAGAATGTGGCTGCCGAGCGAGTGGCCAAGCGCCAGATAGGGCTGCGGCATATGCGGCATCACCACTTCTTTCATGAACAGCGCGAGATCGTAGTCGTAATCGCGGAAGTGGCGCACGTGGCCTTTGAGCGGGTTGTCGAGCAGCCGCTTGGAGCCGCCTTGGCCGCGCAGGTCCATGATGGCGACGGCGAAGCCGCGGCGGCGCAGATCGGCGACGGTTTCGAAATACTTCTCGATGAACTCGGTCCGGCCACTGACGATCACAACCGTGCCGCGACAATCGCCCGTTGTTTCGGTCCAGCGTGCATAGCGCAGGGGTGCGCCATCGTAGCCCTGGAAGAGCCCGGCGATGGCCCCACTGGGAACAGGATTGCGGGCGAGCGCGACGAGGGTCATGGAGAGGACGGTTCCGGGGCAGCGCAAAGACAACTTTGTTTGGCACAACTTTGCTTGGAATGGCCTGCGCGATTCGCCAGCCGTTGGGTGCTTCGTGTATGCCACAGGCGGATGCGCGCGGCCATCGCTTCGCGTTGTCGTTTCGTCATTTGGTTTCGCTTCGATGTCTCTTGCACCCATGCCTGACGTTTCTGCTCTGCCCGTCTCTGATCCGGCGGTGTTTCCGTCGCGCGCCGTACGCCGCGAGGATCTGCCGGCGATTGAAGCGCTGCATGATGCGGTGTTCGGCCCCGGTGCATTGACGCGCACTGCCTATCGCGTGCGGGAGGGACAGCCGCCGTTCACGCCGCATTGTCGTGTGCTGTTCGATGGCGCGGGTATGGGCGTCGGATCAAACGCACCGCTCGTTGCGCCGCTCGTTGCGCCACTCGTTGCGCCACTGGTCGCGCCACTGGTCGCCATGATCCGGTTTACGGCGATCCGGATCGGGGATGCGGATCACACCGCGGGCGGCGCGTTGATGCTCGGCCCGCTCGGCGTCGCGCCTGCGTATGCCAACCAGGGCCACGGCCGCCGCTTGATTGTCGAAGGTCTCGCGTCGGCGCGGGCGGCTGGTCTCGTTGCCGTGTTGCTGGTGGGCGATCCGCCCTACTATGCGCGTTTCGGGTTTCAACGCGTGCCACCCGGCCAGATCGAGATGCCAGGACCGGTGGATCAAGCGCGGTTGTTGCTGGCGGCGTTGGTGGACGGCGCAGGCGTGGCGCTACGCGGGCGGGTGAGGGGGGTGTAGATAGGGCAGCCGTGCATGAAATGCGCATAGGTCCCGCTTGCAGACCCGCAGATTTGCGATAGGTTTCTCGCTGACATTCGGTTAGCGCTTATGCTAGCGTTTGCGATATCGTGGCCTGAAATGATTGCTTCGAGTGTTGTTCACGGTCGGCTGCAGAGCCTTGCGCTACCAGGTGGCCAGAAGATGCTGCGGCGCGAAATGTGGGCGCGACTGAAATTTTGAGAAAAGATTGGCGTATTCGTTGAATGGATTGATGCCGATGAGCGACATCTTCATCAGCTATGATAAAGACAATCGGGATCTTGCGACATCGATTGCTCGCAACCTGGAAGGTTACGGCCTTTCCGTTTGGTGGGACCGGCACCTGAGCATCGGTGCCACGTTCACGAAGGTCATCGGCCAGAAGCTGGAAGATGCCAAGGCGGTCATTGTCATCTGGACACCGCAGTCGATCGACTCGCAGTGGGTTTACGCAGAAGCGGACCATGCCGCGCGATGCAACAAACTCGTCCCCTTACGGATTGACGAAGTGGCCCCGAGTGCAATCCCCAAACCGTTCAATTTGATGCAGACGGGGTTGGTCGGTGACATCGAAGCGGTGCTTGAAGCCTTGTCCGGGCTCGGTTTGAAACCGGTGCGCCCTGGCGCACCTGATCGCGCAAGTCAGACATCGTCCGGTCCGCCACGCTCGGCTGAGGAGAAACTATACGCGGAGGTGGAAGCCGACGGCTCGATTGAATCGTACGAATACTATTTGACTCGTTATCCTAACGGTTCCAACGCGGCGCTGGTCGAGTATCGCCTGCACAAATTGCGTTTGACCCGGTCGGCGACGAGCGGGGTACCAGCGCAACCTGGGCAATCGGCGGCGGCGTCGCTTGTGCGACCGGCAGGTCATTTGGTCGTTCTGGTGGGTGCCAGCAATCAGGAACGGGAGTTCAATTTTCTGTCGCGCGAACCTCAGTTGTTTCGCGACGATGATCTGGCCCCGCAGATGGTGATCATCCGGCCGGGGAGCTTTTCCATCGGCTCGCCACAGAGCGAGACGGGGCACGACTCCACCGAGGAGCCGCTGACGACGGTCGAGATCGCTCACGCCTTCGCGGTTGGCCGTACGCCGGTGACGTTCGACGAATGGGCCGCGTTCACTCAGGATGGTGGGCTTGCCGGTTACGTGCCTGACGACAAAGGGTGGGGCCGTGGCAATCGGCCGGTCATCAACGTCTCTTGGTTGGACGCGCATGCCTACCTGGACTGGTTGCGTAAGCGGACTGGCAAACCCTATCGTTTGCTGAGCGAGGCCGAATGGGAGTACGCTGCGCGTGCCGGTATTCAGGGGCCGTTCTCCTGCGGTGACACGATCACCTCCGACCTCGCCAATTTCGACGCGAGCCGTGGCTACGCAGGTGGACCAAGCGGCAGCTATCGCCGTCAGTCGTTGCCCGTCGGCAGCTTCCCGCCCAGCGCGTTTGGTCTTTGCGACATGCACGGCAATGTCCGCGAGTGGGTCGAGGACCCCTGGGTAGACAGCTATGCTGGCCTTCCGCCGGACGGTGTCGCACGCACCGTCGATGAGGCCGAGCAGACGAGCCGGCGGCGCGTTGTCCGCGGCGGCTCCTGGTACGATACGCCCAACATGGTGCGCTCCGCCACGCGCGAACGCAGTCAGCCCGAGCTGCGGAACTTCAACACCGGCTTCCGCGTTGCGCGAACACTGGATTGATAGAATTGTCGTTTCAGAGTGACGAAGCGCCGCCGACTTCGACTTGCTGCCTTTCGTTGGGCTGCCTTTCGTTGGGAGTCAGCTTGCGATTACCCGATGCTTGCGCATCGGGTGTATGATTTGGCGAAAAAAGGCTTTGGGGTCTCTTTGATTTAAGAAGTCCCAATGTTTTCTGGGGGCCACTTGATTTCGTAAAGCCCGAGCAGGACATCGAGCGCAAAGTCTTCTTCCCTGCTGACCTTGGCTCCTTGGCCAGAGTTTCCAACGCCTGAAGCGTTTGCCGTCTCATAGGCGCTATAAAATAAGCTCGACATGAACAGTGAGTAGTCGGCGTCGCCTAGCTTTCTTGTCAGCAGGCTCTTGAGCCCCGGCGCAGCCTTGACAGCCGCGGTCCGGCCTATGTTGGCCTTGAGCAAGGCCATAAGGTCGTCGTGTTGCAGAATGTCCAACAAGAGCTCTCGGTGTACAATGCTCTTTACGAATGCCGCATTTCTGAATTGCTCGCGAAGTTGTTCAAACTCTTCGTCGTCTACTTCTCCGTCGGCCAGGGCAACAAACGAGAAAAATTGAAATGGCAGAGCTTTCAGAGAATTCCATTCGGCTGCTGTAAATTTTTCCTTAATCGACATCATCTTCTCCCGTATCAGGTCACGGATTTAAAGGCGGTCAGATTTGGACTGAGAGTTGGGTGGAAATTACTGTTGTGAATTTGGGCCCTCCTTCGCGCGTTGCGTCGTGGTGATGGCCAGCGTTCTGAATTCGCGTAGCATTGCCCAAAACGCTTTCGTTTTCTAGTGAATTTATCGAGTTACTTGGATGTTTCGGGTCTGAGTATTGGCGCATGCAATGTTTGATGGATTGAGGCACGTCAGGTCGCAAGGTAGTTCTTGCTCACATATGCTTGGCTACAGGACGTTCACCCGCTACCGCCGCTTCGGTGGTCCTTTGCGGCCGCCGCCGGGGGTGGGGCGGCCGCCGCCGGGTGTGGCGCGCCCCCCGCCGGGTGTGTACTTGCGGCCGCCACCGCCGCCGTTGCGTGCGCCGCTTCGTGCCGCAGCGCTCGCGGGGGCCATGCCGCTTTGGCCGTCGCTGAGCATTTCAAAGCGCAACGCGCCGGCGCTGGGCACGGCTTCGACCAGGCGTACGTCGACGGTGTCGCCCAATTGAAATCCGCGCCGTGTGCGGTCGCCGATGAGGGCGTGACGCGCCGGATCGTGGACGAAGAAATCCTGGCCCAAGGTTGAGACGGGGATGAAGCCATCGGCACCCGTTTCGGCGAGCTTCACGAACAGGCCAGCGCGTGTCACGCCGGCGATGCGGCCACGGAACTGCGCGCCGACGCGGTCGGCCAGGTGGGCTGCGATAAGCCGGTCGGTGGTTTCGCGTTCGGCGGCCATGGCGCGGCGTTCGGCCTGGGAGATTTCTTCGGCGATCTGGACGAGTTCGCCAAGTTCTCGATCGGTGATGCCGTCGCCACCCGCGCCGAGCGCGCGGACGAGGCAGCGGTGCACGATGAGATCCGCGTAACGGCGGATAGGCGAGGTGAAGTGCGCATAGCGTGCGAGGTTCAAGCCGAAGTGACCGAG
>JANNEU010000234.1:0-10824 GCA_031379035.1 Hyphomicrobiaceae bacterium | reverse complement strand
GCGCGCATCGCCGCATCCTGGTTGCATTCAGAACGCGCAGCGGGACACTGTTGCGCGTTCATGATTTTTGGCAGCGAGCGACTACAAGCTCGCACGCAGACCTGCCTGCACGCCCGTTTGCAAGCACTCTGAGCCGTGTTTGGCGACTTTGCCGTCAAGCCGACACACGCTCGCTCGCGCCGCGTCTCCGGAGATGGGCTGTTGCGCCATCTCAATCACATTGTGAAAATCCGCAGGTGCGGCAGGTGCCACAGCCGCTTTCGCGAACGTAGGTGGGCTGCTGACATTTGGGGCAGAACGCGGCTGTGTCAAACGTGGGGCCGGTGGTGCCACCCACGGTTCGGTTCTCCGGCTGCGG
This sequence comes from Hyphomicrobiaceae bacterium, assembly GCA_031379035.1. Lineage (GTDB taxonomy): Bacteria > Pseudomonadota > Alphaproteobacteria > Rhizobiales > Hyphomicrobiaceae > JABFRJ01. The sequence continues at coordinate 10,466 of JANNEU010000234.1, read as the reverse complement.
CCCGCTGATGGAGGCAGGGTGGCGTGGGTCGGCTTCAGATTGCGCCGCTACCGCCGCCGCCTCCCGCTGGACATCGGCTGGACGCAGTGCCAGATCTGAAATCCGCCGCAAATGTTCATCGATGACATTGCCGATGGCGGCTTGCACGCTCGGCACGTAGCGGCCGTCCATCCAACCGCCGCCCTGCGGATCAAAGACGGCTTTCAGTTCCTCAGCCACAAAGCCGACATCGCCCCCTCGCCGGAACACGGCGCTGATCATGCGCGTCAACGCCAGCGACCAGGCGGTGTGCTCCAGGTTCTTGGAATTGACAAAAATTTCGAACGGCCGCCGGCGGCCGTCGTGCTCGGTATCGTTGATGGTGATGTAGATCGCGTGCTCGCTGCGCGGCCACTTGAGCTTGTAGGTGAAGCCGGCCAGCACCGGCTCGCGCTCCAGCGGCTTGGACATGTAGATGACGTCGGCAGTGCCGGCGGCATGGGGCACGATGGCGATAGCCGCGGGGCGGGCACGGTCGCGGGCGCTATCAACTCCGGCGGGCATTGTTGTGCGGCTCGCGGGCGATGCTGTAGCAGGCGTTGCCGGGGCTTGGGACAGCACGGAGCCGGTCACCGCGTTGGGCCGGTAGGTGGTGCAGCCTTTGAGACCGAGCGCGTGGGCTTCCAGATAGATCGATTGGAAGTCAGCATAAGACAGGCCTTCCGGGCAATTGATGGTCTTTGAGATGGCGCTGTCGACGTGCGCCTGGGCGGCGGCCTGCATGCGCAGGTGATCGGCCGGTGCGAGGTCGGACATGGTCACGAAGGCTGCCGGCAAAGCCGCATCGGCACCGGTGAGATGGCGGAACAGGCGGTATGCGTAATCTTCGACTTGCTCCTCACGGCGCGTGCCGTCGGCCTGCAGAATCTTACGCATGAAGGCGAAAGCGAACACAGGTTCAATGCCGCTCGACACATTGCCCGCAAGCAAAGAGGTGGTGCCGGTGGGCGCGATGGTGGTGAGCACGCCATTGCGCAGACCTGTCGCGCCGATTTGAGTACGGAGCGCCTCGGGGAGAGTTTCCAGATTGGGGCGTTCCAACAGCGCGGCGCTGTCGCAAAGCGGGAAAGGACCCTTCTCAACAGCCAGGGCGGCGCTGGTGGCATAGGCAGCGTGCTTGATGCGTTCGAGCCAGCGGCTGGTGAGTTGCACGGCCTCGTCCGACCCATAGCGCACGCCCAGCTGGATCAGCGCATCGGCGAGCCCGGTGACGCCGAGGCCGATGCGGCGCTTAGCCATGGCCTCGCGCTTCTGAGCGGCCAACGGATAGCGAGACACATCGATAGTGGCGTCGAGGAAGCGGGTGGCAACGCAAGCGAGCGCCTCCAGACGCTCCTCATCAAGGGCCGCCTCAGCTGTGAACGGCGCACGCACCAGACGCGCCAGATTGAGCGCGCCGAGCAGGCACGCGCCATGCGCTGGCAAGGGCTGCTCACCGCACGGGTTGGTCGCCGAGATGGTCTCGCAATAGGCGAGATTGTTCTGGCCATTGATGCGATCAATGAAGATGACGCCGGGCTCGGCGACATCGTAGGTGGCGCGCATCAGGCGTGCCCACAGGTCGCGGGCGGCCACGGTCTTGGTGGCGTGGCCATCGAACAGCAGCGGCCAGTCGGCGCCTTGCTGGACGGCGGCGACGAAGGCGTCCGTGACGAGAACCGAGAGATTGAAGTTGCGCAGCCGCTTGGGATCGCGCTTGGCGTCGATGAAGGCTTCGATGTCGGGGTGATCGCAGCGCAGCGTCGCCATCATCGCTCCACGGCGATGGCCCGCCGACATGACGCTGCGGCACATGGAATCCCAGACATCCATGAAGGCGACGGGACCCGAGGCGTCGGCACCAATGCTATGGACCAGTGCACCCTTAGGCCTCAGCGTCGAAAAATCATGACCGATGCCGCCGCCAGCCTGCATGGTCAGCGCCGCATCTTTCACACCGTCGAAGATGGCCCCGAGATCGTCCTCGATGCGGCCCATGACGAAACAGTTGAACAGCGTCACGTTGCGGCCCGCGCCAGCACCAGCCAGGATGCGCCCGCCCGGCACGAACTCCCGCGCGCCCAGCGCATCGCGATAGGCGGCAGCCCACGTCGCACGCTGCTTCGGCTTTTCGGCGGCAGCGATGGCGTCAGCAACGCGGGCCACCGTGTCAGCAAAGGTCTGATCAATGGCCGTGCCGTCGGGGGCCTTGAGACGGTACTTCATGTCCCAGATCTCAGAAGAGATCTCTGGCCAGTCACTCGAATCGGATGCGGGGATGGACATGGGGGGAACCAAGACCTCATCGAACGCGGAACACTTCAAACTATGCCCTGAAAATACTCCACAAAACACCTCACGTCAACAATAAGTTCTCTTTAAGTTCTTTGTTTGATCTATTCAGCCGGCGGGGGGCCGCTGTGCGCGGCCATCACCGGCGAAATAACGGTAGGCATAGGCGGTGGCTGGGCCTGTGCCTGGGCTTCCATGATGAGACGCGCGCAGGCGGCTTCGATGCGGCTTTCGACAGTGCGGCGGAATTCGGCGCGCGGGGTACCTGCCGGAATGGGATCGAGGAATTCAACGACGATGGTGCCGGGATAACGCCGCCACGTCCGGCGCGGCCAATAAAGGCCGGAGTTGAGCGCAACAGGCACGCAGGGCACGCCGAGACCTTCGTAGAGGGCGACGTAGCCAGGCTTGTAGTCGGGCGCAGCACCGGGAACCGTCCGCGTGCCTTCGGGGAAGATCACGATCTCGCGGCCGGCGGCAGTCTGGATGCGCGCATCGGCGAGCATCTTCTTGAGTGAGAGCGCCGCGCGGGTGCGTTCAACCAGGATGTGTTCGAACTTTTGGCAGAACCAGCCGTAAATGGGGATCCACTTGAGCTCGGCCTTGGCGACGATGGCTGGATCACGGAACAGCGGGATGAGAGCGAAGGTGTCCCAGGCCGATTGGTGCTTGCAGACGGCGAGATAGGCGCCTTTGGGGAGCTTGTCCTGGCCGCGGACCTCGAGGCGGGTGCCGCAGATAACGCCCAGCAACCAGGTGCAGATGCGGCCATGTAGCGCGAGGCCGGCCATCGCCCAGCTGCGTGGCGCGACCAGCAGCCAGATGCCACCGACCAGCATAACGGCCGTCGTCACATAAAAGGCGACAGCATAAAGGATCGATCTGAGCATGAAGCATCCGAAGCTGGCGGCGCGGTGATCCAGAACCTCAAAGTCCTGTCAGCTGCCGTGGCTTGGCTTCTACCTCACGTTCGTAGGCGGGTGGAAGCGCTGGTGCGGATGGTGAGGTAAACGCACGGCTGGCGGCCCAGCGCGCGGCGGCGGGCAGGAACTTCACGTACTCGGTCACGACCAGCTTGATGGCACTGGGGTGCTTCCACCATTCATCGCCGCGGTAGTGCTGTGACACGACCGCGTGCGGCACGAGTTCGACGTTCGGCAAGGCGCGGCCCAGTTCCATCAGGCTGCGTGGCATGTGGTAGTTGGAGGTAACAACAACGAGGCGGCGGAAGCCCCAGGTTTTGAGCCATTGCTGGGTTTCGATGGCGTTGCCGAACGTATCGAGCGCGACATAGCCGACATCGACGCAACAATCGAACAGCAGGCCCTGCACACCAGAGCGGCGGCGCAGATCGTCTTTGGTGGTGGCGCGGTTGACACCGGAAATCAGCAGCCGGCGACCCGCGCCCTCGGCGAACAGCTTCAGGCCCTCGCGGACACGGAGTTCGCCCCCGGTGAGGACGACGACAGCATCGCCTTGGGCCGGCGCATGCTGGTCAAATCGCGCCATGGTGATAACGAAAGCAATGAAGCCGGCGCAAAAGACCACCAGGGTCCCGCCCAGACAGATACTCGCCCGTTTCAAGGCGCGGCTCACGACGCCTCCTGGCTGCCCACCGGATCGACTGGTGTGACCTGAGCCGGTGTTACGCTTCCGGCTATCACCACACAAGTAACTCTGATTCCACTTGTTTGTGGAAGCTAAGCCCCGCAATTCCGGTTAATTTTTGGTCTCTGGGTGGATGGCACCCCAACGGCGCGGCATGGCAAGAGGTCACCAAAAACGAAAAAGCACCGGGCGGAGCCGGTGCTTTTGACATCTCAGCGATGAATGCACTGCGACGACCCGTTCGAGTCAGTTCAGCCGGCCCTTAAGATCGCGAATGCCTTGATCAATGAGGCTGCCGCCGGTGGCACCGGACTTTGCGGCCATCAGGTGCTCGGCGGCAGCAACGGCCAAGTCGACCGAGGTGGCGCGGACTTCGGCGACGGCTTGGGCCTCGGCGCGGGAAATCTTTTCTTCGGCTTGTTTGGTCCGGCGCTCGACGCCTTCTTTCAATTGACGACGGGTTTCGGCAGCCAGCGCTTCGGCCTCCTGCCTGGCGCCGGCGACAATGGCGGCGGCTTCGTCGTTGGCGGCGGCATGTTTGCGCTTGCTATCTTCGAGCAGAGCCTGCGCTTCTTCGCGCAGCTTACGCGCTTCGGCGATCTCGGAGCGGATGCCGGCAGCGCGATCATCCAGCGCCTTGGTCAGCCCGCCGATTACACCCTGCTTGAGTGCGAAGGCGATAAGAATCGCAAACGAAACACCGACCCAGAAGACAGGATTGTCCCAGAAGGGCGCGTTGGCGGCCAGGAGGATCATGTTCTGCCCTTACTTTGCTGTGCCATACTTAACATGAACGGCGGCAACGGCGCGCGTGATCTCGTCGCGCGAGACCGACTGCCCGGTCAACTTCGCGACGATCTCGCCAACGGTATCACCGGCGACGGTACTGACGGCGGCAAGCGCGGTTTTCTTACCAGCCTGAATACGCTTCTCAGCATCCGCAACCTTCGCGGCCATCAGCGCGTCAACCGCTGTCTTCTCACGATCCGTTTCCGCGGTCAGTGCGTCGCGTTGGGTCTTAGCAATACCGGAGGCATTGGCCTTGGCGGTGGTGAGCGCCTGCTCGTAGGCCTTGAGTGAGGTCTCGGTTTCGCTTTTGAGGTGTTCGGCTTCGGCCAGATCGGCACGGATGCCGTCGGCACGATGCTCAATCACGCCACTGAGGCGGGGCAACAAGTGTTTGGAGAGCGCCCAGTAAAGAAAGCCGAACGTCAGCGCGAGCCAAATGAGCTGGCCACCGAAGCTCGATTTGTCGAAGGGCGGGAACGCACCACCAGCACCTTTGCCGTTGTCAGAGACGCCGACGGTCGCCTGTGTTGCGGCACTGTGGCCGGCGGCATGACCAGTGGCCGGTGCCGCAGCGGCACCACCCGTCTTCGTCGTGGTTGCTGGAGGAGAAGCCATGAATGTACCGCTCGCCGGACGTATCAGCAGATAAAAAAGGTGATGCCGCGCCAGAGCGCGACGTCACCGAGGCTCTTGCAACATGCAAAAGGCCGTTGAGCCGGAAGCTCAACAGCCTTGCGTGCAGACATCAGACTGCGAACAGCAGCAGGAGTGCGATCAGCAGCGAGAAGATGCCGAGCGCTTCAGTCAATGCGAAGCCGAGCAGCAGTGTGCCGCGCTGGCCATCAGCAGCCGATGGATTGCGGAGCGCGCCGGCGAGGAACTGGCCAAACAGGTTGCCGAGGCCGATGCCGGCGCCAGCCATGCCGAGGCAAGCAATGCCTGCGCCGATGTACTTTGCTGCGATGGGATCCATGGGAAGCTCCTGAGTTGAGGATGGTTGTGGATGGGAAATCAGTGCGCGCCGTGCACTGCGTCGCTGAGATAGACGCAGGTGAGGACGGCAAAGACATAGGCCTGCAGGAAGGCGACCAGCAGTTCGAGCGCGGTTAGCGCAGTCGTAAGCGCCAGCGGCAGCGGGGAGAGGATTGACCATGCGCCGGCTGCGAGAAGAGTGCCGACAAAGCCTGCGAAGATCTTGAGCGCGATGTGGCCAGCCAGCATGTTGGCGAACAGACGCACGGAGAGCGAGACGGGGCGCGATACGAACGAGATAATCTCGATCGGCACCAGGATGGGCAACAGCCAAGCCGGCACGCCAGACGGCACGAACAGCTTCAAAAAACTAACGCCATGCTTGGCGAAGCCATAGATAAGAACAGCACTGATCACCAGAAGTGCAAGCGCTGCCGTAATGACGATGTGGCTGGTGACGGTGAAGAAACCCGGGATCATGCCGAGAAAGTTGCAGACCAGCACGAAGGCAAACAGCGCAAACACGAACGGCAGGAACTTTTTACCTTCGTGGCCATCATCGAGGTTGTCGCGGACAGTGCCGGCGACGAAGTCGTAGACCATTTCGGCAGCTGACTGGAGCCGGCCGGGGACCACGCTGGCGTTCTGGGTCGCAAAGTGCAGAAACGTGCAGATGAGGCCAACGGCACCGATCATGAACACGGTGGAGTTGGTGATCGACGCATCAATGCCAAACACCTTCAAAGGCATCAGCGTTTGCAGCGCGAATTGTTCGATGGGGCTATGCCCACCACCGCCAGATGCCACGTCCTCATTCCTTGCGCGACCGCAAGGCCCCTATTTTATGTCGCCGTCTACTTGTCGTCCTCGTCATCTTTGACAGAGGGCGCGGGCGGCGTCTTTTCACGCTGCGCCTGACGCACGATATTCAACATTCCGGCCGCCGAACCGAGCAGAAAGAACAGAATAAACAGCCATGGGAACGTCCCGAGCCATTTGTCGAGCAGCCACCCAAGGCCACCACCGACCACCACACCACCGATCAATTCAGCTGAAATCTTGAGGCCCTTGGCCATGGCATTGCCCTGGCTTTGATCCCCGTGATGCGGCGTCGCGTGTCTGCCCTTCGCGCTTTCGATCTTCGCCCCGATCTCAGATGCGCGCTTCGCAAGGGCTGCCCGATCCGCTGCCGACATGGCATCAGAGGCCTGGCGGCCGGTCTTGTCGTCATTCGACATGGAAGCGCCCTATCCAGACAGGAAAAAGGCCGGAAACGGCGAGGTTCATTGCGACGCTACCCATAGGCAGTGGCCCTGGGGGTGTCAAGAAATGCAGACCCTGGCTTGGCCCGGATTTGGGCGGTCAAATCCGCGCAGGGTAGCGGTGGATGGCGGATCGCCGCATAACCATCGCGTGCCTCTGGCAAAGTGTGCGCAGCCACTCCAATAGTCTTTCAACGCCCACCCTCGCCGATTGGCCGGACACCCATGGACCTGCAACTGATCATCGCGATTAACGCCATGGCCGTCTCCGCCATGGTGATCGGCGCGGCCTTCATCTATCGGCGGGCGCGCGGCAATGAAGGCTGGCTGCTGGCGAATGCCATTGTGGTGGCGGTGGGACTGCTGGCGCTTTGGTTGAAGCCCAGTGCCGCCGGGGTGCTGGTGGCGCTGGTTTTCGTGCCGCTGATCGTGACACCCGTCATCTTGGCGTGGCTGCAGCAGCGCTACTCCCTAGCCGGACAGACCGTGCAGGCCGCCCGCCTTGCCCGCTGGGCGTCGATTTTACATCCAACAGAGGGCAATCGTGTCCACGCCGAACTTGCGACGGCCATTGCGGCATCGACGGCTGCGGACACGCGGCCACTTCTGGATCTCGTCAAACGCTTGCCGACGCAGTACCGGCCTATCGTGGCCTCTCACGAGGCCTTGATACGGCGAGACTGGGCGGAAGTGTTGGCGCATGCCGAAACGGCGCAGGAGGCCCCCAGCTTGATCCGGCCGCTGGAAATCCGCGCGCTCGGCGAACTGGGTCGACGTGTTGATATGATCCGCGCCTACACCAACGCCAAAGACCTGCTGGGCGGCGCGGGCTTCGCGCTGGCGCGCATGATCGTGCTGGCGTTCGGCGGGCGGCCGAATGGCGTGCACGTGCTGCTCGACACTGCTCTGGCCAAAATCCCGAAGGAAACCAAAACATTCTGGATGGCGCTGGCGTATTTAAACAGTGGTGGCAACACGGCAGCCGGGCAGCGGGCGCTGGCCCACTTGGCGGCCAAGGCGGAACTGCCGGTCACGCGAGTTGCAGCACAACGGCATCTCGATGCAGCTGCCGCCAGTCCGCCAGAGCCACTGCCGGCTGATGCCGTGGTGATGCTGAATGCTTTGGAAGAGCGGACGTTGGCGACGGCCGATGCGCGGGCACAATCATACCGCGCCTATCCGCTGACTGTTGGACTGATCGGCATGAACCTGCTGGCATTTGCTGTGGAAGTTTTTTCGGGCGGCTCGGAGGACTCGGAGACGCTGATCAACCTTGGTGCACTGTGGCCACCGGACGTGCTGGAAGGCGGGGAGTGGTGGCGGCTGGTAACGGCGTCATTCCTGCATTTCGGGCCGATCCATCTGGCGACGAACATGTTCGTGCTGTGGGTGCTGGGTCGCGTGCTGGAGCCGACGCTGGGCACGCTGCGCCTGCTGGCGGTGTATGCGGTTGGCGGCATCGCGTCGTCGGCGTTTGTGCTGTGGCTGATGGCGGCGAAGCATACCGACTATGGGCTGCTGGTGGGCGCATCGGGGGCCATCTTTGCGTTGCTGGGTGCCGAAGCCGGCATGCTGCTGACGGGCTGGCTGCGCGACCGGGCAAGCTTTGATAGCCGCAAGTTGAACACGCTGCTGATGATGCTTGGACTGCAGGTGGTGATCGACATGAGCCTGCCGAATGTGAGTTTTGCAGCCCATGCATCGGGCTTCGTCACCGGCTTGGTGATGATGGCCGCCTGGCCCTATGTCGCGAGCTTCTTCAATACCGATAAATCCGCATCTGGACGCCGCTCATGACCGCTATTCCGATTACTGTGCTGACGGGCTTTCTGGGCTCTGGCAAGACGACGTTGCTGCGGCGTCTGCTGCAAGACCCGGCGATGGCCGGCACGGCCGTGATCATCAACGAGTTCGGCGATGTAGGCATCGACGATGCGCTGGTGGAAAAGGCCGACGAAGATACCATCCTGCTGCCATCGGGCTGTGTATGCTGCGCGGTGCGTGGCGACTTGACCAAGGCGCTCGCGAAGTTGCATCGCCAGCATCTGCATGGCGAAATCCCGCCGATCCATCGCGTTGTCCTGGAGACGTCGGGGCTCGCTGATCCGACGCCGATTGCGCATACCTTGATGACCGACGAAGATACGTTCCGCATCTACCAGCTCGACGGCATCGTCACGACAGTGGACGCGCAGTTGGGTGCCAAGCAGATCGAAGAGCAGTTCGAGCCGGCCAAGCAGATCGCGCTCGCGGACCGCATTGTGATCACCAAAACGGATCTGGTGCCGGCAGCAGATGTGGTGGCGTTGGAAGCAAAAATTCGCGCGCTCAACCGGACCGGCGAAATCCTCCACATTGTAAAGGGTGAGACGGAGCCGGCGCGGCTGATCGGGCTGGGTGCGCATGAACCGGCATTGACGGGCGCTGATCCGGAGCGGTGGTTGGGGCACGGGGCGGCGACGCATGATCATGGGCATGCGCACGACGATACTTGCGCGCCGGGCTGCGGGCACGAGCATCACGGCCATGAGCATCACGGCCATGAGCATCATCACGCGCATGATCATGCCGGCGGCCACCTGCACGGCGTCGAAACGTTCGCGCTGGTCTATAACGCACCGATTGATGGCAACGCGTTGAGCCTCGCGTTGCAAACGCTGGCTGCGGCCTACGGCGACAAGCTGCTGCGCGTCAAAGGCATCGTGACGGTCGACAAGCAACTCAAGCCGTTTGTGGTCCATGGGGTGCAGCACATTTTCTATCCCCCCGATGTGCTGAAGGACTGGCCCAAACGCGGAGACGGCCAGCCCGACAAACGCTCTCGCTTCGTCGTCATCGCCCGCGATCTCCCACGTGCGACGGTGGTCAAACACATGAAGCCGTTTCTCGGTGAGCCGGATGCGTGAGTTGAGGTCCAGCGTTCGGCAACCGGCTGTCACCCCTCACGTCATGGCCGCACAGGCGGCCACCCAAGCAAACGTCCAAGTTTCACTGGCCCGCAAGGTGCCCCGACTTTTGGCACCGCCCTGCGTTTACTGCCGAGACAACAAAGGGCTTGCTTGGGTGGCCGCCGTCGGTGCGGAGCCCCGCTTCGCGGTGACGCGGCCAAGACGAATAGTGGGGAGTGTCGTGCGGCGACCATGTGCCTGATCTGGGACGCCTAATGTCTGATGCCCGCGTGCCACAGCGCACAGGAAGGCCGCGGATGGCGGGCGGCAAACCATTGCGCGGCCATCCGTTTTCGGAAATCGTGGTGCGCTGAACTTTGCCCGGGAGGCGCAGGATGCGTATTTTTCAACGTTTAGGTGTGACGGCTGGCCTTGCGGTTGGCGGCATGCTGCTCGCGAGCATGGCGCACGCGCAGTCGACGGCACCCGTGTTCGGGCAAGGTCCGGGACCGCAGGGCCGTGATTGTCAGACGGTGCGGACCTGTAATTTTACGCGTGGCGCAGAGGTGCGCGGATGTCTGTCGTCGTACACCTGCCGGACCTGCAAGTTCGTCCAGTCGAACTGCCGCATCGGCTC
>JANNEU010000229.1:0-9867 GCA_031379035.1 Hyphomicrobiaceae bacterium | reverse complement strand
TGTGGGAATACTGTAATGTGAGAGGGGTACGAACTCGGAGTCGCCGCGATGTCAAAAGCTGCTGTGCCACACGACCGCATCGTCATCGACCCAGCTATCCTAGTGGGCAAACCCGTCGTCAAGGGTACACGGCTCTCGGTAGAATTCCTGCTCGGTCTCATGGCGGATGGCTGGGGCGAGGCGGATATTCTGGACAACTATCCGGGTCTCACGCGTGAGGACCTCGCTGCGTGCCTTAACTACGCGCGTGACCTTGTGGCCAGCGAAAGGGTCTACCCGAGCGCAGCGGAATGAGCCGCTTTCTCGCTGACGAAAATTTTCCTGGGGCTGCCGTACGTCAGCTTCGAGCAGCTGGCCATGACATTGTATGGGTTCGAGAAACACATGCTGGCGTTGGCGATGAGATGGTTTGGGGGCTCGCCGTCGCGCAAGTGCGAGTGATTCTTACCTTTGACAAAGACTTTGGGGAACTCGCTTTTCGACGCGGCCTACCGTCAGCAAGTGGCATCGTGTTGTTTCGATTGTCGATGTCGCCACCTCGACCAGGTATCGACCGGATCGTGGCGGTCCTGCAGCAGCGTAACGAATGGTCAGGTTCATTTTGGGTGGTTGAGCCTGGGAGAATTCGAGCGCGACCGTTGACGGGTAGGTCGAAGCCATGACGAGATCTTCTATCGCGCTGGCTAAGACTTTCAAGCGGACTCGTCGTCTCGCCGACGCAGAGATCATCGCACGCGCCAAGACGTATCCGGGCAATCCGCCGCTCACGGCCGCTGCATTGAAAAGCTTCCGCCGCGTCTCGCTCGCCCGTCGCGTGCGCCAGAAGCTGGGCCTTTCGCAGGCGGAGTTCGCGCGTGTGTTCGGCATCCCTGTCGGCACGTTGCGCGACTGGGAGCAGCATCGCGCTGAGCCGGATCAGGCGGCGCAGTCGTATCTTGCCGTTATCGCGGCCGATCCGGACGGAGTGCGCAAGGCGTTGAAGGCATCGTGAGGGTGCATTGCGCTCGGAAAAGACAGGTTCTTAAACGCTGTCGTGTTTTTTGCTCACGAATCTTCTGGATGCTTGATGGAGCCAATTAGGCGCGATACGTAACCACATGCGGCTTCTTTGACGTATTCTTCAGTTGCGTTATTGGCGCTTGGAAAGTGGCAGCGAGAGCGCAGCGATATGTTCGCGGCTTCCTCGAGGCCAGACAGTTTTTGCCTGAATTTTTTTCGATCTTCGTCGAAGGCCAGTTCGCCAAGAACAAGCCTAAGTAGCTCGGCCATTGCAATCTGCATTGCAAGATCTTCTGCTCTTGCGGTCTGTTCGTCGCCCATGGCGATTCCCCACGAAATCTCAAGATCTAAGCGGCAACATGCAGGCCCATGTCTTTTCTTGGGCCGACCTCCGTGGAGCCGCACTGCGGCACCACGAAACCGCCAGTCGGTGGGTTCGCCCCCCTACCCTACTGCACCACCTCGAACAACCCGGCAGCGCCCATGCCGCCGCCGATGCACATGGTGACGACGACGTGCTTGGCTTTGCGGCGGCGGCCCTCGATCAGCGCGTGGCCGACGAGGCGCGCGCCCGAGACGCCATAGGGATGGCCGACCGCAATCGCGCCGCCGTTGACGTTGAGCTTGGCGTTGTCGATGCCCAGCTTGTCGCGCGAGTATATGACCTGGCAGGCGAACGCTTCGTTGAGTTCCCACAGATCGATGTCAGAAACTTTCATACCAGCGCGCTTCAGCAGCTTCGGCACGGCATAGACGGGGCCAATGCCCATCTCGTCCGGCTCGCAGCCAGCGACGGCGAATCCCTTGAAGATACCGAGCGGTTTTAAGCCGCGCTTGGCCGCCTGCGCGCCACTCATGATGATGGCAGCAGATGCGCCGTCCGAGAACTGGCTGGCGTTACCGGCTGAGATGACGCCGCCTTCGATGGCCGGCTTGATCTTGGCGATACCAGCAAGCGTGGTGTCGGCGCGGATGCCTTCGTCCTCGTTCAGCGTCACCTCTTCTTCCCAGGTGCGGATAACTTCTTTCTTGTCGTTCATTTCGGCCTTCAGCATCATCACTTTGATCGGCACGATTTCGTCATTGAACTTGCCGCCTTGTTTGGCGGCAGCAGCGCGCAGCTGGCTCTCGACACCATACTGGTCCATCAGTTCGCGCGGAATGTTGTAGCGCTTGGCGACCATCTCGGCCGTCTGCAGCATGTTCCAGTAAACTTCCGGCTTCTTGGCCTTCAGCATCTTGTCGACGCCGTGCTTACGGTTCATCTCGTTCTGCACGAGCGAGATGCTTTCCACACCGCCAGCGGCATAGATGTCGCCTTCGCCAGCGATCACACGTTGGGCGGCCAACGCAATCGTCTGCAGGCCCGACGAGCAGAAGCGGTTGACTGTCATGCCGGAGACGCCCACCGGACAATCGGCCATCAGCGCGATCTGGCGGGCGATGTTGCCGCCGGTGGCACCTTCAGGGTTCGCGCAGCCCATGATGACGTCTTCGACTTCGCCGGGCTCGATCTTGGCGCGGGCCATGGCGTGCTTGACGGCATGGCCGCCGATGGTCGCGCCGTGTGTGTTGTTGAGCGCGCCCTTCCAGGACTTGGCGAGACCCGTACGGGCGGTCGAAACGATGACGGCGTCAGTCATGGCAGGTCTCCTTCGGGGGCAAGTACCAAGTTGTCGTATACGTCAATCCGGCGGCGATATGAACTGACAATCGGTGCGAATGCAACGACGAATTTGGGGTGAAGTTGCGACCCAGCGCGCCGTCCGTCTCTAAGTGGATTTGCGCGCAGGCTTTTTGCGTTTGTAACCGGGGTAATGACCGAAGCCCAGCTTCGGCTGCACAAAGGACTTGCCGGGTTCGATGAGCACACCAATGGAAGTCAGCGCCTGCCGGCCGAGCAACATCCGATAACTCATGTCACGACGGTCCGAGAGAGAGATTTCAATGGGCCAGGTCCGCCCCGCAATAGCAATTTCAGCGGCAATCACGATCCGGTCTTCAGGAATACCATTCGAACTTGTGACGCTGCGTCGATCAATGATTGGTGCACTGCACGCCACCACGATATCTGGCCGGCGCGCGGCGGGTCGAATGAGAAAGCGCACCTTGGGCGACGAGGCTGACCCAAAGACGTCAATAGCCTCGGCATGCAGCGCGCTGGTCTTCGCACCCGTGTCAATCTTGGCCTTGATCGCCGGTAAACCAAGCTCCGGGAGCGCAATCCACTCCTCCCAACCAAGCACCAGCCGCCTATCACCCTCAGCGATGGGAATCGTTTTGATCACGCGACGCCATTCGCTTTCAGCCAATCCTGCAGCCGTTGCCAACCATCCTTGGCAGCCGCTTCCCGATAGCTTGGCCGATAGTCGGCAAAGAACGCATGCGGCGCATCATCATAGATCTTGAACTGCGATTTCGTGTTTGGCCCGAGGGCCGCCTTCAACTGATCCAAGGTCGCGACCGGAATACCCTGATCCTGACCGCCATACAGGCCGAGCACGGGCGCTTTGATCTTGGCGGCCACATCGAGCGGATGCGCCGGTTGGTTCTCAGTCTTATCGCCCAGCACGCGGCCATACCAGGCAACGCCGGCTTTGAGCTTCGGATTGTGCGCCGCGTAGAGCCAGGTGATCCGCCCACCCCAACAGAAGCCCGTAATCGCCACTTTACTCTCGTCGGCAATGCCGGCCTTTCCGGCCCAGGCGATGGTCGCATCAAGGTCGCCCATCACCTGCGCGTCCGGCACCTTGGCAACGATCGGTCGAATTTCATCAAATGTTTTGAGCGATTTGACATCGCCCTGCCGCTTGTAAAGCGATGGTGCAACAGCGCAGTACCCAAGCTTAGCCAACCGCCGGCAGACATCGGCGATATGCTCGTGGACGTCGAAGATCTCATGCACAACAAGAACAAGCGGCCGCGACGTGCTGCCTGCAGCGATAGCGCGATAGGCCGGCACCGGGCCGGTCGCTGTGGGCACGTCGATCCAACCCGCATCAAGACCGGCGGCATCAGTGAGGACCATGGTCTGCGCCATGACCGGCTGCACAGAGGCGGCAAAGCCTGTCACAAAGCCGGTTGCGGCTCCCGACGCGATCAGCGTCCGGCGCGTGAGATCGGCAGTTTCCCACAGGCGGTCGAACTGGGTCATGGTCGTCTCCGGGGGACACAGGCTACACGAAGCCAGATCTCTGCGGGCACCCTTTACAGCGCCTCTGATAGCCACTCCAGGGATTTGCACGTCCAAGTCAGAATTTAACCCTTTGCGATGCTAGCAAGCGTCTGAGCCGCATGCAGCCTTGATCTGCGGCCATTGTCGCGGTTGCGGTCGCAATAGTCAGCACGCCACTCAGACTGCCACAAAAGACAGCGCTGCCGGCCCAAACAAGGCTGACGTTATAGAGATCGCCGCTTGCAAGTCCCGCGCTGTAAAGTCAGTGTGAACGAAGGGGCGACGTACGTTGGCTTGTTGACACGCAGCGCATAGCCTTGCGCGACAAACCACATGCCACCATACAAATTGTGCTACCAAACCAAGTACACATTGACCCTTTGCGGTCACACTGAGGCCTGAGTTAAGTCGCATGCGCCGCAGCTTGATAAAGCGCCGCTTTTCAGCGGCCGTGCTGGTGTTCGTTTCCGCGTTACTCCTCATCGCGGTGGCACCCCTGCTATTGGACCTACGGTCTGCCGATTTCGCACGCGGCGTTTTGGGCGTCCAAGCACTGCCAGCTGACACGATCATCGTCGATCAGCCGTTGAAGCTGAGCCTATCACCGGCCATCACACTGACGTCCGGCATCGTTTCTCTGGGACGCACCACGAGTGAGGCCGGAAAAGAACCAAGCCGTAGTGTCATTCTGAACGCGCCGGTGCTCGATATCGTGGTGGCAGGCGGTGACACCACTATTGCCAGCGGTGCCGATCCGATCCAACTCGCGTTCGCGCCTCTCATCGAACACATCGCCGCCCTGTCCATTGACCGGCTTGCGTTGCGCAACGGCACAATCCGATTGCACTGGGGCGGCGGTCACAGCGTGGACCTCACCAAAGTCACGGCCGAGGTGTTGGTCCGTAACAAGCAACCAGTGTCAGCCAGCGGCACCCTCACCTACCTTGCGGAGCCATATACGTTCGAGAGCCAATTCGGCGCAGTCATTGATCGTATTGCAGACGCCGATGGGCCGAATACGGCCCGCCGGCCCATGCAATTCATGCTGAAATCAGTGGGTCTCAATCTGACGTTCGATGGTCACATCGACATAGCCGAGGCCATGAGCCTGAAAGGGCAGGCGGACGCCCGCACGCCGGATGCCGGCAAACTCGCAGCAGACCTGGGCTACACGTGGTCCGGCCAATCCGGCGGACCAGCGATTCAATTGAAAGGCCCTGCCCGGTGGGCGAACGGCTCCATCAGCTTCGGCCGGTCCGATGTATCAATCAGCGATCAGGCAGGCGTAGGCGCGGTAACGCTGAGCGTACGCGAGGGCCGCCCACGGATCGAAGCAACGCTGGCGTTCCCAGCGCTTGATGTCGCCCCGCTTTTACAGCGCCAGAAAGGCTCGGGGCTTGTATCAAGCCTCGCGCCGAGCCTCGCGCCAAGTCTGTCACCAAGTCTCGCGCCTTGGCGTACAATAGGCACGGCCTTCCAGAGCATAACGCGCCTCGACGCCGAGCTGCGCTTGTCGGCCGCCCGCTTGCAATGGAACGGTGCACCAGTCGGCCGTGGCGCGATGACCGTTTCAGCCAGCAGTGGGCGGCTCCACGGCGACATTGCCGAACTCGATCTCGGAACCCATGCCGGCAGTCTGCAGTTCATGGTCGATCACACCACGCCGGATGCACCGGTATCGCTACGCGGCCGCGTCGAAACCACCGATATTGCACTGTTGGCCGGGCAGTTGTTCGGCACCTCGCCGCTTCGCGGACGCGCCACCAGCCAATTTGACCTGACGGGGCGTGGCGCAACGCTGGGCGAGGTCATGGAGCGTGCCGGTGGCCGCGGTACCCTGGACATGCGCGATGGGCAAATGCTGCTTGATCTTGCGGGCTTGCAGAAACAGTCCACATCGATCGCCCAGGGTGAGCGGCCAGCTGGCTGGGGCACACTGGCTCAAATTGCAGCATTGGACGCGCTTGATGCCCGCTTCCGTTTGCGTGACGGCGTCCTCACCTTTGACCACCTGAGCGCCATCAGCAAAGGCCTCGTTGCCAGCGTCCAGGGTCGCGTCGGTATCACGTCAGCTGATCTTGATCTGGTGGTACGCATTGCGCCCGCCGCGCTCCCCCGGCTCGGCCCCGCGCGTGCCATCAGCGCCAGCCCCACCACCGGCAGCGCCCGCGACACACTGATGGTCCGTGGAACGTGGTCCGCACCAAAGCTCTCCCCTGCCGAGATCGCACTCACCCCGTGAGCAGCCAGACAGCTTCTTGGTTTCTGGCAAGTTTTTATGTGTGTTCGGGCTTGACGCCCTGGCTGGTCAATGGCCGAATGCGCGGAACAAAAACTCGGGAGGCAAGACTTATGCTGAAATCGCTTTATTCGGGGAAGTGTGCGGGCTTGGCACTGTCATTGGGGCTCGCCATAGGCTGGATGGTGCCCGCAAGCGCACAGACGGTTACCACACTGACGATGTCGAGCTGGGTGCCGCCCACGCACGCGCTGACCGCAGTGATGCTGCCCAACTGGGCAGCCGAAGTTGAAAAGGCCACCAAAGGCCGGGTGAAACTGCAGCTGTTGCCGAAGGCCCCGTCCGCTCCTGCCGGTACCTTCGATGCTGTCAAGGACGGCCTCGTCGACGTGTCCTACGTCACCGCCAGCTACACGCCTGCCCGCCACGTCCTGCCGCTGATGCCAGAACTACCTGGTGCCGGCGCCACGGCTGAGATCAACTCGGTCGCGTTCTCGCGCATCCATTGGAAATATTTCCAGCAGGCCAATGAATACAAAGGCGTCAAGTTGCTCGGCGTGTTCACCCACGGCCCAGGGCAGATGTTCAATTCAAAGCGTCCGATCACCAAGATCGAGGACCTGGCAGGCATGAAGATCCGTTCCGGAGGCGGTATCTCGGAAGAGATGGCCCGCGCGCTTGGTGCCTCGGCGTTCGTCAAACCGGCACCCGAGTCCTACGAGTTGCTCAGCACCGGCGTCGCCGACGGCACGTTCTTCCCGCTTGAGAGCATTGCGTCCTTCAAGCTCGGTACGGTGGTCAAACATGCCACCATTTTTCCGGGCGGCTTCTACAGCTCTGCGTTCGGCTTCTTCATGAACGAGGACAAGTGGAACAAGCTGTCCAAGGAAGACCAGGAAGCGATCATGTCGGTATCGGGTGAGAACATTGCCCGCATCGCCGGCAAAGCCTGGGATGGTGCCGACAAGGTCGGCCTCGAAGCGCTGAAGAAAGAGGGCGTGCAGATCACCGAGCCTTCCGCCGACTTCATTAAGGCCGTTGAAGAGAAGTCAAAGCCGATTATCGAGAAGTGGCTGGCAGCCGCCAAGGCCAAGGGCATTGACGCCGACAAGGCCTACGCGGAGTTCAAGCAAGAGATCAAGAATGTCGCTGCCGGCAAGTAATCAACCGGTAGCTGGAGACACACGAAAAAGTTTAGGGCTGTGGTTGGACCGCATACTCGGTCTGACAGCAGCCCTTATCTTGCTCGGGATGATGCTCTTGACGGCGATCGACGTCGTCAGCCGCTACGCCTTCAATTGGCCGCTTCGAGGCGCGTTCGAGCTCACCGAGCTGGGGCTTCTCGTCCTGATCTTTGCTGGCTTGCCGATGACGTCACGGGCCGGCGAGCACGTGACGATGGACTTCATCGACGCCGTTATCAGCCCCCGGGCACGCGGCTATCTCATCCGCTTCATGGAATTCCTTGTCGGTCTCATCGTGCTGGCTCTTGCGTGGCTGGTGTGGCTGAAGGCCGGAAAAATTGCCGGATATGGTGATACGACCGACGTGCTCAAGCTGCCGTTGGCACCGTTCGTCTACGTCATGGCCGGCATGGTTGCGATGACTGGACTTGTCCACATGAGCCGCGCCTTCATGAGCACGATACCTCCGCAAGCAACGGAGTTTGATCCGGAAAAGGCAGGGATGGCATGACGGAAGCCCTTGTTGGCCTCGGGCTGATGATGCTGTTCGCCGTCCTGCGACTTCCATTAGCGGTGTGCATGGGCGTCATCGGGTTTCTCGGTGTGGCTTACATGCGCGATTGGAATTTCGGTATCGCGATCGCGATGGTGCAAACCAAAATCTATGAAACCGGGCGCAACTACACACTATCGGTCGTGCCGCTATTCATCCTGATGGGCAGCCTCGTCAGCCGTGCAGGCATGTCGCATGAGTTGTTCCGCGCGGCCAACACGTTCGTTGGCCATTTGCGCGGCGGTCTCGCCATGGCGACCATCTGTGCGTGCGCCGGTTTCGGCGCGATCTGCGGCTCCTCTGTTGCGACCGCCGCAACCATGTCGAAGGTCGCCTATCCGGCCATGAACCGGCTTCGCTACAAAGACCAGCTCTCGACGGGCGCAATCGCCGCCGGCGGCACGCTGGGCATCCTCATCCCGCCATCAACGCTGATGGTCATTTATGGCGTGATGACAGAAACCAACATCGGCAAATTGTTCGCGGCCGGCGTCATCCCCGGTATTCTCGCGACGATCCTGCTGTGCATCACCGTGCAGTGGATCACTTGGCGCGATCCCGCCGCCGGACCACCCGGGCCCAGATCGACCTGGGCCGAGCGCATCGCCGCCGTGCGCGGGATCTGGGGCGTGGTGCTGTTGTTCGCCGTCGTCATGGGCGGCATTTATGGCGGCTTGTTCACGGCCACAGAAGGTGCGGGCGCCGGCGCTTTCGGTGCGCTGTGCTTTGCCCTGGCCCGCCGCGCGCTGACGTGGCGGACAATGCTCGAAAGCCTCGTCGAATCGGCGCGGACAACCGCGATGTTGTTCGCGATTCTCATCGGCGCGCTGATGTTTGCTGAGTTCGTGAACTACACGACGATGCCGAAGGATCTCACGAACTTGGTAACGTACTATAATTTGTCACCGGTCATGGTGGTCCTGTCGATCTGCGTCATCTACGTGATATTGGGCACGGCCATGGAAGAACTGTCGATGATCCTGCTGACCATGCCGGTGTTTTTTCCGGTCATCGTCAATCTCGGCATCGATCCGATCTGGTTTGGTATCCTCATCGTGTGTGTCGTCGAAATCGGGCTGATCAGTCCACCCGTCGGCATGAACATGTTCGTGCTTAACGCCATGCTCCCGCACGTACCGATGAAAACGATTTTCTGGGGCTGTCTGCCGTTTTGCATCGCTGACGTTATTCGCCTGGGCATCCTGATCGCGTTTCCGATCCTGTCGCTCTGGCTGCCAAGCTTTATGAGATGATGCCGCCCGGCCGAAACCAAGCGCATAGGTGCCATTTGAAAGTCAGAACGCGCGCGCCAATGTTGATCACCAGTTGAGCGTGCGCTTTTGCTTGAGTTGGACTGTTGCAGACACTTCCAACTCACAGCGTCGATCCAGGATCGTTACGTTCTTCCTGGCATCGAGAAACGACCCTCGCTCCGTATTTTCTCGTGCGTCCGGCCGGGTCAATCACTCACACTGTCCCCGGCGGCACTCAAAGCAATCCACCGCCCCGACAACACAAAACCGCCGCTGATCGTGAGATCAGCGGCGGTTTTGTAGTGTATGGAGAAGGGATATCTTGATTTATCTGACACACGCTTTGGCAGACCTGGCAACGACCTACTCTCCCGCGACTTAAGTCGGAGTACCATCGGCCCTGGGGCGTTTCACGGCCGAGTTCGGAATGGGATCGGGTGCAGCCACCCCGGTATAATCACCAG
>JANNEU010000186.1:0-12507 GCA_031379035.1 Hyphomicrobiaceae bacterium | reverse complement strand
GTGTTCAGTTGTCTCAGTTTTGGATATGCCTTTCTGGTGAAGCGCAGGACCCTTCTTGTGTCTCCGCAAGGCATCCATGACCCCGCCGTCTCATCGCAATTGATACCCTGGACTGACGTCACGGGTGGGTCCGCCAGCGCTTACCGTGTGACCTTGCGCTTAGTGTCCGGCGCGGGTGCCAAATATGGGGTCGCAGACAACGGCGACAGAATAAAAATTAGCATTCTTCAGGTTACGGGCAAAAGTGATGCGATGAACTTTAAGAAGTGTATCGAACTTTTCGTCGGGACATACGTCCAACGCAGATCAGCTTGAAGCAAGTAAAGACCACGGTGGCGTATGCAAAATTTCCTACAGATCCTGGTGTCCGGGATCACGGTTGGTATGATCTATGGGGTCATCGCGTTCGGCTATCAGCTAACGTTTGCGACCTCGAAGTCGCTGAATTTCGGCCAGGGTGAAGCGCTCACGCTCGGCGCGCTGGTCGGTTTCACGGCCGTCAACTTCCTGATCGGGATGCAGCTTGGCTCGTTCTGGGCCTACATCGTGGCCCTGCCGTTTGTGTTCGCCTTCGGCCTCATGCAGGGCGCCATCGTCGAGACGCTGGGCGTCAGGCGCGCACTGCAGATCAAGTCCGAAGCCGGGTGGATCATGGCCACCATTGCGCTCGGCATCATCTTCAAGAACATCGCTGAAAACGTGTGGGGCAAGGACCCGCTGAAGTTCCCCTCGCCCGTCAGCGAAGCCCCATTGACTATCGGCGGCGTCAATCTGCGCCCGATGGAAATCGTCATTGTCCTCGGCGCGCTCGCCATGATGCTGGCCGTTGAGCTGTTCAACCGCCGCTCAATCTACGGCAAGGCCGTCGTTGCTACAGCGAACGACCGCGATGCAGCCGGCCTGATGGGCATCAACACCTCGCGCGTCATTACGTTCTCCTACGCGCTGTCGTCGCTCAGTGCCGCGCTGGCTGGCGTGCTCGTTGCTCCCATTACGCTGACGGGCGCGAACATGGGTGCCGCCCTCGGACTTAAAGCGTTCGCGGTCGCCATTATCGGTGGGCTGACGAGCGGCGTGGGCGTGGTGGTCGGTGGGCTGATCCTCGGGATCACCGAGAGCCTCACGGGTTTCTATTTCGACACCGGCTACAAGGATGTGCCGGGTCTTATTCTGTTGCTGCTCGTGCTGTCGCTGAAGCCGGCCGGACTGTTCGGCAAGACCGCGATCAAGAAGGTTTGAGCCGCACATGAAAACGCTTCTTGGTTTGATTGGCGTCGCGATCCTGGCCGCTGTGCCGTTCGTCATCACGTCATCGTATTACCTGCCGCTGATCACGACGATTATCATCTACTCGATCCTCGTGCTCGGGCTCGATATCGTGTTCGGGTACACGGGCGAGGTGTCGATCGGGCACGCCGCGCTGTTCGGCGTCGGCGCTTACACCGCCGGCCTGATGTGGATCCACTTCGGCCTTGGCTTCTGGTGGGCGTTGCCGGCAGCTGTGATCGTGACTGCGTTATTTGGTGCGTTATTGGCGTTGCCGGCATTGAGCGTGACCGGCCCTTACCTCGCCATGGTGACGCTCGCGTTCGGCACCATCGTTATGACGCTGATCAACGAAATGACAGAAGTCTCGATCGGTTCCTGGTGGCCTTATGGCCTGGCGGTGCTGGTTGGCTTGCTCGGCTACGTTGCGCTCGGCGCGACGAAACTCGATGAGCGCGTGCGAGGCGGTATTGCGCTGGTGGCGGCGCTGGCGCTTTGCGGCGTGGCGTTTGCCATCGGTGGCTGGAAGCCGCTGGTGCATCATCTCAACCTGACGAATGGCCCGCTCGGGATCGAGTTAAAAACACCGATCTTCATCGATGTACGTGACTGGATCGACATCTCGCTGAAGCGCATGAAGGAAGTTGAATACTACTACGTGTCGGCGATCGCGCTGGTGCTCACGGTGGTGGTGATCAATCGCCTGATCGCGTCGCGCTATGGCCGCGCGTTCGAAGCGCTGCGTGATAGCCCGATCGCCTCGGACTGCATGGGCGTGAGCGTTTACAAGCACAAGGTGCTGGCGTTCGTTGTCAGCGCAGGCTTCGCCGGGTTGGCGGGCGTGCTTTATGCCTACTTCCGCCAGTACATTGCGCCGCAAGCTTTCGAGTTCAGCCAGTCTGTGGAATTCCTGTTGGCGGTGGCGATGGGCGGACGAAAGTCGCGGCTTGGGCCGATCATCGGTTCAGCGATCATCGTATTCTTGCCGAACGTTCTGTCGGATCTGGAGCTGTTCCGCATCTGTGCTGGCGTCATTGCAGTGATTGCGGTCATCGCTGGCGGCTGGTCGATCGCCAAAGATCGCAGCCAGGCGGTGAGCATCGGTATCGCGGTCGCGATGTGTGTAGCGCTGTTCGTGTTCTCGCTGTTCCTGGAGCGGATCGTCGATTGGAAGCTGACGATCTACGGCCTGATGATCCTGTTCGTCGTGTACTACCTGCCCGACGGCATCATGGGCTTTGTCAATGGCGTGCTGGGCAAGATCGCGCCAGAACTGGCGTCGAAGCATCCCAAGATCACGGCGACAGCGGACCAGTCGAAAGTCTGGGGCGCGCCAGCCGGTGCGGTGCCGCAAGGTGCGGTACTGCTCGACGTCAGCAAGGCGCTGATGCAGTTCGGCGGCTTGAAGGCGCTGAACGAGGTTGATCTGCAGGTCAAGCGCGGGACCATCCATGGCCTTATTGGACCCAATGGGTCCGGCAAGAGCACGATGATGAACGTGCTCACCGGTATTTATGTGCCAACTGCCGGAGAAGTGAAGTTCAGCGGCCAGTCTTTGGTCGGCCGCACTTCACCCGAGATCGCCGATGCAGGCATCGCCCGAACGTTCCAGAACGTGCAGCTGTTTGCTGAACTGACCTGCGTCGAAAACATCATGGTGGGCCTCCACCATTCCTACACATCTAGCCTTTCGGCCGTGATGCTTGGTCTGCCAAGCGAAAACCGCCAAGAGACCGCTGCCCGCGAGCGCGCCATGAGCATTCTGCAGTTTGTGGGCCTCGAAGATCTCGCTAATGAGGAATCGAAGAACCTGCCCTACGGCAAGATGCGTCTCCTTGAGATCGGCCGTGCCTTGGCACTCGACCCGCAGCTCCTTTTGCTCGACGAGCCGGCCGCCGGTCTGACTGCTCCTGACATCAAGGAGCTCATCGAGATCATCCGCAAGATTAAGGCGCACGGCATCACGGTGGTGCTGATCGAGCACCACATGGACGTGGTGATGAGCATCTCCGACACCGTCACGGTACTCGACTTCGGCCAGAAGATTGCCGAAGGCGTGCCGGCCGACGTACAGGCCAACCCGCGCGTCATCGAAGCCTATCTTGGCGGCACGGCGGCAGCGCACTAGCGACGGAGGGGCAGCAAAGGCTTTGGTGGCTTTTCGCTCTGCCCTCTCCTCCGTCATGGCCGCGTAGGCGGCCACCCAAGCAAGCCAAAAGTTAGCGAAACCAAGCCAAACACGATGACTGAGTATTCGACCTCGCCTGTGTCTGATGCTGTCTCTCAGTGGAGACTTGCTTGGGTGGCCGCCTCCGCGGCCATGACGAGTTTAGAGAGTTGTGCGTCGGCTCAATCACCTCGCATGTTGATGCGGACATCCAAGGCTGAAGACCATGCTTGAAGTCAAAAACCTCGTGGCCGGGTATGGCAAGGTCAAGGTGCTGCAGGAGATCTCGCTCTCAGTGCCGAAGGGGCAACTTGTCACGCTGATCGGCTCCAACGGGGCCGGCAAAACGACGACCTTGCGCGCGGTTTCCGGCATGATCACGCCAGAGAGCGGGTCGATTACCCTCAATGGTCAAAACATTGCGGGGCTGTCGTCGCACGATATCACGCGGCTCGGCATGGCTCATTCGCCGGAAGGGCGGCGGGTGTTTGGTACGTTGAGCGTCACCGATAACCTGCTGCTCGGCGCGTTCCCGCGGCTGACCAAGATGCGCCCAAAGGGCGACGTGGACGCTGATCGCGATCGGATGTTCGAGCTTTTCCCGCGCCTCAAGGAACGCCGTGAACAGTTGGCGGGCACGTTGTCGGGCGGCGAACAGCAGATGCTCGCCATGGCCCGCGCGCTGATGCTGCAGCCGGAAGTGCTGCTGCTGGACGAGCCGTCGATGGGGCTTGCGCCGAAGCTGGTTGAGGAAGTGTTCGGCATCATAAGGCGGCTTAAGGCGGAGAAGGTCACGATGCTGCTGGTCGAGCAGTTTGCTGCCGCTGCACTCGATGTCGCCGACTACGGCTACGTGCTCGAAAACGGCAAGCTCGCGGGCTCAGGCCCAGCCGACAAACTCAAAAATGACCCGGTCGTTCGAGCTGCCTATCTTGGGGCCGCGACGTAAGGATTAGGCTCTCGCGCTGACAGCCGCCTTCCGCCGCGCTCCGTCACTTTGAATGTCCTTAAGTGCGTGGAGAACTCGTTTCACTTGTTACACCGGCCAGCAAAAAGGATTCACACTGTGTGCTGGGGGGAGGCCAGCATGCATGGCACGAGCTTATTCTCTCGACCTGCGCAAGCGGGTGGTGGCGATGGTCGTCAACGGTGAGACGGTGCGAACCGTCGCCTCAGCTTTCGATGTGAGCGTCGCAAGCGTTGTGAAATGGGCGCAGCGTGCACGGGCGACCGGCAGCGCGGCGGCCAAGGCGATGGGTGGCAAGCGCCCATTTCTACTGGAGCAGGAACGCGATTGGCTGATCAAACGTCTTGCAGAAAAACCTGACCTGACACTGCACGCCCTGCTTGATGAGCTGGGCCAACGCGGCACCGTGGTGTCGTGCGACACGTTATGGCGGTTTCTCAAACGCGAAGAGATCACGTTCAAAAAAAACCTTGTTCGCCGCCGAGCAGGACCGTCCAGACGTCGCACGCCGCAGGCTTCGCTGGAGAAAGTATCAGGGCCGGATTGATCCCAAGCGTCTCGTCTTTATCGACGAGACCTGGGCCAAAACGAAACTGACGCGCACGCGTGGCTGGAACGCGTGCGGCAAACCACTCGTCGCCAAGGTTCCGCACGGCCATTGGAAAACGATGACCTTCCTTGCGGCGTTGCGGCACGATCGTATCACCGCGCCGTTCGTGCTTGATGGACCGATTAATGGCTGTGCCTTCCTGGCTTATGTCGAGCAGGTGCTGGTGCCGACGCTCGCACCCGGCGACGTTGTTGTTATGGACAATCTCGGCTCGCACAAAAGCGATAGAGTGCGCGTCGCAATCCGCAATGCCGGCGCGAGGTTACTATTTCTGCCACCGTACTCGCCCGACCTCAATCCGATCGAGCAGGTCTTCGCAAAACTCAAAACGCTCCTGCGTAAAGCCGAAGAGCGCACCGTCGAGGCTGTATGGAAACGTATCGGCACGCTGCTCGATTGCTTCCAACCCAGCGAGTGCGCCGCCTATCTCCGCAACAGCGGTTATGCTTCAACCTAAGTCGGAAAGACTCTAGACGAGACGCGGTCACCTCGGCCTCAGTGTGGTGCCGAGCATCGCACGGGGTATCATCCCGTTGCATAAAAAAACTATCTGGATTTTGGTTCCCGTTCATCGGCGCACGCCGGGCGCCGACAGGGGCAACTCTCCGCCGCGCCACGCGAGATAGAGCTCAAGTGCCAGATACTCCGGCGCGTCAAAGTCCAGAATCTCCGCGCGCACGCCTAGCGAGCAGGCGCGCAGGCGCCGTTGCAGCGAACCGAGCGACTGCCATTCGAGCCGGTAAGCCGGCCAGCCGTCGGTCTGGCCCTGGCTGATGGTATCGCCACGCAGGCGTTTGCCGACGATGGCGTCGTGGCATTGCGCGCACGCGACGTTGAGTTGGCCTTGGCGTTCAACGTAAAACCGGTGACCCAAATCAAAGAAGGGCCGCGCCGGTCCATCGATGCGGATCGCGCGTGGCAACCCGCGTGAGGCGTGCGTGACAAGTGTCGTCAGCGCGAGCAGGCTGGCATGCTCGTAGGGCAACTTCGGCGCGCCTTGACGTTCGGTGCGGCACTGGTTGATGCGCCCTTCGATATTGAGCAGACGGCCCGAGGCAGGATCAACCGCCGGGTAGCGCGTGGCGACGCCCTGCATTGCGCCTGCGACATCGCCGCCGTGACAGCCGGCGCAGGATTTGGCGGCGGTTCCCTCGGGTTTCGACCAGAGCGATTTGCCTTGTTCCAGCCAGAGCAGTCCGGGGTTCGCCGCCTCGTCTGCCTCAAGACGGCGCGTTTCGGCCGATTGGAATTCGCGGCCGGGCCGTGGTGGTTCGGGGCGTGTCGTCTGGCCGCGCGCGGACACCACGCAAAGCACGAGCACTGCCGCGCTGAAAATGACTGACCAACGCATCAGATCACTGTCAGCTGGCGTTTCTCGACGGTCTCGACGCCTTGATCGTCCGTCCACGTAAAGACGATTTCGCCGGTCACCGTCGCGATGGTCGAGAACGCGAAAAACGGATTGGCGGCGACGCCCGGGAACAGATCGGCGCGAAAGACCTTCTCCCCCCCATAGGTCACAACGAAGGCGTTGATAATGTCACGCGGTATGGGCTTGCCGACGTTGTCGCGGCCGTGGCCGGTGATCATCGGATGCTGCACCAGCGTCTTGATCTCGATGATCTGGCCCTTCTTGGCCGTCGCGGGGACGACGATACGGGTGGTGGCCATGGAACCTTCCTCGCTCCGTTGTGCGCTCAGCCAGCGTCGATGCAGGCGGCAAGCGCGACGATAACGCTCGCTTCGCCCGACCAGAAGCGGCCGTCACTCATTTCCGCGAGCGCGACCACCCGCTGCGTGTCGGCGAGGCGGATCGAGCTTTGCACGCGTGCACGGCCCGCGCGCGGGCCAATATGAAATTTCACGACATCGGCGATCGGGTTCTTCTCCGAGATGACATGGATGGTGCGCACGTGATCGGCTGCGGACTGTGGGCTCTCGACGACGATGGTCATCGAGACACTATTTCCGTTCTCGGCAAGTTCCGGCAGTTCAAGCTTGACGCGGCCGGGCAACACGGTGGCACCCTTGGTGATCTCGGCAATGCCGCGGGCGAGTTGTTCGGGACCTGAGTCTGCAGCGTGTGCAAGGCGCACACCGGAGAGCGCAGCGAGGCTCGCCAGCCCCGCGAGCACGGGGCGGCGCGTCAATGGCCGTAGTGGGTGTTGTTTGGTGGTCATGATTGCCTCGCGCATCGTTTCGCCTTGGCCGTCGCTGGGCCGCCGCTGGGCCGATTATCCCCTCAATGTGGCAAGATAGGCTAACACGTCTTCGATCTCCTGGGACTGAAGTGCAGGGCGCCCGAAGAAGCGCGACGGCACGCGCTTCAAATTGTCCACCCGGTGATACGGTGGCATGATCGTCGCCGGGTTGAGGCGCGACTGATCGACCATCCGCAGGCGCATCTGCGCGACGGACAAGCGACCAGCAACGCCCTCGAGGTCAGGTCCGACCTCGCCTTGGAACCGTTCTGCTGGTTCCGGCACACGATGGCAGATCAGACAGTTTCCTCCCTCGCGGTCGAGGACAATACGTCGGCCGCGCGACGCGTCACCGATTTTGCCGTCGAGCGGCGCGTCGATCGCATCCTCTGTCACACGAAATTGAGCAACCGCAGCTGTTTGCGCTGCAGCAGCATGCGCCTGGAAGGCGGCGGCAACTGCCACCGCCGTCCAGAATTGTGTTTTCCTGCCGCTGCTCGCGATCACGCGCGCAGCTTCACATTCTTCAGCGGCAGCGATCGCACGGGCTTGCCGGTTGCCGCAAAGATCGCGTTCAGGACCGCCGGTGCTGCGACCATGATGGTCGGCTCGCCGACGCCACCCCAGAAGCCACCCGATGGTACCGCGACCGTCTCGACTTTCGGGAAATCGGCCAGTCGTAGGATCTCGTAGGCGTCGAGGTTCTGTTCGACGACTGCACCATTTTTGATGTTGATTTCCTCAAACATCGTTGCCGAGAGCCCGTAGGCGACTGAGCCCACGACCTGTGCGTCGACCTGATCGGGGTTGACCACGTGGCCGCTGTCGGTGCCGACGACCATGCGGTGCACCTTCAGCTTGCCGCGTTCGTTGACCGAGACTTCAGCGGCACCCGCCACGTAACTGCCAAAGCCCATCTGCTGCGCGATGCCGCGGAACTGGCCGGCCGGCGCTGGTTTGTCCCAGCCGATCTTGGTCGCGACCGCATTCAGAACCGCCAGATACTTTGGGCTCTTCTGCAGAAGTGAGCGACGCAATTCCAGCGGGTCCTTGCCGGTCGCCTTGGCGATTTCGTCGAGGAAGCATTCAAGATAGACGGCGTTCTGGTTGTTGTTGACGCCGCGCCAGAAGCCCGGGCGCATATGCGGATTGCGCATCGCATAATCGATGGTGATATTCGGAATTGAATAACCGAAGCCGCCTTCCTTGCCGCGCGGACCATCAGCGGGCCATAGGCCTTGGAACGTGACGAAGTCGACGCCGTTTTCCATCGCTTGCGGACGCACGGTCTGTAGGATCGACTGACCGGCGATGCGCATGGTGAGACCGACGATGTTACCTTTGTCGTCAAGCCCCGCTTCCATCTTGCACGCGGTAACCGGTCGGAACCAGCCCTGGCGCATGTCTTCCTCGCGGCTCCACAGTAGCTTGATGGGAACGCCTGGGATCTGCTTGGCGAGATTGACCGCCTTTGTTACGAAGTCCGACGATCCGCGCCGGCCGAAGCCGCCGCCAAGGTGCACTTTGTAGACTTCGCACTGTTCGGGCTTGAGACCCGCGGCCTCGGCAGCCGCCGCGATCGCGGCATCGCCGTTCTGCGTGGGCACCCAGACCTCACACTTGTCGGGCGTCCACTTGGCCGTGGCATTCATCGGCTCCATGGTGACGTGGTGCAGATACGGTGCCTGATAGGTCGCTTGCATCTTCTTGGCAGCTCCGGCAATGGCGCCTGCTGCATCGCCGAGCTTGTTGCCCATGCCGATGTTCTCGGTGGCATCGAGACCCGAATTGACGAACGCGCCGATGCTCTTGGTGTCGACTTTGGCATTCGGATCGTCCTCATATACAATCTCGACCGTTTCCAGCGCCTTGTTCGCCTGCCACCAGGTTTCGGCCACCACGGTAACCGCACTGGCACCGACCTGCAGCACATGGCGCACGCCCGGCATCGCCTTCGCTTTGGTGCCATCGAAGCTCTTGATCTTGCCACCGTGGACCGGCGTGTCACGGATCGACGCGTTGAGCAGGCCCGGCAGCTTGATGTCGATGCCGTAGACCTGCTTGCCGGTCAGCTTGTCGGCCGTATCCAGGCGTTTGAGGGGCTTACCCGCGATCGTCCAATCCTTGGCGTCCTTCAGGGTCATGGTCTTCAAATCAGGCACCGGCAGCTTAGCCGCGGCCGCGGCGACCTTGCCGTACGTTGTCGTACGCTTTGAGGCCGCGTGCGTGATGACACCCTTGGATACTTTCAGATCAGCGACCTGCACCTTCCACAGGTCGGCGGCCGCCTGCATCAGCATCTGCCGTCCCACGGCTCCACCTTGACGCACATAGTCGTGTGAGCCGCGGATGCCGCGCGAACCACCCGTGGACATATCGCCCCAAATGCGCTTGCGCGCGAGGTTCTGGCCCGGCGTGACATACTCGGCCTTGACCTTGGTCCAGTCGCATTCGAGCTCTTCGGCAACCAGCTGGGCGAGGCCGGTCAATGTGCCTTGGCCCATTTCCGAGCGCGCAATGCGTACGATGACGTCGTCGTTTGGCTTGATGAAGACCCATGCACCGACCTCATCGCCGGGAGCGCCCAGAACCTTCTGGGCGAGCGCGTCGGACATGCCGGGTACGTTGATGCCGATGGCCAGCCCACCGCCGGCCGAGGCCGCACCGATCAGGATGTTTCGGCGGGAAACCTTGAGTGTTGTCGTTGTCATGGTCACGATCTCCTTGCGCCTCAAGCCTTGGCTGGTACGGGAACGCCACCATTGGCGGCCAGGGCAATACCTTGGCGGATGCGCTGATAGGTGCCGCAGCGGCAGATGTTGGTCATGGCCTGGTCGACATCGGCGTCGGTTGGCTTCGGTTTCCGCTTCAACAGCGCTGCCGCCGCCATGATCTGGCCGGTCTGGCAATAGCCGCACTGGGCGACTTCGAGTGCCAGCCAAGCCTTTTGCACCGGGTGCTGGCCGTTCGGCGAGAGACCTTCGATGGTCACGATTTTGTCAGCCGGCTTCACGTCTTTGATAAGCACCGCGCACGAGCGTTGCACATCGCCATTGATGTGCACCGAGCAGGCACCACATTGGCCGACGCCGCAGCCATACTTGGTGCCTGTGAGCCCCGCCTGCTCGCGCAGCGCCCAAAGCAGTGGTGTCTCGCCGTCGACCTTGAGATCGACCACTTTGCCGTTCACGTTCAGTCGCGCCATGGGGCTCCTCCTCGTTGTGCTTGCGGAACGCAAGCGCCACAGTGGCACAAGCGTCTGTTTTCGAAATCCAAGACGATAGCCAAGCACCTTGTCCTGCGAAAATCAAAGAAATTGAAATGAGAGACACAAGTTGTCGCTGCTCAGAAGCGACGCAGAACGATGATCAAAGTGGACCTCCGCGTGGGCGGAGTGACCGAGAACCCTGCACTGATCGACAGGGCCTTAGGGGGCGGTCACCCTGTCGGTTCAGGCGCCCGATTTCCATGCGACCGGTTGCGACCTCACCCGGCATGCCGGCGATCACTTTCGCCCACGTTTTGGGACCGCAGATGATTTAAGTCGTGCCCATCTTCGGGCAGAAGATCGAACCCATTTCGACAAACCGCATCGCAGTTATGAACTTACGTGCCACTGCGGCGCCGCGGACGCTGCTGATTGTTCAGCAAATCCAAACCGCAATAATCGGGAAACCGCCCATTTTTTTGCAACAGCGATGACGTGACGGTCCGATAGTTTTTTTTGGAAAAATAACAAGCGCCCAAACGCAAACTGTCCAGCGGCAGCTGTCACAAGCAGCGGACGTGAACTAAAGCACGAAGTGTCAGCAGGACGATGACCGCATTAGGTCAGATGCGCTAAAGCGGGAGAGTGTTTCGCACGCTTGTTGGTCTTCCGAAACCGGACGATTGACGCACAGACAACAGACGCCCGAGGCTGCACTCCCCGGACAGTTCGAGGCCGGCCCCGAAGCCAGTTTCCGACGCGGGAAGACGAGCGAGGCGCGCCTCAATCTTAAATAGTTCAACACTAGTGTCCGGTTAACTGTTGAACAAATCCAACTGGTTGCCGACAGAGGGCTGCTCGACTTTGGTCGGCTCTTGCGAGAGCGCCTGTTTTATCGGCGTTTTCTCGAACAGCGTCAGCGAGAGGATCTGTAGCAAAGTGTAGAGCGAGGCGTCGAGGTCCAGGCGTTTTTTGACGATGGCGACGAGCACGTAGACCGACACGGTGATCCAGATTTGCGTCTTCACGGCGTTCTCCGAGGTGCCGTAGAACCGCTTGATCCGCAGATGCTGCTTGATCCACTTGAAGAACAGTTCGACCTGCCAGCGGCTCTTGTAGAGGGCGCAGATGGTCGCGGCCGGCAACGTTCTCTGGTTGGTGATGAACACCAGAGACTTGCCCGTCGTGGGATCGTTGAAGCGGATGCGCCTGAGATGCTCAGGGTAGTGTCGGCTAGTCTGGACGCCATCGAGCGCAATGGTCTGATCGCAGATGATGCCGGTTGCACGATCGGTGGCAGCCGAGTAGACGCGGCGCCAATCCATGTTCGATTTGGCACGCGTGACGAAGAATGCGCCCGCCTGATGCAGAGCAAAGAGCCGTTCAAAATCGACGTATCCGCGATCCATCACGTAGATGGCGCCCGGCTCAGGCAACAGAAGATCGAGAACGTTCACGTCGTGCAACTTGCCGTCGGAAATGTGGATGAAGCTTGGAATATTGCCGCGCAAGTCGAGCAGAGTGTGCATCTTCACCGCAGCCTTCGTGGTACGGAAGTGCGCCCACGGGAACACCGACAGGCACAAGTCGATGGTAGTTGAATCAAGCGCATAGACGGCGCTGTCGAGATCGAGACCGGAGGTGTCATCGATATAGAGCTTGCGCGCCTGGGCTATCAGCCGCTGGGCGAACTCTGCGTAGATGCGCCAGTCGCGGGCTTCGTTGGCATCAGCGAGCGTCGAGCGTGCGACAGGCTCTCGGAGCCCCATGTGGTAGAGTTTGGCCGCCTGTGCCGCCAGACAGGTCTCGATATCCCGCAGGCTCTCCCGATAGGTGAGTTGGGCGAAGGCCATAGTCCGAAACTGCTCGGCACAGGTAAGTTTGCGGACGCGGGAGTCGCCGCCGTACCCCACCACCAGCCGAGCAAATGTACTCCACGGCAGGAAGTCCATCAGCTGCGCGAACAAAGTCTTGCCGGTGTACATGGTGACCTCCCCCGGATTGCTCCGGGAGAAGGCGCCAGGCGCACGTTCAAGTCGACACCATGCAAAAATGCCGATAAATCGTTGTGGCAATTGAACTTCCAGC
>JANNEU010000179.1:0-8310 GCA_031379035.1 Hyphomicrobiaceae bacterium | reverse complement strand
GATGATCGTCACGGCCGACGCGCTGACCGAATGGAACATCGTACTCGCGACAACCATGGTGGCGATGCTGCCGCCGGTGCTTGTCGTCGTACTGATGCAGCGATGGTTCGTCAAAGGCCTGGTTGAGACGGAGAAGTAGGTGAATGGCCTGGAGGCAATGGCGCGACTTTGTGTCAAAGGCTTAAATCGGCTATCTATCTGTCCAAGTGTAGTAACCACAGCAGGCAACAACAATGAACGGGCAGCTCCGCGACGTACTCGATCGAGCAGACTCCTGGCCTCAACAAGCACAGGAAGAATTGCGACGCGCAGCGCTTGCGATTGAGCGTGCGCTCGACAAAACGCCCCCGTCGCAGCCGACACTTCGTGACGTCATGCTCAAAGCCCCGCTCGACGGGATTGATTTAGAGCGTCGATCGACCTACCCGCCGGTCCGGAATGTTGATTTATGAAGGGCTTCTTGCTTGACACAAACGTCTTGTCAGAACTTGGAAAGCCGCAATGTGCGGCGAGCGTTGCGACTTTTACAATATCGCAGCCTATCGCGGTTCAGTTCACAACCGAAGTGAACATTGCGGAAATTCGGTTTGGTCGCAATCGCGCGCCGACAGTCGAAAAGCAACGCGCAATCGACAATTGGCTTGCTAACGATCTCTGGCCCTGGTTTGCGGGACGGGTGCTGCCGGCGACCGAAGACACCTTCGTCATATGGCGCGAAATTGTCGAAAGCGGGCGCGCACGCGGCTACACGTTTCCTGAGCCTGACACTTTGATCGGCGCGATCGCCAAGCAGCATGAACTTGTGATGGTAACGCGCGACGTCCGGCCGTTTGCGGAAGCCGGCATTCCTGTTCTGGATCCTTGGACAGCGCGGTACGTTCGCGAGGATGGACAAATTCGCGGGTCCATACCGCTGGATGATGCCAACCTCCTACAACTTCTTGCAACGGCCTGAAACCTCTCACACGGAAACACCATGGCCGCAGTAACACTGGACGACGTGCGCAAAATTTATCCCGGGAACATCGAGGCGGTGAAAGGTATTTCACTCGTCATTCCGAATGGCTCGTTCACGGTGCTGCTCGGCCCATCGGGCTGCGGCAAGTCTACTTTGCTCCGGATGATCGCCGGCCTTGAGACGATAACGTCCGGCACCTGCCGGATCGGCGATCGTGTCGTCAATGATATTGAGCCGGGCGAGCGCGACATCGCCATGGTGTTCCAGAACTACGCGCTTTATCCGCACATGAGCGTCTACGACAACATGGCTTACGGTTTGCGCAATCGACGCACGCCGAAAGACGAGATCGAACGACGCGTCGCAGAAGCCGCCAAGATGCTGGCCATTGAAGAATATCTCACGCGTAAGCCGCGCGCACTGTCGGGTGGTCAGCGCCAGCGCGTCGCCATGGGTCGCGCCATTGTCCGCGAACCGCAGGCTTTTCTGTTCGACGAACCGCTGTCGAACCTCGACGCCAAGCTCCGGCTCTCCATGCGGATCGAGATCCGCCGCCTGCACAATCGCCTGAAAGCCACGTCGATCTTTGTCACCCACGACCAAGTGGAAGCCATGACGCTGGCCGATCAAGTGGTGGTGATGAACGCTGGCCGTATCGAACAGGTGGGCCCACCGACGGAAGTCTATCGCCGGCCAGAATCCACTTTCGTCGCAAGCTTCATCGGCTCACCGGCCATGAACCTGTTGCCCGGCACGGTGACGGCCGACGGCACAGCCGCGGTCGGCGACAGCCGTGTAACGTTCGAGGCGCAGCACTTTGACGTGCGCGTCGGGCAGCTGGTCGACGTCGGCATCCGTCCCGAAGACGCAGAAATCACGACCACCACAGACGGCAAGAGTATCGCCTTCGTATCCGAATTCGTCGAAGAATTAGGCCCGACGCGGCTCGTGCACGGCACTATCGGCGGCACGCCGTTCACCGTTTCATTGCCAGCGACAACGGCCGCTGTCCCGAACACAGCAGCACTGCTCACGGTACCACCCGCCGCAGTTCACCTGTTCAGTCGGGAGACGGGACGGTCGCTGCGACGGGGGTAGGTCCGGGGCAAGCGTTGCCAACCCCGGGTTATGATGCGCGTCGATGTTCTCTAGGCGGCAACCGGCAGCTTAACGTCGAAGCGGTCCAGGTTCATCACCTTGGTCCAAGCAGCGGCGAAGTCATGAGCGAAACGCTCCTTCGCATCCGCACAGCCATAGACTTCCGCAAGTGCCCG
This sequence comes from Hyphomicrobiaceae bacterium, assembly GCA_031379035.1. Classification (GTDB taxonomy): domain Bacteria; phylum Pseudomonadota; class Alphaproteobacteria; order Rhizobiales; family Hyphomicrobiaceae; genus JABFRJ01. The sequence continues at coordinate 6,078 of JANNEU010000179.1, read as the reverse complement.
AAGCTGCGAGTTCGACCCGAAGACGAGATCGGCGCGGGTGCCGGTCCACTTGACCTGGCCCGTTGCATGATCGCGTCCCTCGAACACCTCCGAGGGGGGTGAGACTGGCTTCCAAATGGTGCTCATATCGAGCAGGTTCACAAAGAAGTCGTTGGTCAGCGTCTCTGGTTGCTTTGTGAAGACGCCATGCGGGGCACCGCCGACATTGGCATCCAGCACGCGAAGACCACCGACGAGAACCGTCATCTCAGGTGCGGTCAGCGTGAGTAACTGCGCCCGATCCAACAAGAGTTCCTCAGCCGACCGGATGTGGCCAGGCTGGAGATAATTGCGGAACCCGTCAGCGGTTGGCTCGAGCACGGCGAAGGAATGGACGTCGGTTTGGGCTTGCGACGCATCCGTGCGGCCGGGCGTGAACGGAACAGTGACAGTGTGACCGGCTGCTATCGCTGCCTTCTCGACAGCGGCACCACCAGCGAGAACGATCAGGTCGGCCAGCGACACCTTCTTGCCGCCGGTCGCGGTTTTGTTGAAGTCCATTTGAATGGCCTCCAGGCTCGCGAGCACTTTTGTCAGGTGCGCCGGTTGATTGACGTCCCAATCTTTCTGCGGGCTGAGCCGAATGCGCGCGCCGTTGGCACCGCCGCGCTTATCAGAGCCGCGGAACGTGGACGCGGAGGCCCACGCCGTCGCGACCAACTGCGAGACGGACAGCCCTGAAGCCAGAACCTTGCTCTTGAGCGCAGTCATATCCGCCGCGTCGATCAGCGTGTGGTCGACGGCAGGAACCGGATCTTGCCAGACCAGCACTTCTTTTGGGACCAGCGGGCCGACATAGCGCGAGATGGGGCCCATATCGCGATGCGTCAGCTTGAACCACGCGCGGGCGAACGCATCTGCAAACTCAGCGGGGTTCTTGTGGAAGCGCCGCGAGATTTTCTCGTAGGCCGGGTCCATCCGCAGTGCGAGATCAGCTGTGCTCATCATCGGCGCATGACGCTTCGACGGATCGTGTGCGTCCACGACAGTGCCGGCACCACTACCGTTCTTCGGCGTCCACTGCTGGGCACCGGCCGGGCTCTTTGTCAGTTCCCACTCAAAGCCGAACAGCGTGTCGAAATAGCCATTGTCCCACGTGGTCGGATTGGGTTTCCAGGCCCCCTCGATCCCGCTGGTGATGGTGTGGCCGCCCTTGCCGCTGCCGAACGTGTTCTTCCAGCCGAGGCCCATCTCTTCGATCGAGGCGCCTTCGGGCTCAGGTCCGACGTATTGGCCAGGATCGGCCGCACCGTGCGCTTTGCCGAACGTATGGCCCCCAGCCACCAGGGCGACGGTCTCTTCGTCGTTCATCGCCATGCGGGCGAATGTTTCGCGGATGTCGCGCGCAGAGGCGACCGGATCGGCCTTGCCGTTCGGACCTTCCGGATTGACGTAGATCAAGCCCATCTGCACGGCCCCGAGTGGATTATCGAGTTGCCGGTCGCCGGTATAGCGCTTGTCGCCGAGCCAGGTGGTTTCGGGGCCCCAATAGATATCCTCTTCCGGCTCCCACACATCGGCACGGCCAAAGCCGAAGCCGAATGTCTTGAAGCCCATGGTCTCCATGCCGACGTCAGCGGCGAGGATCATGAGATCGGCCCAGGAGAGCTGGCGGCCGTATTTCTGTTTGATCGGCCACAGCAGGCGGCGCGCCTTATCGAGATTGCCGTTGTCGGGCCAGCTGTTGAGCGGCGCAAAGCGTTGGGTGCCAGCGGATGCGCCACCGCGACCGTCAGCAATGCGGTATGTCCCGGCGCTGTGCCACGCCATGCGGACGAACAACGGACCGTAGTGCCCATAGTCAGCCGGCCACCAGTCCTGAGATGTCGTCAACAGCGCCACGAGGTCCTTGCGCAGCGCAACCAGATCAAGTTTTTTCGCCTCGTCAGCGTAGTTGAACGCCGGACCCATGGGGCTGGTCTGCGGCGCGTTCTGATTGAGAACCTTGAGGTTCAGCTGGTTGGGCCACCAGTCGCGGTTGGACTGCGTGCCGGCTGCCATCTGTTTTTGCGCGTGTGGAAACGGGCACTTACTGTCGTCAGCCATGGCGATCTCTCCTGAAGCAGTGATTGGCAGCTTTCTAGACACTCTAGGCGATAAGCTCTAGTGGTTATTTTGTGAGAGATTGATCTGATTTTCCGATGATAAAAATCACGCTGCGGCAACTTCACTATTTCGACGCACTGGCGAGCGTGGGCCACTTCGGTCGCGCGGCGGAAGCCTGTGCGGTCTCGCAGTCGGCTCTCTCGGTGCAGATCCAGGACTTAGAGGCTCAACTGGGCGTCGTGCTGATCGAACGTAACCGCCGGGGCATTGTGCTGACACAGATCGGCGAAGAGATCGCGCGGCGTGCCGCAGACGTGCTGGCGAACGCGCGTGATCTGGTGGATCATGCCCAAGAGCCGAAAACACCGCTCGATGGCGTGCTTCGGTTCGGCGTCATTCCGACCGTTGCGCCCTATCTGCTGCCACCGCTGTTGCCGCATTTGCGCGATGCGTATCCGAGCCTGGACCTGTATGTCCGCGAAACGCAGACGTCAGTGCTGCTAGCGGAAGTGACGGCCGCGAAACTCGACGTGGCACTGGTCGCGCTTCCGATCAGCCAGCCCGATCTCATCAGTCAGCTGTTGTTTGAGGAAGCGTTCGTGCTGGCCGTGCCGAAGAGTTATCGCCCACGCGGCCGCAGTGTCGTGCCGGCCGATCTCATCAAGCAAGAGCGCTTGTTGTTGCTGGAGGAGGGGCACTGTTTTCGCGATCAAGCGCTCGACTATTGCAATTTACAAGAGGCGGCCGCCGGCAGCATCGGCGCGAGCACACTGGGATTGTCGAGTTTCACAACGATTGTGCGCATGGTCGCCAACGGCTTCGGCTTCACGCTGCTGCCGCACATGGCGCTCGACACCGAAGTGCGAGAGCGCCAGATCGCCAGCGAGATCCGCTTGCTGGCCTTGCCCGACCCCCAGCCTAAACGCGCCCTCGGCCTCGTCTGGCGCAAGACCAGCCGTCGGCAAGTTGATTTCCAAGCGCTCGCCCGCGAGATCGTCGGACTGCATCGTCAGGCCAAACCGAAGCGGCGGCGCGGTGTGGGGTGATGGGTAGGCAAGGGGGGGCGAAGTAACCTTTGCAGTCCTTGTACGATTTGTTACGCAGTGGGCGGCGCAACCCCTGGTTCCATCCACTATGGCCGCATCCCTTGACCGCGAAACTGCCCTCAAGCGGATCGCTGAAATATTGACCACCGACCAGCGGGCGACGTTCCTGATCGGGGCCGGGTGCTCTGTCAATGCGGGCATTCCAACCGCCAGCGCGATGGTCGCTGAGTTGCGGCGCACCTATCCAGAGCACTGCATCGGCATCGCGCACCAAGCGGCCAACGTCTATGGGCAGATCATGGCCTGCCTGACGCGGGGGCAACGCCGCGACTACATCCGCAAAAAGATCGACGCAGCCAAACTGAACTGGGGGCACATCGCCCTCGGCCAGTTGATGGCGAGCGGGTATGTGACGCGCGTGCTGTCCGTCAACTTTGATCCGCTGTTGGCGCGTGCCAACGGGCTTATTGGCCACTATCCCGCGATCTACGATTTTGGTGCCGCACCGTCTGACAGCGTCAAGATGATCGCCGAGCCGTGCATCATTCACTTGCACGGGCAGAGCACTGGCTTCGTCCTTTATAACACGGTGGAAGAAACCGCAGAGCACGTTGCGAAGCTCAAACGCGTCATCGCCGACAGCGTCGATGACCGGCCGGTTATCATCATCGGTTACTCCGGTGGCAGCGACGGCGTGATGGAGGCCCTGGGTGCCGCCTATAACGGCGACGCCGCGCTTTACTGGATCGGGCACGAAGGGGCGCCGACGGCTGGCATTTCGAAACTCCTTCAAGTCTCACCGCATGCCCACTACGCCATCGGCGGCGACGCAGATCGCTTTCTGGTTGATCTCGCGCGCGAAGTTGAACGCCGGAAACCGACCCAAGAATGGCCACCGAAAGTCTTCAGCGATCCCGTGCAGCACCTGCTCGACGAAGTAGAACCCGTCGGCGAAATGCCGATGACGGACAAAGCTACGGAGACGGAAAATTATCTCGCAGGCTGGCGCGCAGATATGACGACTTTGAGAATTTATCATGCTCAGCAGTTCGTGTTAAGCCGCAAGGTCGAAACGCTTCGGATGCAGGGGGATGTGGCAGCATTGCGGGATTTAGCAGCTACCGAGCAAACGTTAGACCGAACGGACGGTAAAGCGACCAAAGCAATGTCTCGCGACCAATATTGGTCGCACATAAAATCTGGTGCTGAATTCGGCATGAAGGGCATAACAAAAGGGCGAGCAACAAGCATTCAACTACTCCAGAAAGCTTGTGACGAGTTTTCTGCAGCCACCAAAATCGACAATGAGCCCAGCGTCGCATATTTCAATTGGGGCGTCGCGCTTGGACAATTGGCCAGCCAAGCAAATAGCGTAGAAAAAGAGAGGCTTCTCACCGAGGCAATCAGTAAATATGAATCCGTGCTCGCAATTAAACCTAACGACACTCAGTCGCTTCACAATTGGGGACTTGAGCTGTCACGATTGGCTCGATTAAAGTCCGGCGAAAAACGCCGACTACTCCTAGTAGCTGCCAAGGAAAAATTTGAGATCGCGCTAAAGCTTGCACCAAACACTCACATAGCCATAGTCGCGCTAGGCAATAGTCTAGTAGATCTCTCGGTTTTTGCGGACAGCGAAGAAAAATCACGACTTTATGCAGAGGCACAGTCCCTCTATCAGATTGCGGAGATTTTGGTTCCAGGAGAGGCGCGGTACAATCTCGCGTGCCTCGCGGCGTTACGATACGAAACCGACATGTGCAAGCGGCAATTGGTCGGCTCGTTCCTGGCCGGAAATCTTCCCAGTCGCCCACACTTAGATGCCGACAGAGATCTTGAGAATGTCCGTTCACTCCCTTGGTTTGAGGAGATCAGGCAGTTGGCGCAGGCAGAATAGTCGGCGATCGAGCGTGCGCACCGTCACTCCGCCCGCCCCTCCGCGAGCAGCTTCTTTGTCACGCGCCGCCGCCCGCGGACGATGCGCAAGACGAGAACCGTGACACCTTTAGGCCGACCTTCGTAGTAGATTGAATATGGCTTGAGAACGAGTAGCCGCACGTGCGCGCCGAGCTTCGGCCGGGGTGCTCCGCTTCCAGGGAAAGTTGCGAGGCGCTCGAAGGCGGCCACGAAATCCTGGCGGAAGCGCTCAGCCACGGCCACACCACCGGCATCATCGAGATAGTCCATGATGCTGTCGAAATCAGACCGTGCCTGAACCGACAACCGGACATCCGCCACGTTATGCGCTCCGCGCGCGCCGGCGCAGCGTGTACGCCTTGAAGTCTTCCAACGACATGCTTTCCCCTCGCGCATCAGAAGCGCGGGCTTCGTCCAAGAGGGGTGCAACCCAACTGTCGTCCTCGTCATCCTCTGTGGGCTCAGTCATTAGTCCGACGACGGCCACGCGCACCGCATCTTCCACCGACGCAAAGCGCCCATCGGCGACGGCTTGTTCAAGCCAGCGGAGTTGTTCGGGTGTGAGCGCGATTGACATGGTTGAAGGCTAGCAAAACGCACGCGGCGCTGCAAGCAAACACACAATTGCGAACCACCCTCACAACAGCCCCACGAACTCCTCCACCGTCAGTCCGGCTTGATCGATGATGTCGCGCAGGGTGCCTTTTGGCAGATCGCGGCTTGGGTGGACGGGAACGGTCGTGGCGCGCGCTGGATCGTCTTTGTGCACGAGCCGATGATGGCTGCCTTTGATGCGCACGATTTCAAACCCCGCCGCTTCCAACGCCTTGATCACCTCGCGGGATCGAACGGCGGGCAACTTGCTCATGCGGCGGCTTCAGCGACAGTAACCTCGCGGTACAATGGCGCGTCGGCCGGCGGCAGCGGCTCGCCGCGTTCTTGGCGGCTCTCTATCACCAGTTCGATCGCTTCTTTGGCCATCGCTGTGGCGTCGGCCTCATCCACACCGAACGTGACGATTTCGGGAAAT
>JANNEU010000163.1:0-3487 GCA_031379035.1 Hyphomicrobiaceae bacterium | reverse complement strand
TCCGAACAGCCACTTACATGCCAACCGACAACGCGAGATTGTTCGCCACAGTGCGAGGCAGTAGCACCACGCCCATGCTCACGGCGCCGTACCGCAGCTTCCGACTCGGTTGCTGCGGGACGGCAAATGTGGGAAATCGGCGCGTATCGGTCACAGCCCTGAGCCCGACCGTCTGTGTGTTCATGAGGCAACATTTTCAATGATGCCGGCAATGGAAGACGAGAAACGCCAGCAATTCTAAATGTGAAGGTTTCGACGTGACGTCTGCAGAAATTGCCTCTGAAGCGCGGGATTGCGGCTGACGGGCGTCAGCCGCCGAGCAGGGAGGGCGGCGGTTTGCCTGCTGTCAGGGTCTCGACGAGCACCGACCAGTTCGGGAATACCAGATACGTCGTGATGACGCGCAATTCTTCGAAGAAGCGTTTGCGGGTACCGACGGCCACGCGCGCCGCTCGCCAGGCCTTGTCGACGAGATCGGCCACCGTGTGCAGAGCGAAGGCGATCAGGTTCGTGGTGGCGAGAACGGCGGACAGATTTTCTTTGCCGTGACTGAAATTATGTTCGAGGTTATATCCGGCGGTCTTCAGCGTATTGAAATTCTCGTTTTCGATCTTCCAGCGCGACCGTCCGCAAGCGGCCAACTCGACGACGTTGCCCTTGTTTACAGCCAGATCGGTGACGAAGCTGTTGCGATACGTGACCTTGCCAGTTGGATCGACGATCTCGATTTCGAGCCAGTTGACGATCAGCGCGTCCTTATCGTCGCGCAGCGGCACGCCTTCGAGCCAGCGATAGCGATGCGTCACGAACCGCGCACCCTGCTTGACCTTCTGCTCCATCGACGGAATGTGGGCGCCGTCGAGCCATTCGTACAATGTCTTGTGCGAAGATGGTTTGGCCGTGAACAGAAAATGCGCACCGATGGCCCTTACGGCGTCGCAGGTCGGCTGGCGCGACGCGAGATCATCGCCGAGGTAGATCGGCTTCAAATGTGCGTATTTGGCTCCATGAGCGGCGAGCCAGCGTGCTGTCGCGCGAGACTCGCAATCCTATTTTTCGGCGCCGTCCTGGGGCGTGATGAACTCGGGTTCCAAAGGCAGCGCACGGTCATGTCCGGGCGCGACCATCGCCGCCGAAACCATCTGGTGGAAATGTTCGGTGTTGCCGTTGGCGCGGGCGCGTGACGAACAATTTGGAAACGACAGTTTCTGCGAATGGAAATATTCGGTGCCGTCGAGCGCGATCAGCACGTGGCCACCGAGGCGCTGGAACGGCGCCAATCCGCCGCCGGCGACAAGGGCTGCGAGCATATCCGAAAACATCGGAAACAGCTGCTGCGGCGGCACCGAGTCGAGCAGCAAGCGGATGCAGTTGTCGGTCGGGATGCGCTCCATCTGAAACAGCGTCTGGCAATTCGACATGCCACGCCCGCGCGCCAGTGTTGTCTGCTGCGCCAGGAACGATGGGCTCTGCATGTAGAACGTCGCGAATGCGGTCATGCCGGCATCGGCCATGTCATAGACGGTGTTCACGCCTTTCCGTTGATCCGGAAAGGTCGCACACAGTGCCTTGAAGCGGCCGATGAGTGGTTCGAGCACCATCAGCCGCTTGAATCTAGAGGTTTCTGCGTGGCCGCCATCAACGCGGGTGCGGCTGGCTCTGTCGGCGGCCACGCAAAAACCTCTAGATTCAATTCCATCAAAACCAAACACAGCTCCTATCGCCTGCGAGGCCGGTTTTCCTCCCGCGCCATGTCTTGCCGCACCGTGCTGACCCGATCCGCAAATCTCTGTAATCGCTCCAGCACGCTTTGATCGATCCCGCGCGCCGCTGCCGTCTCTGCGATCCGATCCACCCGCCCGAACTGCCGCTCGATCATGCGCATGACGTCGGCGGCCGGTGACCAGGCCGTCGCGAGGCTCGCAGCTGGCGTTTGCTCCCAACCCGCAAGCTGCGCCTCGGTGATAGCAATGCCGTTGCCCGGCGATGCCGGCGGCACCAGCAGCCCACGGTAATACATCGCCAACTTGCCAAGAGCCTTGGTGATGGCCCCTGGCTGCTGGATGTCCAGCCGCACAGTGATCATGCCATCGCCCCGGCAAACCGGCTGCAAGTCCCGCAGGATAAGGTTCCGCAGCGGCATGTCGGCAGCCCGCATCTCCAACGTAGCGCCATCGGTGGTCAGGGCGATGCCGGGATGCGGTACCGCAACGGCCTGCCGCGCGAACTTTGATAACGGCGGCGCCACCACTTCGTCGACATCGCGCAGCGCCTCGATGAGCGCGTACTCGTTCGACCGTAACGGCGGCGCCAGCGCAAAGCGCTGGCCATTCGTCTCCGCAATCGGTGTGCCGCCAAGCGCTGTTATGTGCCGGCCAAGATGCGTGCTCGCTGGCGGCAACGTCAGCACCATGCTGTGCTCGCTCCACGAGATACCGATCTGCTTAAGCGCGGCCTGCACCGGCGCGGCTGCTACAGCCAACGCCGAGACCCGTGCGGCGCGCTGCGCCAGCAGGGCCTCGATTGCCATCCGGCTGCTAATCGGATCGACCACAACCGGCGCATCAAGGGGCTTGAGCCAGGTCTTGCTTGCCATGTCGAATGTGAACCTGGCCTCGGCTGCCAGTCGCACAGCACCGGCATGATAGGCAAAGCTCAGACGCCAGTGCGCCGCATCGGCGTCGAGCGTGGTGTGCATCCACCGCTGTGTGGCCTGGGCGCCATCCACAGCCGCAGCCGCTGCCGGTGACGGCGACGACTTGGCGACACCGGCATAAGCGCGGCGCGCCACAGCCCGCAGCGCCACCCAGATGGTGGGTGACTGCGAATGCCCCTTGGGCACCATCACGTGCGCGATGGCCGCCGGCTGCAGACGGTGCCCCATCAGCTGGGCCATGCGCCCGGCAAATTGTGCCGCCACTGCTGGCAGGTAGCCGATGTCCAGCAGATCCTGGCGAATGAACATGGCGTCGCCCGCCTTTACTTCGCGCGCCGTGCGCGCGAAGGCCACGGCAGCGGCATCCTCCAACCGGTTCCAGGCGTCTGAGACGAGCAGCCGGCGGGTTGCCAACGTGGTCTGTGCCTGCTCACGCGCGGAGGCCACTGTGTCGATGCCGCGCCGCTCCCGGAAGGGGCCTGTCGCGATGGCATTGGCGTGGGGATCCGACCGCGCCAGCATGACGGCGAGGTCTTTGCCCCCGAGCTGGTCCTGCGGCGCATATATGGTCAATGCTCGGCGGTGCCGCGAGAAGGCGACATAGGCTTTGTGCCGGTCCATGCCGGAGGTGACCAGCACATGGGCCGTATCGACTGTGGCCCCTTGAGACTTGTGGATGGTGGCGGCATGGCCGTGTGACACAGCAGCATAAGTCTCAGGTGTGATCGCCACCACCGCGCCGCTGTCCAATCGCACCGTCAACGCGTCCTGCGCTGCCGTCACGACGGTGCCGAGTGCGCCATTGTCGACTTGCACAGCACCGACCCTGGC
>JANNEU010000160.1:0-7111 GCA_031379035.1 Hyphomicrobiaceae bacterium | reverse complement strand
CGGCGAAACCAAAACATTTGCGCTCACCACCGAAGTCGCGCGCCAGCTCGCCCGCGCCATGGCCTATGACGATATCGTCCGGGTCGCCGATCTCAAGACACGCCGCACCCGTGCCGCGCGTGTCGAGCGCGAAGTTGGCGTTGATACGTCTCGACAGGTCCTGCAGACCACAGAATACTTTCATCCCCGCATGGAAGAAATCTGCGGTGTACTCCCGGCTCGCCTTGGCGGTGCCATCGAGCGGCGTCCGCGGCTCGTGAGCGCACTCGATAAAGTCTTTGGGCGTGGCCGCCGCGTGCGCACCGACAGCATCTGGGGCTTTCTCCAGTTGTATCTCATCGCCGGCCGCAAGCGCCACCGCCGCGCAACCCTCCGCCACGGTCGCGAGTTGGCCCATATCAGCAGCTGGCTCGACGCCGTGACCCGGCAGGCCGTTACCAACCATGATCTCGCTGTGGAAATCGCCAAGTCGCGCCGCCTGATCAAAGGCTACTCCGATACGATGTCGCGTGGTCTCTCCAAGTATGATCGCGTGCTGACCGGCATAGCCCGCGTGGCCACCCGTGCCGACGCGTCGGATTGGGCTCGGCGGCTCAGGCAAGCAGCGCTTCTCGACGAGCAGGGGATTGCCCTCGACGGCGCACTCAAGACAATAGACACCTTGGAGTCGATCCCCGCCGCCCCTGCTCAAGCCCTCAGCAACGCCCCCAGTAACGCCCCCAGCAACGCCCCATGACCAAACTCGATGTGATTGTTAAAAGTGTCAGCGCCGAAACGGCCCTCATTCGGCGCGTCGTCTTTGCGCGCGCCGATGACGCGCCACTACCCGGCTACGCGGCCGGTGCGCACATCACGCTCGATGTCCCCAGTGTCGGCGCGCGCAAATATTCGCTCGTCAGTGCCGACACGACCCCATCGGCAACGGCGCAGCCAAGCACCTACGCGACAGCCGTGCGCCTGGAAATCAATGGCGGCGGTGGCTCACGCTACATCCATGCGCTCAAAGCGGGTGATCGCCTTTCCATCGAACCTCCACAGAACAACTTTGCTTTGAAGCCGCCCATCGGCCGCACCATCCTTGTCGCCGGCGGTATTGGTGTCACGCCCCTCATCTCCATGGCTGCTGAACTGCGGGCCAGCGGCCACCCGCTTCAGTTCGTCTACGCCGCACGCACCGACACAGAGTTTGCCTTCAAGCCCGAACTCTTTGCTCTCGCCGGAGACCAGATCATCCTGCACGCCGACGATAGTGCAGGACGCGTGTTCGACATGGCCAGCTTCTTCACGACCCTTGCCGCTGACGAGCGCGTCTACATGTGTGGGCCAAAACCGATGCTGAAAGCCGGCATGGACGCCGCTCGCAAGCTCGGCTGGCCGCGCGACCGGTTGGCGTTTGAACTGTTCTACTCCGTCGCCGCCCCCGCCACGCCGCAACCGGTTACAGACGGATCGTTCGACGTCGTTCTCAAAAGCTCTGGCAAGTCCTTTCGCGTGCCGCCAGACAAGAGCATCCTCGATGTGCTGATCGCGGCGGGCGTCGATCCCATGCACGATTGCAAGCGTGGCGAATGCGGCGTCTGTCAGGTCGGCGTGCTCGAAGGCACGCCCGACCACAAAGACGTGATCCTCAGCGCGAACGAACGCGCCACCAACAAAGTCATTCAGATCTGTATCTCGCGGTCGAAGTCGCCGCGGCTGGTGCTGGATCTCTGATGCCTGAATGGAGTGCACGATGACAAAGTATCGAGGCAATCCGGACGCCGTGCGCGGACTTGTTCGCGAAGCCGCCGTGCATCGCGACGTCTACATCAACCAGGAGGTGTACGAGCTGGAGATGGAGCATCTCTTTGCCAACACCTGGAACTTTGTCGGCCACGACAGCCAGATCCCCAACGTCGGCGATTACTTCACCACCACCATCGGCACCCAGCCCATCATCATGGTGCGCCACTCCGATCAGACGGTACGCGTGCTCTACAATCGCTGCCCCCACAAAGGCACCAAGATCGCCATTGACGGTTGCGGCAATGCGGGAAAATTCTTCCGCTGCCCCTATCACGCCTGGACATTTCGCACCGACGGCTCGTTGCTCGCCATCCCGCTCAAGAAGGGCTACGACCAGACCGGCTTTGAGGAGAGCGAAGCCGCCAAGGGCATGACGCCCGTCAGGCATTTCAAGAATTACCGCGGCTTCGTGTTCGCCAAACTCAATGATCAAGGCCAGGACTTCGAAACGTTCTTCGGCGAAAGCCTCTCCAGCATCGACAACATGATCGACCGCTCACCAGCCGGCCGTCTCGAAGTGGCCGGTGGCGTACTCCGCTACATGCACACCTGCAATTGGAAAATGTTGGTCGAGAACCAAACTGACACCTGCCACCCCATGGTCGCGCACGAGAGTTCCGCCGGCACCGCCATCGAAATGTGGAAACAGCATGCGCCCTCGCCAGACGCCAAGCGCCCCATGGCCGTCGAGATCTACGCGCCGTTCATGAGCCCCTACGACTTCTATGAAGGCATGGGCATTCGCATCTGGGGCCATGGTCACGGCCACACTGGCGTGTCGAATTCCATCCACGCCAACTATGCGGCCGTGCCGGGCTACTTCGAGCAAATGGTGGCCGCCTACGGCGAGCCGCGTGCCAAAGCGATCCTCGATGAGAACCGCCATAACACCATCTATTTCCCAAATCTGATGGTCAAAGGTCCGATCCAGTTGCTGCGCATTTTTCGGCCGCTTGCACCGGACAAAACGCTGGTTGAAAGCTGGACGTTCCGTCTGGTCGACGCACCCGATATGCTGCTCGAACGCACGCTGATCTATAACCGGCTGATCAATGCGCCCACGTCCGTGGTCGGTCACGACGATCTCGAAGTGTACGAGCGCGCGCAGGAAGGCCTGCATTCGAATGGTAACACTTGGGTCAACCTGCAGCGGCTCTATGATGTAGACGAGCCGAACCAGACCGCCGCCGTGACCAACGGCACCACCGAGTGGCAGATGCGCAATCAGTTCCGCGCCTGGGCCACTTACATGACGGCGTCAATGTGAAAGGACGGTGCACCATGGCTGACGCAGTACAGAAGCGCATGACCGCCGACGAATTTCTCGTCTGGCATCTCGTGCAGGACGGAAAAAAGTACGAACTGGTCGATGGCATCCCCGTGCCGCATCGGTCGATGGCGGGGGCAAAGAACCTCCACAATCGCATAGCAGCCAACGTGCTCGGTCATCTTTTCGGACGCTTGCGTGCTTCGCCCTGCCAGCCGTCAGGTTCGGATATGGCAGTGAGGACTTCGATTGATCAGGTCCGTTATCCCGAGGTCACAATCGACTGTGCGCCAACAGATCGCACCAGTCTAGAAGCCGTTCGCCCAATTGCCGTATTCGAAGTTCTCTCGGCCTCGACCCGCACGTACGACTTGCAAGTCAAGCTGCTGGAATACCTGCGCCACCCCATGCTCTCGACGATCGCACTCATTGACCCAGATCTGATGGAGGTTATCGTCTACAGCCGCGACGACAAGCGCGAGTGGCAGATTGGTCGTTTGAAGAAACCCGAGGAGACGCTCGTCGTGCAAGGCACCGACGCGCTTTTGTCACTCGCCGAAATCTACGATCGAGTCCCGCTTACCCCGGCCGCAGCGGCGCCTGCAAACTCCTGAGCGCACCCATGACAGCACCCACCAGCGCCGATCTCATCGCCTTCATCTGCCACGAAGCCCGTCTCATCGACGAACACCGCTTCGAGGAGTGGCTGGATCTGTTTGCCGATGATGGGCGCTACTGGATGCCGCTTGAGTGGGGGCAGACCGACCGTGTGCTCCACGCCTCGCTGATGGATGAGGACAAGTTTCTGCTGCGCGTCCGCATCGAGCGCTTGAAGGGCAACCGGACGTTCTCGCAGAAGCCGAAAAGCCGCTGCCACCACCTGCTGCAGGCGACAACGATTGATGCGCGCGACGATGCGGCCGGCACTTACCAGCTTCACACACCCTTCCACTACGTCGAGACGCGCCTGGATGAGCAGACGTTGTTTGCCGGCTGGGCCAAGCATCATCTGGTGATGGACAATGGCCGATTGCGCATCAAGTTGAAGCGTGTCGACCTCGTCAATTGCGATGCAGCTTTCGGTAATATTCAATTGTTCATGTGAGACCCACCGTGTGAGAACCGTCGTGCCCGCTGCTCGTGATCAAGCGACTGTCTACGATGCCTTCCGGGTGACGGCCGCGCGGCACGCGGAGCGTCCTTTCCTGTGCGTGCTCGACGAGACGGCCCGCGTTTATGGCATCTCTGCGGGCGAGATTTCTTACGGTGCCTTTGCCGCAGAAGTTGCCACTCTTCAAAACGAATACGCCAAGGCCGGCTATGGTTCCGGTCTCCGCGTCGGCCTGCTGCTGGAGAACCGACCGTCTTTCCTCCGCCACTGGTTGGCATTGAATGGCCTCGGCGTGTCAGTGGTGCCGATCAACCCTGATCTCAAGGCAGATGAACTTGAGTATCTTGTTGAGCACTCTGAATTGTGCGCAGCCGTCGTGCTGCCGAAACGTCGTCGCGACATCCAGATGGCAGCCTCCGCCAATGATCGCGATGTTGTCGTGTTTGGACCCGAAGACTCGATCAAGGAGCATCGCGAGCCCTGCGGCGCACCGTCACCGCCCAACGCAGCCACTGAATGCGCGCTGCTCTACACCTCCGGCACCACGGGCCGGCCGAAGGGCTGCGTGCTGGATAACACCTACTTTCTCAACTGTGGTCGCTGGTATCTCGATGTCGGCGGCTATGTCCGCGTCACCGAGGGCCAGGAACGCATGCTGACACCGCTGCCGCTGTTCCACATGAACGCCATGGCCACGTCGACCGTGACGATGATCTTATCGGGCGGCTGCCTGACCGTGCTTGATCGCTTCCACCCCAAGACCTGGTGGCGCTCCGTCAAGCAGTCCCGTGCCACCATCGTGCACTCGCTTGGCGTCATGCCGCCGATGCTGATGGGTGCGCCGCCGAGCGACCTGGATCGCGACCACCACGTGCATTTCGGTTTCGGCCCAGGCGTCGATGGCCGCCTGCATGCCGACTTCGAAACGCGCTTTGGCTTTCCGCTGATCGAAGCCTGGGGCATGACGGAAACCGGCGGCGGCGTGGTGATTGCGGCGGCCTTTGAGCCGCGCCACGTCGGCACGGCCTGCTTTGGCCGCATTGGTGCCGAAGGAGAAGCCCGCATCGTGAGCGACGACGGCCGTGATGCTGCACCTGATCAACCCGGCGAGTTGCTCGTGCGCCGCGCGGGTGCCGACCCGAAGCATGGCTTCTTTCGCGCGTATCTCAAAGACTCCGAGGCGACGGCCGAAGCCTGGACCGGCGGCTGGTTCCACACCGGCGACGTCGTCAAGCGCGACGCCGATGGCAACTTCCACTTCGTCGACCGCAAGAAGAACGTCATCCGCCGCTCCGGTGAGAACATCGCCGCTGTCGAGGTCGAGAGCGCGTTGCTGCAGCATCCCGGCGTCGCAGCCGTGGCTGTCGGCGCGGTTGCTGACGACCTTCGCGGCGATGAGGTGTTCGCCTGTGTCGTGGCGCGCGCGCGTGACCTCGATGATGCGCAACGCCGCGTACTCGCCACCGATATCGCGACGCACTGCCTGTCGCGGCTCGCTTACTACAAGGCGCCGGGCTTCATCGCGTTCATTGATGCCCTGCCAGTTACTGCGACGCAGAAAATCCAACGCGGGGTCATGAAAGATCTCATCGCCAAGCTCGCTGTCACGCCCGACGCCATCGATCTCAGACACTTGAAGAAGAGATCGGTCTGAGTGATGCCAGCGATCCACCAAGGCAAGCGATTGGGATACGAGCGCGTCGCTGTCGCGGTTCCCGTCACCGTCCCCTATCAACGCTATTCCATCGAAAGCGCGCACTGGTGGATCGGCCGTGCACTGGCAGCGCTCGTCAAGCAAGCCGGCATAAGGCCGAGCGACATCGACGGCCTGGCGGTCTCAAGTTTCACCTTGGCGCCTGATGCAACAGTCGGCCTGACGCAGCACTTTGGCCTCTCGCCGCGCTGGCTCGATCATATTCCCATGGGTGGGGCCAGTGGTGTGATGGCCTTGCGCCGTGCTGCCCGCGCCGTGCAATCCGGCGATTGCGACATTGCCGCCTGTGTGGCGGGAGACACCAACCACGTCGATAGTTTTCGCCGCACGCTTTCGACCTTCAGCCGCTTCGCCCAGGACGCCGTCTACCCGTACGGTTCCGGCGGCCCCAATGCGAGTTTCGCACTGATTGCGCAGAACTACATGCGACTGACCGGAGCCACGCGTGCCGACTTCGGCAAGATTGCCGTCGCCCAACGTGACAACGCGCTGACGTTTCCCCACGCGCTGATGAAGAAGCCGCTGACCTTGGATGACTATCTCAACGCGCGCGCCATCGCCGATCCGATCCATCTGTTCGATTGCGTGATGCCGTGCGCGGGGGCGGAGGCCTTTCTCGTCATGCGCGACGACATCGCGCGTGATCTCAAGCTGCCATACGCGCGCATCGTTAGTTCCATCGAACGCCACAACGCCTTCCCCGATGATCCGATCCAACATCGCGGCGGCTGGCTGGTTGATGTCGACGAGTTGTACAGCATGGCTGCGCTCAGACCCGACCAGATCGACGTTGTGCAGACCTATGACGACTATCCCGTCATCTCAATGATGCAGC
Source organism: Hyphomicrobiaceae bacterium (assembly GCA_031379035.1). Classification (GTDB taxonomy): domain Bacteria; phylum Pseudomonadota; class Alphaproteobacteria; order Rhizobiales; family Hyphomicrobiaceae; genus JABFRJ01. The sequence continues at coordinate 399 of JANNEU010000160.1, read as the reverse complement.
TTGAAAATCTCGGCCTCTGCGGCCCCGGCGAAGCGCCTGAGTTCGTGCGCGCGAATACGTTCACGGTGGACGGCACGTGCCCGCACAACACCAGTGGCGGCCAGCTGTCGGTTGGCCAGGCCGGATGTGCGGGTGGTTATCTCGGTCTCGTCGAGGCGATACGGCAACTCACCGGCACAGCACTTGGTGGACAAGTGGCTGACTGCAACACCGCGCTCGTCTCCGGCTTCGGGATGATCACGTATGATCGTGGGTTGGCCTCGTGCGCCGCTATTCTTGGAAAGGGCTGAGCGATGACCCCGCCGCTGGCGCCGCCCAAACGCAAAGACCCGACCAAGCGCACGCAACTGCCCTTGTTGCCGTCTGCTGCGCGCAGCCGGACCGCTCAGATCTTCACGC
>JANNEU010000147.1:0-1778 GCA_031379035.1 Hyphomicrobiaceae bacterium | reverse complement strand
ACTGGGTCGTGATCTGCCCGTGTGGCAGGGATGCCGCCGTATTGGCGCAGACGAACTTTTCCTGATGAATACGTTGGTCGCCGACAGTTTCGACGGACGTTATTTCGGGACCACTCCCATTACCGCAGTCATCGGCAAGGCTCTGCCGATTTGGACAAACGCAGTAGGTCGCGGTCCCCTGGACAACCCCAACAACCAATCTCCTACCACTACAACTTCAACCAAGGAGTATCGACCATGACACAGATCGGAGATTTCAAGCGCACCAAGTCAGGTTATGCCGGACGCATCCGCACCCTCGCCCTCGACATTGAAATGGTTATCATTCCCGCCGATCACAGTGACGCTGAGAATGCACCCGACTACCGCCTCCATCGCGGTGATGATGAAGGTCCAGAGATCGGAGCGGGCTGGAAACGCGTCGGCGAAAAAGCGGGCGATTATGTTTCCCTGCTTCTTGACGATCCAACTTTGCAGCAGCCGATCCGCGCCAATCTCTTTCAATCCGGCGATGAGAAGGCGAACTGGAGCCTGCACTGGAACCGTCCGCCAAAACGCACTGAACAGGACTGAAGCCATGCGTCATGTCATCAGCTTGATGCGCGGGATAGCGCACCGAAGGTTCATCCCTAAGTTCGCGGAAAAGCCGTCTCATCCCTCCGTCCCGCTCGACTTCATGTCGGGCACCGCGCGGAGCCGAGGTCAAGGGCGGTCGCAGACCGGCGCTTGCGCCTTGCCCTTGACGGAGGCGAGCACGGTGGCAACGTACCGTCGATTGCGAGGCGGAACGAGTGGCATCGTGGCGTTTCTCTTGATCGCTGGTCTGTGCGCGATTACGGACTCATCTCACAGCGCATCGGCAGAAGCAGTACCGATCAAGCTGCAATATCCCAACAGAGCCTATGCCGCTCATGTCGCTGAAGCATCACGGCGCTTTCGCATTCCGACGACCTGGATTCGCACTGTCATGCGGGCAGAAAGTGCGGGCGTGCAACGCGCTGTCTCACCAAAAGGTGCTATGGGTTTGATGCAGATCATGCCGGATACATGGGACGAACTGCGCGTTCGATATCGGCTTGGCAAAGACCCATATCACCCACGCGATAACATTCTGGCCGGAACTGCATACTTGCGCGAATTGCACGACCGCTATGGCTCACCCGGCTTTCTCGCCGCCTACAATGCGGGACCAAAGCGATACGAGGATTATCTGTCGGGGAAGCGTTCACTACCGCCTGAAACCCGCGCCTATGTTGCCGCACTCTTGCCTTTCTTCGGCGGCGGTAAGTTGCCTGATCCTGTCAGTGTCGCTGCGACCGGGCAGCAGAAATGGCACCAATCATCACTCTTCGTCATGCGAGAGGCGCGTCTTTTGTCAGACGTTAGCGCGCGACCTGAAGGCAATGTAGAGGTTGCTGCAACAGCACCTTCCGTGCGTGACATCTCTGCCATCGTTCCATTGTCTGGTGGCCTGTTCGTTGCTCGCCCAAAGAATCGCGAGCCATGATGGAAACTGTGTCCTTTAATCGCTTGAAGGCGAGGCATCGCGCATTATGGCGTGTGTCGAGGGGTGGAACAGGTCACACAACCGACCGATGGCAGGATAAAGGGGCGCGATGTGCGCTTGCGGTCGGTTGTTTGATTTCAAGGGTTTATGGAGCGAAATCGCGATGTGCGCTCGATAAGTGCAGCCTGCGTCAGCAACGATATGGCAACAAATTCAATATCTTTCCGCGATGTGCGGGTTCACTGTTATGAGCGTCGAAGATGATTTCCAC
>JANNEU010000143.1:0-28986 GCA_031379035.1 Hyphomicrobiaceae bacterium | reverse complement strand
GTTCTTGATGTTCACACAAGGCATGTTCCTTTTGCACAACGCGGGCCGCAGCTTGGGCCTTGACGCGATCCTGCAGCGTGAACCCAGTGGGCCGTTTGCCGGACAAGGGATGGTCGCCTCGATCTATCGCCGCTTCGCATGAGAGGGTCTGTCCTCTCAGTCAAGCGAGCCTTTGCTTTGACTCGTCATCTGCGCAACAGACGTCATGGCCGCGAAGGCGGCCACCCAAGCAAGCTGAAGGTCTGCGTCGCCGTTAAAGTCATCCGTGATACAGCTCTTGGTATCTCGGCTGGTTCGGCCTTTGTGATAAAAATCGACTTGCTTGGGTGGCCGCCTTCGCGGCCATGGCGAAGAAAGCGAAGTGCAGGTCGGACGATTCGCTCTACCTCATCACTCAAGAGGCGGCGAGTTCAGCCATCCCGGCTGCGAATTCGATCTCAGGCACCCAGCCGAGTTCCGATTTCAAGCGCGATGAGTCCGCTGTGATATGACGGACATCGCCCAGCCGGTAGCCACCCGTTACGATGGGTTCAGGTCCTTGGAGTGACGCCGCAAGAGCCTTTGCCATCTCGCCGACCGTCCGCGGCGTGCCGGAACCCACGTTAAACGCCCGGACACCGTTGGCATGCTGTTCGCACGCATGAACCGTGGCCGCCGCAACGTCGCTGACGTGCACGAAATCGCGGCGCTGCCCGCCGTCCTCGAAAACCTTCGGCGCTTCGCCGCGTCGCAACGCCGACGTGAATATGGCAGCGACGCCGGCGTAGGGCGTGTCGCGCGGCATGCCGGGGCCATAGACATTGTGGTAGCGTAAAGCCGCCACCGAGCCGCCGGTAACGCGAGCCCAATTGGAAGCATAATGCTCCTGTGCAACTTTGCTGCTGGCATAGGCATTTCGCGGATCGAACGGCGCGTTCTCGCCGACAAGCGACGGCTCAAGTGCTTTGCCGCAGATCGGACACGGAGGTTCAAACTTGCCGGATGCCAGAGCGCTCTCGATGCGAGGTCCGGGCATGACAGCACCGTGCTCCCTGCAGAGACCATAGCCTTCTCCGTAGACGACCATCGAACTCGCCAGTGTGAGCCGCGTCACCTTGGCCCGCGCCATGGCGGCAAGGAGTACCGCGGTCCCGACATCATTTGACAGTGCGTACTCGGGTAAATCGCCCACATCGACGCCAAGGCCGACCTTGGCGGCAAGATGCACCACGCTGTCGACGCCCTTCAACGCAGGATCGAGTGCGGCCGTGTCGCGCACATCGCCAATACGAAACTCAATGTCGCCTGTAGGAGCCCATTCAGGCTTCGCATGAACATCGGCCCGCAGAGAATCCAGAACGCGCACCTCGTGCCCGCGCGACAGCAACCGTCGCAAGACGTGCTGGCCGATAAATCCAGCACCACCAGTCAACAGGATTTTCATGGTGATGTCCGATTATGCGCTGCAACCGCTGGCTTTGCTCGCAGCGACCAGCTCAGCCGCACAAATGTTGTCATGATTTTCCAGGCTGCTTGGAGGCCCGCTACGAAATTGCCGGACACTTTGGACACCCCGCCGCGACGGCACCGATGATCAACCGGCACCTCGACAATCCGCAATCCGCCCGCCGCCGCCCGCATCTGCATTTCGAGGTTCCACCCGTAGGTCTGCTCGGCCATCCCCAGTGCGCGCAAGCGGGCCAGTCGCATCGCCCGAAACGGTGACATGTCGGTAAATGTCACGCCGTACCTCAACCGCATCAAGAGCCCTGCGAGCCAACCGGCAACGATTTGTTGGGGCGTCATGCTGCCCGGCTCACGCTGGCCACGCAGTCGCGAACCCATAACGAAGTCTGCTTCGTTGCGCGCGATGGGTCCGATAACCGCGCTCAGGAACGTTGGCACGTCGCTTCCGTCGCCGTCCAAGAAGCAGACGATCTCGGTTGCGCGCGGCACCGCAGCAAGGCCGGCTGCACACGCGCGGCCATATCCGCGCGTAGTCTCCGTTACGACGATCGCGCCCGCCGCCGCCGCAACGTGTGCCGTGTCATCGGTCGAGCCATTGTCAACGACGAGGACGCAATCAATGCCTTGCGCCAAAGCCTCTTGCACGACGCCAGCGATGGGAACCGCCTCATTCAGGCATGGGATGACGAGCGTCACAGATACGTCGATTTGGCCTATGCGCATGGTAACTTAACTCCTCTGATTGCCAGGCAGAGGTCTAGAATTTTTCGCTTCGAGGGCTGCATTTCGTTTGTTGAGAAATGAACGCGTCGCCGCAGCGTCAGTACCGGTCAACCCGGAAAACGGCACTGGATACCCCGCCAGTTCGCTTTCGAGCATGTCCAGCGACGCCGCATCATCGACATCATACCAGCCAGGTACGTTAACAACGGGAATATTTATCTCTTTCGCCCGAGCGACGGTCAAGGCGTAGACAGTACTGGTGCTCCAGGGAATGTCCGCGAACAATCGCGCATGCGGTTTCGACAATCCGATGAGCGTGTACCCGCCGTCGTAGGCTGGGCTCAACACCACGCAATCGCCTTGCCGCACTGCGCGCACAGCTCCCTGAAGGATTGAGAGCGGCAAGGTTGGACTGTCCGAGCTGACGAGGATGACGCCTTCGTGCCCCTGCGCAAGAAGGTCGATAGTCCCTTGCAGAAGTCGTTCACCGAGTGCGCCCTCACCTTGCAACGTCAGCTCAAAACGAGCGGGTAGCAACTTTCGCAGGACCGCTTCTGAGCCTTTCGGCGTGTAGACCGCACACCCGACGACGCCATCAGGCGTCAAGAGATCTATGGTTCGCGCCAGGTCCGTGATGAAGCAGGCAGATATCTCCGCACAGTCTTCTGGGCAGAGCGGTGGGTTCAATCGTGTTTTGGAAGTTCCCGCTGCCGGAGTCTTGCATACGATTGCGACGGCGACGGTCAAGCTGCGTTCCTAACTCTTGTTATCGACGAAATTCAATCTGAAGCGTCGTAGACTATGGCACTGGAAGTCGATGGGCCCCAGTCATCTTTCAGTCATCTTTCTGTCATCGACAATTTACCAATCGACCTTCGGCGCGCATAAATATCCCATGCGACCGCCAACAGAACTGTCGCGTGAAATACAAACTGCCGGCGGCCGAAGTCGGGAACGATATCACCCGGGATAACGTCGTGCATCTGAAGGCCGCCAATGCTGAGAACCCACAACGTCAGCACCCGCGGATAAATAGCAAGGAACGGTGTTGCCGCTAGATAGTACCAGGGATAATGCGGCGTCAGCAGCACCAGAAACACTGTCACCAGGACGCCGAGCGCCTCAATCGAGGTGCGCGCAGAACGGTCCGAGCGAAAACCGATACGCAACGCAAGAACCGCTAGCCCTAGGCCGGCCGCTACCAGATAAATCCTTCCGATCCCCGGAATGGGTCCCGTCAAGACTTGTAGGAGATCTGGATACCAAAAACCACCGCCAGCTTTGTAGCCCTCCTCAGCCGCGTATCCGGATGCGAACCCGAGTACTTTCCAACCGACTGACATATACGGCAGATAGAGCAACGCAACGATTGCCGCTACGAGCGCAGGCATGCGCCAATCCCACGGCCGCCAGTAAACCGGCAGTACCAGCAACGCGATTGGCTTCATGAGAGCCGCGAAAGTCGCGACAGCAGCAGCCTGCAGCGGACTTCGCGTCAGGAACAGCCAAACACTGAACAGCATTGTCCCAGTCATCGCAGCGTCGATATGCGCGTTACCAGCTATCTCCCACAGCACTAACGGGTGCCACGCGTAGGCCGCAACCCAACGGCCCGGCAGATCGAGATGACTCAAAATACCGAGCAAACATGCGATGCTGAGAGCGTCGAACGCCAGCATACAGGCCTTCATGGCGAGCACGCTCTCGCTAATGCGCGTCGTCAAAAAGAACAGCAGCTGTGCCGCCGGCGGATAGATCGTTGGCGCATAGTCTGCGCGATTGATGTTCGGATAGATAACGCTGTCGCGTAGCGCGGCGAGTTCCGGTGCGGCGGGTACGTATCGATACGGATTGATGCCATGCCCCAGCACCCGGCCATCCCAGATGTATCGATAAAGGTCTGTCGAAAGATAGGGTTCGGCCAGCAAAAATGGCAGGCGCATTGCGGCGGCGGCGAAGAGAATGATCAGCACCGCGCGCCGCTCATCGATCTCGTCAGACGCGGTGGCCGCCCACGCTGCCGCAGCTGCCATCGTCACCGCCATAACGCAGAACGCCGTGAGCCCACCAGCGGCATGAATGCGGGACGCGAAGAAAGAGAGTGTGACGAGGCTCGCAGCCACCAACGGAAGATACGAAATCGTTCGACCGGACTTCGAGCTGTTGGACATTATCGAATCACGAGCGGCACTGCCAAGTAAAAGGTCTACCATCGCAGTGATAAGCTGATCCTCAACGTGTCGTCGAGGCAAGGGAGCCAAGTCTACGATAAACTGTTCGTGTCCCACTGATCGTTTGATGAAGTCGCTGGAGGAAAGCCTGATGGGCGCTTCGACATGCTTAGAGATTGAAGCGATGCGGTGGCCCGGCTGGTTTTATCGAACAAAAAAAGAACATCAAGAGCACTCGCAATCGAATGGACCGCCGCAACTTTGGCAACGCAGTTGCCACACCATGGCCTACGCTGGCGTGTTCTGCCAAAGTCTGACTGTGATTCTGAGAATTCCTACCAACCGTATAGCCGAGGACCTTCCCATGGCGGCTTCTCCCCAGATGGCGCAGATGGCGCACGTGAAGATCCACGTTCACAAAGGAGACTTGCCAGACGGACTGGCGTTTCCAAGGGGCGTGGCGGTCGACAGCGAAACGCTCGGACTGAAGCCGCACCGGGACCGGTTGTGTGTGCTGCAGCTTTCGGGTGGCGACGGCGTCGCTCACTTGGTGCAGTTCGACGGTAAGAACTACACGGCACCGCGCCTCAAGACACTGCTCGAAGATGCCAAGACATTGAAAATATTTCACTTTGCGCGCTTTGACGTTGCCGTGTTGAGAAAATATCTCGGCGTGACCGTGGCACCCCTCTACTGCACCAAAATTGCCTCCAAACTGGTCAGGACCTACACGGATCGGCATGGTCTCAAAGACCTTTCGGCCGAGCTATTGGGCCTTGAAATGTCCAAGCAACAGCAAAGTTCCGATTGGGCGGCGGCGACCCTGTCGGATGCGCAGCGGGCATATGCTGCCTCCGATGTGCTGCATCTTCACGCGCTCAAAGCCAAGCTCGATATGATGCTGGAGCGCGAAGGCCGGGGTGCGATGGCCGAGGCGTGTTTCAAATTTCTCCCAGAGCGGGCGGCGTTGGACCTGGCGGGCTTTGACGATGTGGATGTTTTCTCTCATTGAATCGCCACTGAGCCGGTCCCAATGTGACCCCAATTGCGCCGCATGAGGCGGGAGGCATGGTGAACCGACTCCGTTGGTTCATGCAGCGCGGACAGGTGCGAACGAAAATGACGTCCTTGGGGGCCGCAGGGCGAGCGGCCGGACATCGATCGATGGGAACAGCAGACGGCCAGCAGGCCGGCGGCGACGATGGCGCATTGACCAGGCGCGGACGCCTGTTTCGAGCCGCGCGGCGGCATACAATTTTTGTGAAGGCGCTGCGATTTGTTTTGCCGATCGGCGTGCTGGCAAGTTTCGCGGCCTACGGCGTACTCTTGAAAACAAGCTTCGCCGTCGGGTCTGGCACGTTCAAGCCCGGCAAGATCGAAGTGACGGCCGACGATTTGAAAATGAAGAATCCATCGTACTTCGGCGTGACCAAGGAAAACGGCAAATACGAGGTCCGCGCGCGCGAAGCAGTGGTCGATCTCGCGATGACCGGACCAGTCAAACTCGAAGGGATCGATGGCGATCTCACACAAGCCAATGGCGTCAAGACGTTTCTTAAATCGACACGCGGCATCCTCGACACCAAAAAGAGCGAGCTGGAGTTGTTTGATGGCGTCGATATCGACGCGACAAACGGCATGCGAGCGCAGCTCGACCGGGCGATGGTTTACACCAAAGAGAACCGCGTGGTGTCGAAAGACCCGATCCGGGCGCAGATGCCGACCGGCACGTTGACCGCCAATGCCATGGATTTTTCGACCACGACCCGGGTTGGAAAATTTCGCGGCAATGTGGCGCTACGGCTAGTGCAGACACCGTCGGCAGTAACAGGGGCTCGACCGAGCATTGGCCTTGGCGGCGATGCTAAGCAACCCGTCGACATCCGGTCGCAGGAGTTCGATATCGACGATTTGAAATCGGTGGCAGATTTCCGCGGGCAAGTCGTCGCGACGCAGGGCGAGACACAGCTCAGGGCACCCGAGTTGCGCGTGACCTACGAAGGGCAGGCAAGCAAGCAGACCGGCCTCGATGGCGCGCCGACCACTGCGCAAACCACTACGCCTCTCGCAGCGATAGCGCCGCCGACGGCCGACGGATCAGCGGCTCAACTGTCGCGTTTGGTGGCCCGAACCGGCGTCGTTCTGACAGCGGGCAGTGATCGTCGCATCGTCGCTGATGTGGTCGACTTCGACGTCAAGGCCGATACCGCATTGTTCGTTGGTGCGGTGGAGCTGACGCAGGGGCGTAACGTGTTTCGCGGCGGTCGCTTGGCCGTTGACCGTAAGGCTGGCAAAAGCCGCCTCGATACGCCGAGTGTAACCGCAAATGCAGGCCCCGGTCGAATTGCAGCAACGCTTGTGCAGTCTGCTGAACCCGCAAAACAAGGACAAGTGGCAAAGGCCAAAGCGCCGCCTCTCCCGACACCGGGCGATGCGGCAGGTCCGTTGAGTGGACTTCGCGGAGAGCCCGGTGCGCCAACCGATATCGAGGCCGATACACTCGAAGTGAATGAAGCGACGAAGCAGGCAATCTTCCGCGGGCGCGTCGTAGCCAAGCAGGGAGAATATACAATTCAGACCGCAGAGTTGGTGGCGAACTACACCGGCCAGACCGGTTTGCTGGCGTCAGGTGCTGATACGTCCAAAGGTGCGGCAGGGGGCGCGCAGCTCACGACAATCGACACACGTGGCGGCACCAAGATCATCTCCAAAGACGGCAAAGAAGCCGAAGGACAAACAGCGAGCTTCGACGTCAAGGCAAACCGGGTGACGATGGCCGGGCCGCAGGGCGTGACGCTGAGACAGGCCAGCAACGAGATCAAAGGCGCACGCTTAAAGATGGACCTGACAACAGGCGAGGCATTTGTCGAGAACAGTACTGCCACCGGCGCTGCGCCGGCCGTAGCAACCCCGACACCCGGTCAGTTGAGCATCGCCGCCAAACCCGGCGTCGCGCCCCCAACGCAGCCGACGACGTGCCCCGCAGGCGGCGGTCAGACCTGCGTGATCCTTTATCCAGAACAGTTGAAGCAGGCAGCCGAAGGCAAGGTCCAGGCCGGCGCGTCGCCAGTCGTCGTGCAGCGCAATGCCAAGCCAGCTGCTCCGGCGCAGACGAGCCCCAGCACCGTTTATCGGGGGAACTGATGCGGGCTTTCAATTCAAGCCAGGTCACGTTGATGAGCCGTTGCGACGCACAGGGCACCCTATGAAACTGTTCCGCTCCAAGACCGCCGTCGCACCAGAACCCGATCTTCCAGACGAAGAGGTCTATGAGCCTGCGTTTGCACTGGGCGATGAGGGCGCAAACCGTGTTGCCGCAGGTGGTGATGGCACCGAGACGGCCTATCACGGTGGCGAAGGCTGGCTGACCGCGTATGGCGTGCAGAAAAGCTACAAGAGCCGCAAGGTGGTCAAAGGCGTGAGCTTGGCGGTGGCACGCGGCGAGTCAGTCGGGTTGCTGGGGCCCAATGGCGCGGGCAAGACAACAACGTTCTATATGATCACCGGTCTGGTGCCAGCTGATGACGGCAGGATCACTATTAACGGCCGCGATGTGACGCGTTTGCCGATGTACCGTCGGGCACGGCTGGGGATCGGTTACCTGCCACAGGAGGCCTCGATCTTTAGGGGCCTTTCCGTCGAGCAAAACATCATGGCAGTGCTCGAACTGGTCGAGCCTAAGAAAAAGAGGCGTAAGGAGAAACTCGACGAGTTGCTGGAAGAATTCAAGATCACGCGTCTCAGAAAGAGCCCATCAATGGCGCTGTCAGGCGGCGAGCGGCGGCGCTGCGAGATCGCGCGGGCGCTGGCGTCAGATCCCGATTTCATGCTGCTGGACGAGCCATTCGCCGGCATTGACCCTCTTGCTGTGGGGGATATCCAGGAGCTGGTGCGGCATTTGACACGGCGCGGCATTGGGGTGTTGATCACCGATCACAACGTCCGCGAGACATTAAGCCTCGTAGATCGGGCTTACGTGATCGCAGATGGTCAAGTTCTGACACATGGTAACCCTCAGGCAATCATACAAAACGAAGACGTTCGCCGGGTCTATTTGGGCGACATGTTCGGTTAAGGGCGGTAAAGTATAGCTCCCTGACGACTTTGTTTGCGTCAGACGCCCGAAAAGGGCCAAGTGGGCGGTTATGGGACTTTCGCCAAGATTAGAAATGCGGGCAGGCCAGCAGCTGGTGATGACACCTCAGCTGCAGCAAGCCATTCGTCTGCTTCAGTATTCCAATATTGAGCTGGCCGCGTTCGTTGAAACCGAGCTGGAGCGCAACCCGCTGCTCGAGCACGACCAAGCCGACGAGCGCCGCGAGCAGGCGGGAGAGCCTGTTGCTGAAGCAAGCAACGATGGCGGTGGCCTCGAAGCGATGGAATTTGGTGGTTCCACAGCCGCCGCCGAAGATGCAGTCGATAGCGATGCCGGATCTCTATTTCCGGATGCGACGCCAACCGATCTCGCCAACGGCGATATGGGCGTAGCCCCTGGTGCGCAGTCATCGGGCTGGGAAACGATGACCTCGCGCAATGGGGCTCATGAAGGCGACGGCAACGCGCTCGAAGACCAGATGTCTGAACAGATCTCTCTCAAGGACCATCTGCTGGCGCAGGCTGGCCTCTTGCTGTCTGATCGCGTCGACTACTTGATCGGCACGCATCTCGTCGATCTCGTGGACGAGGCCGGTTACATTGATGGCGACCTAGTTGCGTTGGCTGACAAGATCGGGATCACTTTTGCGCATCTCGAGCGCGTATTGGTCGTGCTGCAGGGCTGCGAACCGACCGGCGTCTGCGCACGTTCCCTTGCCGAGTGCCTTAAGCTTCAACTGATCGAAAAGGACCGCTACGATCCGATCATGGCGCGTTTGGTTGAGAATCTCGCGCTGCTGGGTCAACACAATATGCCGGCGCTACGGCGCGCCGTCAGTGTCGACGCAGAAGAGCTGGCGGACATGATCAGCGAGCTGCGCGCTCTTGAGCCAAAACCCGGCCTCCGATTTGGTCGTGTATTCGTGCAGCCTGTCGTTCCTGATGTCTACGTACGGCCGGCGCGCGATGGCGGTTGGCATGTCGAACTGAACGCCGACACCTTGCCACGCGTGCTGGTCAACCGGAGCTATTATTCGCTGGTCAGCAAAACAGCGCGAAACGAAAAGGACAAAGGTTATCTGCTTGATTGCCTGCAGAGCGCCAACTGGCTGGTCAAAAGCCTCGATCAGCGCGCCCGGACAATCCTGCGCGTGGCCGAGGAGATTGTTCGGCAGCAGGATGCGTTCCTGACGCACGGCGTCCAACACTTGCGGCCGATCAATCTAAAGACAGTGGCCGATCAAATCAAAATGCACGAAAGCACGGTCAGCCGGGTGACTTCGAACAAATACGTATCGACGCCGCGCGGGATTTATGAGTTGAAGTACTTCTTCACGTCGGCCATCCAGTCCGCTGATGGAGATGCGGAAGCCCATTCGTCAGAGTCGGTGCGGCATCGCATCAAGCAGCTGATCGACGCGGAACAAGCATCGGCGATCCTCTCGGATGACAAGCTGGTGGAACTGTTGAAATCCCAAGGCATCGAGATCGCCCGGCGAACCGTCGCAAAGTATCGCGAGGGCATGCGGATCTCGTCGTCTGTGCAGCGCCGTCGGGAGAAGGCCTTGGCGATGCCGAAAGAACGTCAACGCGCGAGCGTTTAAGCGGTAGAAAAATAGAAATAATACTGTCAAACAATGGCTTAAATCGTGCTATCGGGTGCTTGAACCCAGATAAACGTGGGTTTGAATTGACTTCGCGGGTCGGCTCACCTAACGGGGTACATCCCACACTGAGAACGCTGCCGCAAAGCAAGGCAATCAGCGGGTGACAGCGAGTAATAGTCGTGTCCATAGCCCCAGCAAAAGTTCGTCTACTCCTTAGCGCTATCAGGTGCTGGAGCAAGGACTTGGGCGGTAGGTAGCGGGGCAACCGGATGAATGCTGAGACGGATAATAAGGACGGCAGCGTGCCGATGACACTGACCGATTTGATCGCCCCCGACGCGGTTATCCCTCTGCTCAAGGCGAAGTCCAAAAAGCTGGTGCTTGAAGACCTCGCTCAACGCGCCGCAAAGCTCGAAAAGCTGTCCGGCCGCGACTTGTTTGAAGCGCTGCTGCAGCGCGAACGGCTAGGGTCAACGGGAGTCGGTCGCGGCATTGCAATTCCGCACTGCCGGTTGGCCGGCGTCAAGCGGATTGCCTGCATTTTCGCCCGGCTCGATGCGCCCATTCCATTCGACGCCATGGACGGTGAACCGGTCGATCTCGTATTCCTGCTCCTGGCCCCTGAAGATGCAGGGGCCGACCACCTCAAAGCGCTAGCCCGTCTGTCGCGTTTGATGCGCGACCCAAGGCTCATGACCCAGTTGCGCGCGGCGAAAGATCAGACGTCGCTCTATGCATTGCTGACCCAACCTTTGGCGACAAACGCCGCTTGAGCACGTCAGATAGATATGTGATCAGCATCCGGTCCATTGCGGCGGTCGCTTCGCCAGAAAACTTGTGAGCCCTTCTCGGAAGTCAGCGCTGCCATAGGCGATTGCCAGCTGATCGCGATCATCTGCATTGGCACCCTCGATACGGATCCGCCGCAGCAGCGTTTTGGTCACGCGCAGTGTCAGTGGTGCCATCGTGGCAATATCCGCAGCAAGCGCCAGCGCGCGATGGATCAACGCGTCATGGCTTGTCAGAACCTCGGACACCAGACCCGTGGCCCGTGCCTCCGCAGCCTCCATCAACCGCGCTGTGAAGATCAACTCCGTGACTTTGGCCGGACCTACCAAAGACGCTAGCTTGGCGAGGCTCGCCGCCGACAGGCAGTTGCCAAGCGTCCGTGCAATGGGAAAACCGAACTTCATGTCGGTTGTCCCAAGTCTAAGATCGCAGCATGCAGCAATGGCGGCCCCGCCGCCTGTGCACGCACCAGAAATGGCGGCAATGACCGGGATCGGGCATGATTCAATCGCGGTCAGCCGCTTTTCCATCGCTGTCTCATATGCCAAGCCGTCGACGGCACCCTTGAAATCCCGAAACAGCGAAATATCCGTCCCCGCAGCGAAAGCTTTGCCGCCAGTGCCAGAGATGACAAGCGCTCGCACACTGCCGTCGCCTGGCACATTCGAACAGATGTCGGCTAGCCGGTCATACATGGCGAACGTCAGCGCATTGCGGGCCTGCGGACGGTTAAAAACAGCATGCCCGACGCCATCGGCAATTGAATAGAGCAGCTCCGGTGGATCGGTCTGAACAGGTGTCGGCATTGGGTCAATGTCCTATAACGCACGTGGCCATGAGTGCCGGCACATTAGAGTGCTTCCGGCAAAAGTGTGCAGCGGTTTTCCCGAAAGAAGCACGACCAAACAAAGAGCTGGGGTCGTTCCTCGATTCCATCAAGAGCGGAACGACCCTAGCCCGGTATGCGGCCACGGCCCCGCTGGATTGATACCTCCGGAGCTTCAGCAGCAACAGGGTTGAGTGCCCCAAGAGGCGTGGGCCGGTCACTTAAATGGGCCAGCAAAAAAGTCGATGCATACATATCGACAATTTCGTGCATCCGAGCCGGTGCGATCATCCTGTCGCTCCAGGGGCGCCATTGCTTCCAACGCCCAGGTTCATAAATTTCATCGGTAAAGTCGCCGTGGTTCGCGCCGGCAATCGTCGCGTCGATCATATCGCTCCGCACCGCCAAGTGCCGCTCGATGGCAGCAGTCGTCTCAGCATTGCGCGCTGCTACGAATTTATAATTCGGCCGCGCATCAGGCGCATTGATGGTAGCTGGTTTTGGCACCCCGCGCGAACTGTTGAAGTTGGCAAACGGTATGGCAAGCGTGCCATTCGCGGCGCGGCCACGCAGCCAACCGTCAAAATTTATAACCGCCCGGACCCGCGTGTCACGAAACCCTGCTTCTACGGCCGCCGCGCCTCCAAACGAGGCACCTACGATGCCAATGCGCTTTGCATCGAACTGCGCGCCTGCCGGCAGCAGTGCCGGGTTGGCGATCAACGCTGTCAAAACAGCCGAGACTTTGGCGGCTTCCAGTTCAAGGCGTCGGTCAAACGCATCCAGCATCCGCGCTCGGCTGGCATCGCTCGAAAAGTCAAACAGTGTATGACGAATTGCGGCGTCCGCTGGTGTTACGTCGCCTAAGTCGGAGTCCTGATGGATGTCGTCAATTGCGGCAACGACGAATCCACGACTTGCCAGATTGGCCGTGAAGCCAGTGTTGTCGTCGCGCTTGCCACCCCATACCGGCAGATAAAGAACCAGCGCCGGGCCTGACGGTCCGGTGGCATGGCGCGACTGTTCTGGCGCTGGAAACCAAAGTCGGATCGGCACTGAAAATGTCTCTTTGCCGTCAGCACGCAGCAGCGGCAACGCAATGTCACGGCTCGCGACAGTCAGTGCACCAAGCGGCTTGGGGACCGCAGATGCGACGAGGCCTAACCTGACGAATGGACGGCTGAGCCAGCCGGCCACCGCCAGCGCGAGCAGCATGAATCCCAAGCCGACGTAAAACGGAGCGCGTAGCTTTGAATGCCGTTCCATACCCGTCCCGCCATCGGTTGCGCCTGCGGCCCTGCTAACGGTTGTGCTTCTTCGTTTCAATACGCTCCAGGTGCTCGGCCACCGCGCCACCGATCACTTCGGAGGCAGCACCGCGCAGCATATTGAAGTGATCGCTCGGCACACCGATGACACGATACGTCCCCGCTACCCAACGGCTCCATCCAAAACCCTTGTCGAAGAGCCGGCCATCCCGCGCGGTCGCGGCCCGGAACTGTAGGACGTCTCCGGCATAAGGCGTCAGCCGGTACGCGCGGCGTGCATCCAGTAGGTGATTACCAAACACGATTTCCGCGTAGTCCTCCGGCGTATGCTCGACGGGCTTGACGACCCCGCTCCATTCCAGCAATCGCAGAAGCCCATTGCGGCGTATAAAGCCATATTGGAAAAGCACTGACGCGAGCGCCAGTTCGCCGCGATGCAGCTTGCCGAAGAGTTCGACGAAGAAGCGGCCGGAAGATCGTAGCAGTTGCAAGCGCCGCAGCGCACGATCATACCACGGCATATCCTCGACATAGCCTGGTGCCAGCGTATCGAGCATCACAACCAACGACACCTCGTCACCAGCGCGCCTGAGTTGCTGTGCGGCTTCAAGGGCAACGGCACCAAACACGCAATGCCCCATCAGGGTATAGGGCCCCTCAGGCTGCGCGCGCTTGATGAGTTGCACCGCATTGGCAGCGAACTCTTCAAACGAACCGGTGGGCTGGTGAAAAGTCCCACCGTCAGTATTGGCAAGATGCACATCGATAAAAGGACGGTCCGTGCCGATGTGCTCGGCAATGGACCGATAGACTGCACCGTCGTTCAACGCGATGACCGGTGGGCGGGAACCACGGGGCTGAATATAAGCAATCTGCGGATCAACCTTCGGCGGGCCGCCCGGCGCGAGCGTTGCAACGAAATCTGCCAGGACTGGATTTTCAAACAGGCGCGCCACCGGAACCTGCTTGCCGGTCAACGCGCGTACACGTGCGAGCATGCGAAGCGCGAGCAATGAATGCCCACCACTGTCAAAAAAGTTAGAGCGCGGGCCCACGTCTGTTCGGCCGAGAAAGTCGCACCAAATTGATTGGATCGCGCCCACAAGCTCGGGTTTGTCGACCAGAGATGGAGATGTGGTCACGACCGCATGTGCAGGCAAGTCCAGGCCAGTCCAGTGGCTGATGTCGGCATCGGGTGCCTCCAGCAAGCGCTGAAAAGCAGCTTCCCAGCGGCTCAAAATGCGATCAGGTGTCGACGTGTGATAGAGATCGCTGCTCGCTTCGCACACCATGCGCCAGCCGTCGTCACGCTTGACCATAAAGAACAGTAAGTCGTACTGCGCCCCCGTCAACTGAGACGGTAGCGACACCAGATCAATCTCACCGAAGCGCTCCGATTGGACGACGGGTCGGATCAGTGTGAAATTCACCGAGTAAAGCGGGGTCCGTGACGCATCGCGGGGTGGGTTCAGCATTTCCACTAGTTTTTCGAATGGAAAGCGCTGGTGCGCCATCGCATCATCAATCACAAGTCGGCAAACATCATTCACGTCACGGCCAGACGTTGACTTGGCGAGATCGAATCGCAAAACAATTGTATTGATAAAAAGACCAGCCAGAGGCTCCAACAAGAGGTCTTCGCGACCGGCGACTTGCGTGCCCATCGTCACCTCTGTGCGACCGGTTTCAGCCGCCAGCGCCATCGCCAGTGCCGACGCTGCCAGCGTATACATGGTTTGACTTTGGCTGCGTGCCAACACCTCGACACGGTCCATCAAGGCGGGCGCAGGATTGCGCAGTCGGAAATCTCCAGCAGACCCCAGTCGAGCCGGTCTTGGTTTGTCGGGCGACACCTCAAAACGTGGCAGATCCTTCAACGCGGTGCGCCAATACCCCGCGTCGCCATCAAAAGCGCCCTGCGCCAGCATGTCTGACTGCCACAACGCGTAGTCGCCATACTGCATATCCAGAGGGGTCAGCACGGCCGCCGGTCCCGACATCGCCTCGCTAACAAGTGCGCCAAACTCGCGCGAAAGCAGACCCATGGTCCAGCCGTCGGTGGCAATGTGATGCATCGTTAGCAGAATGACGATGTTGCGATCATCCAACCGCAGCATGGCCAGCCGCACCGGTGGACCAGCTTCCAGATCGAACGGGCGCTGCGCCTCGCGCAGACCGATAGCTTCGGTTTCGCGCGCACGCTGTTCTGTCGTCAGTCTGCTCAAGTCGACGAGCGTGATTTTGCTTTGCAGGTCAGGGATCGTTACCTGGCGCGGTTCACCGTCCACATCGACAAAGCGCGTGCGCAGGATTTCATGCCGCGCTTGCAGAGCCTGGAAGGCGTGGTCAACAGCGGCATCAGTGACCGCGCCCTTCATCTGCCAGCGGACCGCGACATTGAGTGCTGGATTGCCGGGGTCCAATTGCTCCAGAAACCAAAAGCGCTGCTGTGCCAACGCACACGGCAGGCCCGCTGCAGGGGCAACCGGGGATGGCTTTGCAATGGGCGTTTGTTCGTCGCGGATCATGAAGCGCCGGTTCGGTTGCGTTTGAGGCCTGCACGGTAGTCTGCGAGGGACGGCGTCCCGTGTGAAGTTGGCGGGAGCGCTGGCGTCCGACCATCAAGCGCCTCGGCTTTCCCCAACCGTTCATCGGCCAAGCGAGCCTGCCGTTCTATTGTACTCTGTTTCAGCAAATCCCGTGCCTGAAGTGGAATGCCGAGTGCGTGCAGTCGCGAAGCGATTCGGAACAAATGCAGACTGTCGGCACCGGCATCGAGGACGGGCGTGGTCAGCGATACCTCCGTGAGGCCAAGGACATCGCGCCACACCGATGCGATCTTAACTTCGGTCTCCGTTCCAGCAGTGACTGCCGTCGACACGGTCATCAATAAAGGTTTCTCGGCAGCCTTGGCGGGCAATGCCACCACGCCCGGCGCGGGGACCGGCCACGTCGCCAATGTCTTGCGGTCAAGCTTGCCATTAGCAGTCATCGGCAGCGCGCCCGCCGTAACCCAGGCGGTGGGCACCATGTAGGCAGGAAGCTGTGCGGTGGCGTGGGCCGCGAGTGCCTTAGTGTCGATTGTGGCGTCAGCCGCCGGGACCACAAAGGCGACCAAGCGCTGACCAAGAACGGCATCATTCAACACTGAAACCGCCGCCGCAGAAACGTTCGGCGCAGCCCGCAGCGTCGCTTCCACGTCCTCGAGTTCGATACGATAGCCTCGCAATTTGACTTGCTGATCGCGCCGGCCCAGCAACGCAATGCGGCCATCCCCATGGCGGCGCGCCAGATCGCCGGTGCGATAGAGGCGATGGGTCTGGCCTGGGGCCAGGGTAATGTCCCGGAAGGCGGCCGCCGTGAGATCCGGCCGTTTAAAGTAGCAATCTGCGAGGCCATCGCCGCCGATGTTAAGTTCGCCGACGGTGCCGGGCAGCGACAACTGATCATTGTCATCAAGGACGACGAGTTGCGTGTTGGCGATGGCACGACCGATGCTGACTGGCCCAGGTCCGACGTGCGTCACTGCTGACCAAATGGTAGTCTCGGTCGGGCCATAGAGGTTCCATAGCGGTGCACCGTTGGCAGTGAGCTCATCAGCTAAGTCGCGCGGTAGGGGCTCGCCCCCACAGAGCATCTTGATACGGGAAGTCGGTTTAAAACCTGCTTCAAGCAGGAGGCGCCACAGCGACGGTGTCGCCTGCATAACCGTCGTGCCGGATGCTGCCGCAAGGCGAACCAAAGCAAACACATCCTGCACGGTGTCGCGTGTCGCAATCGTTAGTGAACCGCCGCTGATCAGCGGCAGATAAAGCTCAAGACCAGCGATGTCGAAGCACACCGTCGTCACGGCGAGTAGATGATCGCGGTCATTGAAGCCCGGCTTCTCAGCCATTGTCAGGAGAAAATTGACAACAGCGCGATGGCCAATTTCAACGCCCTTGGGCGTGCCTGTCGAGCCTGACGTGAAGATGACATAGGCCGGTGTGGTGCCAGAACCGCCCGAACTGCCAGAACTGCCCGTACTGACAGGTGTCGCCGGCATGCGGCGCAAGTTATCGCGACTTGCGTCCAGCGCAACAACCGTGAGCGCATCCGGAACCCACGACGGCCGTTCTCGACCACTCACAAGAAGCGCGGATACATCTGCGGCGTCGAGGGTCTGGGCGAGCCGCACGCCGGGATGTGTCGGATCAAGCGGCACATAGGCGTGACCAGACTTCATGACAGCAAGCAGTGCCACCAGCATGTCCGTTGATCGGTCAACGGCAACAGCCACGCGGCCACGCGGCCCCGGTGCCGATTGCACAATAAGATGCGCAAGGCGGTTCGCAGCAGCGTCCAACTCTGCGTAAGATAAACTTGTGCCATTGCATGTGACAGCACGCACCGTCGGTGTTTTCCGCGCCTGCGCTTCAAAAAGGGCGTGAACTGTCGCGTCGCGGGGGTAATGACGGGCCGTTCCGGTAAAATCAACCAGTAAGCTGGCCCGTTCTGAGGCGGCGAGCAGTTCGACCTCAGCCAACGGAACATCAGGGAGCGATACGACATTCTGCATTGCAGTCTGCAAATGACCGATCCAGCGGCGAACCGTGTCCGCCTCATACATATCGATATTGTAGTCGACATCAATGCGAAGACCGTCACGGCTCTCGATGACGTTGAAGAAGAGATCAAAGTTGACCGCTGCCTTCGGCGCGGGTGCAACAGTCAGCCGGGCATCAGGGATATCCAGAGCATCCGGCAAACGCTCAAGGTTAAACTGGACATCACTCAGCGGCGTCCGCGCGATAGTCCGCTTCAATGAGAGATCAGCAACCAGCGAGCCGAGCGTATAATCTTGGTGCACAAGCGCCTCCCGCACAGCGGTATTGACGGTCGCGAGATGTCGCGCGAAGGGCTGCTGCGCATCAAAACGCGCTCGCAGCGGCAGGAAGTTGACCGCATGCCCGACCAGGCTTTGGCCCTCAAGCTTAGTCTGCGCCGCCATTGGCACTGTGATCACAACATCAGTGCTGCCGGCCAGCCGCCCGAGGACAAGTTGCAGGCTGGCGAACAACGCCGAAAACAGGGTCGCACCGTGTTTGGCAGCCGACTGTTTGAAAGCGCGGGTGATTTCGGCACCAATGGTAATCGTAACCGTCGCCCCAGCCCACGTGCGCTCCACGGGCCGCGGCCGATCTGAAGGGAGTTCAAGAGGTTCAGGCACGTTCCGGTACATGGCGGTCCAGAACGCGCGGTTGGTGGACGTTTCCGCAGTCGCCTCAGTGGCAGCAAAGACGCGAAACGGCAGCACCTCCGGCAGTTGAGCCTCGGTCCCCGTAGTGCGGGCGGAGTATAACGCGGCGAGTTCCTCGACGATGACATTCAGCGACCAGCCGTCACAGACGATGTGGTGAGCTGCAAAAACCAAAGTGTGAGACTTTGCGGCGAGCTTGAAAAGGGTCGCGCGCACCAGCGGGCCGTTGGCGAGATCGAACGGCAGAGCAGCACTCATCGCAAGCGCGTTGAGAAGTAACGTCCGCGGATCTGCACCCACACTCAAGTCAACCAGCGGGATGTCTAGCGCGATCTGTGGCGCAATCGTCATATGTTCGCCTGTGCCACCAAAGTAGCCCCGCAACGCGTCATGGCGGGCGACAAGATCGTTCACTGCAGCCGTCAGGTGGTCGGGATAGATCGAGCCATCGAACGTCAGTGTGACTTGCTCATTGAAGGCGCAGGAGGCGCGGTCGTCGAGCTGGGCAGCGAGATAGATCTCGCGTTGAGCGGGCGTCAGCGTAATCGAGTCTGGCAGGTGTTGCACCCTAATGGCCGGTGCGATCGATGCAACCGCATGCACGGCTGGTACCAGAATGCCGGCTGCGTGCAGTGCATCGAGCGCGGTTTCAAATGCCGCCAAGATGTGCGCAATGTCCGCGTCTGTATGGGCAGTGGTGAGGAAGCAGGGGAAGCTTTCGGCGATGTGCACGCCCTCAAGACGCATCAGTGGATAGAGCAGGCTCGCCAACGAGTCTTCGGCGGCGAGATTGAAATAGAAGAAACTGGAGAAGCGTTCCGCACGCGTTTGAACGCCCCGGCGAGAGAAGCTTGCGTTCAGGCGATCGACGAGTCCGGCAGTTTTGGCTGAGAGCGCCGTTTGCATTGTGGGCCCGGCGTCCCGCATGTGGGCAAGGGTCGCTTTGGCGGCGGCGAGTGTGAGGGGATGGCGCACGAAGGTGCCGGCGAAAAACGTAGGCGCGACCTCCGGAACGGATGCATCGCCGAATTGCCAGTCGCCGCCATCGAGAGCGTCGAGGAATTTAGCCGTGCCGGCGAGAACGCCGAGCGGCATGCCGCCACCGAGAACCTTGCCATAGGTGGCAATATCAGCGGTGATGCCAAGCAGTCCTTGAACGCCCTGCGGATGGACACGAAAGCCGGTGACGACTTCGTCGAAGATGAGGGCGGTGCCGGTTTCAAGCGTGAGCGCGCGCAAATCGCGGAGGAACTGCTGTGGGAAGAGCGCTGGATTGCGGCTCTGCACCGGCTCGACCAGGACAGCTGCGAGATCATCGGCATTGGCGCGGATGTAGTTGAGACTTTCAGGCGCGTCGTAAGGGAGCACAACGATGTTAGAAACGCTTTCGCGTGGGATACCGGCGGCCGCAGGTTGCGCGCCAGGGACGGTCGCGCGGCGGCTTAAGCCTTTTGCCAGCACTTCGTCAAACTGACCGTGATAGTCGCCGCCAAAGAAGACGATCTTGCTGCGGCCTGTCACCGCACGAGCAATGCGCATGGCGGCCATGACGGCTTCAGAGCCGGTGTTACAGAAGGCGACGCGCTGATGGCCGAGATGATTGGCAAGCTCGGTGGCAAGTTCACCGGCGAGCGGCGTCTGCGGTCCAATGGCAAAGCCAAGGTCTAGTTGCGCTCTGATGGCATCAGTGACGAAATCTGGAGCATGACCAAACATGGTTTGGCCGAAGCCGTTAACAAGATCGACGAAGGTGTTGCCGTCAGCGTCATGGAGCTTCGAGCCCTGCGAACGCGTCACGACCAGCGGGTAGACGAGATCTTTCCACTCTGCCCGGAAGCCACTGGCGGAGCGCGGGTCGGCCTGCGTGCGGCGGTGGGTTTGGGTATCGGATTTTGAGGTGCGGAATTTGGCATCGCTGCGCGTGATGAGTGATTTGATGAGGCTGTTTTGGGCTTCAGAGAGCGTAGACGCAACTGTCATTGCGCGCGGCTTCTGCTCGAACATGCGAAAGCGTTCGGCACCGATGGCATCGTCGTTGGCTGCAGGCGCGGTGAGTGGCGCGCCGGCGACAACGGGGGCGGCGGCGATCACTGTCGTTGCAGGCAGCGTTTGACCGAGAGCTTGCAGCTGTTGCGCTATAATGCGTTCGACAGCGGCGAGCTGCTCACGGACGACGGCGTCGAGACTGCCCGATGGGGCCGCTGCCGGTATGGCGGTCAAGCGCATCGGTGTTGTGACAGCCGCCGCAGATGCAACAACAGGTAACGGTCTCTTGGGGACCAGAGGCACAAGGTGATCAACGAGCTGCGAGATCGTGGGGAGATCGGCGAGAAGCTGCCGGAAACCGACTTTGGCGCCCGTGGATTTCTGGATGCGCTGCGCGACTTGGCCGAGCATCAAGGAATCGAAGCCGAGCTCAAGGAACGTACGGTTGATCGAGTCGCTTGTGATAGTCTCGCCAGATAACTCTTCGAGGATCTGGACGATGTCGCGGGTGAGTGCAGATTTACGATCGTTCATTGTGGCCGTGGACTGAAGGGGGGGAGCAGGCAGGGTGGCACGTGCCGAGGGAGTGACGTTTACAGCGGCGTCGATCTCGATCCAGTGCCGTGTTGGCTCGAAAGCGTAACCCGGCAACGGAACGCGACGGGCCCCGGGTACATTCGGCAGCGCGACGTCAAAGCCCTGCACCCAAAGGTCGCCGACGGCTTGGGTGAAAGTGACGGCATCGTCAGCGCGATCAGCGAACTCGGGTTGCGTGGTGATGATGTGCTGCGGCGCAACACGCGTGGCAGACTGTCGAGCGAACGTCGCGAGAGTGCGGCCGGGCCCAACCTCGAGCAGGATGCTTGGTTGCTTGGCAACGGCGGTCTCTAGCGCGGTAGCAAATAAAACGGGCATGCGGGCGTGGCGTGCCCAGTAGTCAACTGACGTTGCCTCTGCGTCCGTAATCCAGGTCCCGGTAACGGCACTCACGAAGGGGATGTTCGGTGGCGACAAAGAAATACTGCGGCCGAGTTCGGCGAGGATTGCGACGGCGGGATCCATCATGGCGGAATGGAAGGCGTGCGACGTGTGCAGCCGGCGGGTCACAAGATTGGTGGCCGCTGCGCGGGCTTCAAACGTGGCAATCGCATCGTAGGTGCCAGCCACGGTGATCAGCTGCGGCGCGTTGATGGCGGCAATTTCGACGCCTGGAGCCAACAGGCGCTCGACTGCGGCGGGTGTTCCACGCACAGCCAGCATCGCGCCGCCAGGCAGCGATTGCATCGTCTGGCCGCGAGTAGCGACCAGCCTGAGCCCGTCTTCAAAACTGAATACGCCGGCAAGCGCGGCCGCGACGAACTCTCCGAGGCTGTGCCCGAGCATGGCATCAGGCTTGACGCCACGTGCGATGAGGGTCTGGGCGAGTGCATGCTCGACGATGTAGAGCGCAGGCTGAGCCAGCGTCGTGTCGCGGAGCGCGTGCGGGGTAGTTTCATCTCTCGGCGCTGGATCAAATAGTGGCTTACGGATGTCGAGACCGAGCAGAGGTTCAGCGGCGATTGCACCACGGTCTATCCAATCGCGCAGGACCGCGTCAGTTGAATAAAGCTTTAACGCCATGCCCGGATACTGTGCGCCCTGGCCGGGGAACAGGAAGACGGTCTTGGCACTGGTCGCGGGCCTAGCCACTGCTGCCTTGCGAGCCGCAGCATCGAGCGCTGCAACGGCTTCGGCACGGTGGCGCACGCTGATCGCAAGACGATACGGGTGTGCGCTGCGACCGGTGGCGAGCGTTTCCGCAGTGTCCGCGAGTGATGGAGCGTTAGTACCCTCAAGCGCGCGGGCAAGGCGGCTTGCGTTGCGGGTCAATGCGGCCGGCGATTTGGCAGATAGAGCGAGGACCAACGGCGTTTCAGTGCCGATGGCAACCAGCTGCGAAGCGCGTGCGGGCGCTTCCTCAACAACGATGTGCACATTCGTGCCGCCGACTCCGAACGCGCTAACGCCAGCGCGGCGCGGTGCGGCTCCACGTGGCCAAGGCGTTGCAACAGTTTCGATGCGGAAGGGGCTTTCGGCAAGGCTAATCGCCGGGCTCACTGCAGCAAAGTTGATCTGCGGCGGCAGCGTGTCGTGATGGAGGGCGAGCGCTGTTTTGATGAGGCCAGTGACCCCGGCGGCAGCGTCAAGATGGCCGACGTTGGCTTTCAGACTGCCGAGGATACATGAGCGCGGCGCAGCACCGGCGAAGGCGTCAGCGAGGGCGCGAAACTCGATGGGATCGCCCAACGGGGTAGCGGTACCGTGCGCTTCGACATAGCCGATGTCGCCCGGCGTGACGCCAGCGTTGGCGTGTGCGAGGCGGATGACATCAGCCTGGCCGGCGGCACTGGGCGCGGTGAAGCCGATTTTGTCTGCGCCGTCATTGTTTACGCCGGTACCACGGATAACGGCGTAGATGTGGTCGCCTGCTGCAACCGCATCTTCAAGGCGCTTCAGGACAACAACGCCGCAGCCGCTGCCGAAGACGGTACCGTTGGCATCCTTGTCGAACGGGCGCACGTGTCCATCGGACGAGACCATGCCGCCTTCAAGGCTTTCGTAACCGCGCTTTTGCGGCACTGAAATCGAAACACCGCCTGCAAGCGCTGCGTCACACTGATAAAGTTGCAGGCTCTGGCAGGCTTGTGCAACAGCAAGCAGCGATGTGGAACACGCGCTCTGAACGGTGACGGCCGGACCCTTGAGGTTGAGCTTGTAGGCGACGCGGCTCGCGACGAAGTCCTGCATCGCACCGAGCAACTCTTGGTACTGGCCGACTTGGAACTGGCTGGTGAAGGCCCGCAAAGCCTGTTGGTGAGGCACCACGTGCCGCAGAAAGTAGGTGTTGAGGGCGCTGCCGGCGAACACGCCGATGGGTCCTGTGGCGCACGCCGGATCGATGGCGGCGTCTTCCAGGGCTGCGACAGAACATTCGAGGAAGACGCGCTGCTGTGGATCGGTGAGCGCAGCCTCGCGCGGGGACATGCCGAAAAAGGCAGCGTCAAAGTTCTCGATACCGTCGAGCACGGGCCGGCGGCGGACGTAGCTGGGGCTTGCGCGGGTGGCGGCGTCGAAGTCGTCGTCGAGTTCGGCGGGTGAGAGATCGCGGATACTTTCGCGGCCGGCAAGGAGATTCTGCCAGAAAGTGATGAGGTCGGGGGCGTCAGGAACGCGCAGAGCCATGCCAATGATGGCGATAGAGCCAACGTGGGAATCGTCTGGCGCGGACGTTTTGCTCATGCCGGCGATCCAGGACCGCGAGCACGCGCGCGCTGCAGGGCAGCTTGTTGACGCTGCGCGCGAGCCGCTGCGGTCTCTGATGGCGGCGCGGGAGCACTCACGCTGCGGTCCAGGAAGTGGACAATGCGAGTGACGGTCGGATTGGCAAACAAATCGAGCATGGAAATGGTGTCCGGAGCGCGGGCATTGAGCGCCACATGCACGCGAGTTAACGCAAGAGACGTGCCGCCGAGATCGAAAAAGCTGTCGGTGTCGGCAAATGACGTATGGCCGAGGGCTGCGGCCCAAGCGGCGCGGACGTGATCAATCGTGGCAAGAGCCGTTGCGGCCGGCACAGCAGCGTTGTCGGCATCGGCAAGGGCCTGGACCGCGCGGCGATCCACCTTGCCACTGGCGTTAAGCGGTAGCTTGGGCAACTCGATCAGGCGCGCGGGCCGCATATAGGCCGGCAAACGCGCCGCGAGTGCAGCTGAGAGCGTTGCAAGGCTCGTTGGCGCGCTGGTTTCGAAGGCGGTAACCAGTTCTGGTGTGCCGGTGCGGTTAGAGAGCACCGTCAGAGCGCGGACGACACCCGGCTGCGCTTCCAACGCGCCATCGATTTCCTCCAATTCAACGCGGTGACCGGCGATCTTGATCTGGTTATCCATTCGGCCCTGGAACCAGAGCTGGCCGGCATCGTCCTCACGCACAAGATCGCCGCTGCGGTAGTATAGGCTGCGATAGTCTGAGTGCCGCGGATCCTGTCGGAAGCGGCGCGCGGTTTCGTCCGCGTTGGCGAAGTAGCCGAGGCCGACGTTGGGGCCGCCGATCCAGAGTTCGCCGGTTGTGCCGTGCGCAACGGCCTGGCCTTCATCATTGAGCACGCTGTGTGTGAACTCGGGATGCATGCGGCCGAGCGATGGAAAAGGCCCGGTTGCGGCGGCAAGCGCCGCCTCGTTAAGTTCCAGGCTTGCGCAGATGCAGCTTGTCTCAGTCGGCCCATAAACGTTGATAAAACGCGCTGTGCCGCGAAAGCGCGCATGCACCGCCCGTAGCGTTTCGATGGGGAAACCTTCACCGCCGAAGACAATGGCGCGTACATGCGGTAACGCCTCGGGCGTCAGCACTCCGAGCTTGTCGAGCAGCAGTAGCAGCGTCGGCACGCAGAAGACCACACTCGCGCGCGTCTCATTGATGCGCGTCACCCACAACATCGGGTCTGTCATGTCCGCCGTTTCGATAGGGACCAGGGTGGCACCAGCGACGAGCCCGCAATAAAGATCAAAGACCGAATTATCGAAGTGCAGCGGATTGAGAGCGGTAAAGCGCTGCTGATCGGGATCACCGAGGAGGCTGCCGGACCAACGCATAAGGCTCAGCACGCCCTGCTGCGGGATAACGGCACCCTTGGGTTCGCCAGTCGAGCCGGAGGTGTGCATGATGTAGGCGGGGTCGCTTGGGGCGTGTGCGGGACTTACTGCGTCTCCAAGCGGGGCCGGCCAGCCGTCTGAGTTGAGGCTGCCATCGGCGCGTGTCGCAACGGTTTGGCCGAACGGGTTAAGCGCGGCAGTAGCGGTGACGAGCACCTTTGGTTTGAGCCGCGCGAGCATGCGCTCGGTGCGAGCTGGCGGATTCTTTGGGTCCAAAGGCGCATAGATGGCACCCAGACGCAGGCATCCGAGAAGAACCGCATAAGTGCTGGCCCGTTTGGGCAACTGCAACGCCACGACGTCGCCAGTGACGACGCCGAGTTTGGTGAGGTAGGCCGCTGCACGGCGCGCGCTGTGTGCCAAATCCCCAAACGAGACGGACGTTGTGCCAAAATCGAGCGCTGGCGCGCTAGCGCGGCGATGCGCAGTGGCGGCGAAGGCCGACCACAACAAGGTCTCCGCTGAGGCTCCCTGATCCATAAGTAAAATCACTCACATTGTGTGCCACGCGGCGCGGAACGGCCCTGGCTCCAAAATTTGGAAATGAGTTGAACGGGACGGACGCGTGCCCACCGTGTTTGTACGGCTGTTTTTACGATGTCACTGCAGGTGTTAAGTAGCCACGCTAACCGCCGAGAATACTTGCCGATCCAGCCGCTGTCATGTGCAACTTGAAGCACCAAGTGGCGGCATTTCAGCCGTCTGTATTAGGGTGCCATGTCAGCCGGACGGAGGGGGCTGACGGGCTGGTTTCGAGCGCAATGGCACCAACGATCCCAGGCCAGAGTTGATGGTCGGCAAGATGGATGAGCCGCCAGTGCGCGACTTCGGCCGGCGTGAGGGATGCGATGCGCAGCAGCGCCGGTGGTATGTCTGCTTCGAGAGTGACATCGAAGGCGTCAAGAGGATAGCCAAGGCCGTCGCCGCGGGCCTTCACGAATGCCTCTTTGCGCGTCCAGCAGCGGTAAAAAGCTGCCATGCGGGCATCGGGCGGATGTGCCTCAAGCGCTGCAACTTCTGACGCCGAAAAGAACCGGCGGGCAATATCGCGTTCAATAGGCCGGATGCGCTCAATGTCGAGGCCGAGAGCGGTAACCGGTGCGCGGGTGACCGCGAGGGCTGCAAAGGCACCGGTATGGGAGAGATTGAACGCGGGTGCATCGTTCAGGCCGGCCAGGGCGGGCTTGTCTGCCGGGCCAAGAGAGAAACGCAGCGCGCCAGCGGGCTGGCCAACAGAGCTGGCGAGAATTTCCCGGAGCCGGCCACGGCCGGCCCGATAGTGGTTACCGTGATCGGGGTTGAGAAAGCGTTGCGCGCGCTGCTCTTCGTCCGGTTGCAAGTGTTGCGCAAGGCGTGCGAGCACCGGCGCACGCGGTGCCAGCGACCAGGTCCAAACGTCGATATCGAGGGCGTCTTGCAAAATGTGTGTCCGGCAGCCTTGGAAGTTCATTATCGGCAGACTAACCGCCTTTCACAAGGCGTGCCGGTAAAGCCAGTGGGCCGTGCCAAACAAAAAAACCGGCCCGTCAGCGGACGAGCCGGCCGGCAGCGAAAATATAAAAGGTTCAGCCGTAGAAGCGGCAATGGCGTACGCCACGCGGGCCGATCCAGCAGCGCCGTTCGTAGCGCCATTCCGCGCCCGGCGAGCAGGAGCGCCACGTGCCGTAACGGCCGTTGCGATGCCAGCCTCGGGCGCGGCCCCAGACACAGGCACCATAGGGGCCAATCACGTGTTCGACGGCGCTCTGATCGGCACCCTGGGATTTCAACAGGTCAAGCGCTGGGAGCGGGCCGGCCGAGGCGGCCGAGATGGTCAACAGTGCGCCGGCAGCCAGAACGGCTGCTACGGCGAGGGCTTTCAAGGTCATGGGAGTTGTCCTCGTCGTGTTTTTGATTGCTGGTTTTTGTACGGCCTGGATGCCACCGGCCGTTACGCCCACGGCATCACTCAAGCAGGCCGCACATGAACAGAACTGAAACGATGAGGATGGGCCCAGTCCGTCGGTCGAAACCAGTCTGTCGCTTAGAGGATGAATTTTGAAAGATCGCGGTTCTTGGCCAGTTCGCCGACGCGGGCTTTGACATAAGCAGCGTCGATAGTGAGGGTCTGGCCGGCGCGGTCAGAGGCATCGAACGAGATTTCGTCGATGACGCGTTCCATGACGGTGGTCAGGCGGCGCGCGCCGATGTTCTCGATAGTGCCGTTCACCTCGACGGCGACGTCGGCAAGGGCCGCCACCGCATCGGTGGTGAAGTCGACGGTGACGCCTTCAGTCGCCAGCAGCGCGATCGTTTGCCTGACGAGGCTGGCTTCCGGCTCGGTCAAAATGCGGACGAAGTCTTCGCGGGTCAGCGATTTCAGTTCGACGCGGATGGGCAGGCGGCCTTGCAACTCCGGCAAAAGGTCTGAGGGCTTGGAAACGTGGAACGCGCCGGAAGCAATAAACAGGATGTGGTCGGTTTTGACGGGGCCGTGCTTGGTGGAAACAGTGGTGCCTTCGATCAGCGGCAGAAGATCGCGTTGGACACCTTCGCGGCTGACATCGGCACCGCCGCGCTGGCCTTCGCCGCGCGCGCAAATCTTATCGATTTCATCAAGGAAGACGATGCCGGCGTTCTCGACCGATTTGACCGCTTCTTGCGTGAGTTGATCGGTGTCGACGAGCTTATCGCTCTCTTCAGCCATCAGCAGTTCATAGCTGTCGGCGACGGTGGTTTTGCGCTTCTTGGTGCGGCCGCCGAAGGCTTTGCCGAGCATGTCCTGGATGTTGACCATGCCCACCTGCCCACCAGGCACGTCGAACGTCGGGAAGGGCGAGCTACTATCGGCGATTTCGACTTCGATTTCGGCATGCGCAAGTTCGCCGGCGCGGAGACGGCGACGGAAACTTTCGCGGGTTTCGGGTTTGGCGGTGCCGCCCACCAATGCATCAAGGACGCGTTCTTCGGCGAACTTCTCGGCCTTGGCTTTGACTTCCTTGCGGCGCTGGGTGCGGGCAAGGCTGATGCCGACTTCGACGAGATCGCGGATGATGCTGTCGACGTCGCGGCCGACGTAGCCGACTTCGGTGAACTTGGTGGCTTCGACCTTGAGGAACGGCGCGCCGGCAAGTTTGGCGAGGCGGCGGGCGATCTCTGTTTTGCCGCAGCCGGTCGGCCCGATCATCAGGATGTTTTTGGGCATGACTTCTTCGCGCAGGTCGCCGGTCAGCTGCTGGCGCCGCCAGCGGTTACGCAGCGCGATGGCGACGGCCCGTTTGGCGTCCCCCTGGCCGACGATGTAGCGGTCAAGTTCGGAGACGATTTCGCGCGGCGAGAAGTTGGTCATGATCAGATCGTTGGCTGAAGGGGAGGGATGTACTTGAGCCAACGTGCACCGGCGAACGGCCGCAAAATAAGGCCGCGGAGCCGGTGCCAGCCGAGGCCCATGAAGATGACGAACGCGCCGAGGAGGCCGAGCGTCACAAGCAGCGTGCTTGCCCACCCCGCCGCAGCCGTCACGGCAGTCACCAGAAAGCCGACTGCGAGGCCGAAGTAAAGCAGCGACGACACGAGCAGCGCGCGGCGATCCACCACAAGCGCCACCACAGCCAACAGGCCGACGACGACAATAGTGGCGATAGACGAGACAGCGGCTTCGCCGTAACCGAGCGAGGAAACCAGCGGCTGCACGATAAACGGAGCCGCAGCGAGATGAAGCCAGAACCCGCAATCGGCGCGCCGGGTGATGCGCTCCGGGTCGGAGGCATCAAAGCGCATGGCGAGGGAGAACAGGCCCAGCCCGAGCGTGAGCGAGATAATGTTGATCAGCGGCAATGCGGTGTCCCACCCCAGCCAATAGGTGGCACCCAGGACGACGGCCTGCGCCAAACAGTATCCCATGGGGAGCCACGCAAACGGCAGACCAAAGCGGACGTAGTAGATCAAAACGGCAAGACCACCGGCACCAGTGCCGGCCATCCAGACGCCGAACGGCAAGCGCCAGAAGGCCTTTGGTGTATCCAGCTTTCCGGCCACTTCCCACAGCTTCACGTTCCAGGCGAGGTGGCCAGCAGCGAGGCTGGTCATGAGACCGATACCGATCACCGCGACGATGCCCGGCAGTACCGCGCGATGTCGGCCGACAAGCAACTCGGAAAGTGCCCACA
>JANNEU010000106.1:0-10887 GCA_031379035.1 Hyphomicrobiaceae bacterium | reverse complement strand
CAGCGGTCTTTGAACTGGCGTCCAAGCTCGCGCTTATGGCGCCCGGCGATCTCGACCACACATTGTTCGCCAGCTCCGGCTCGGAAGCCGTCGACACCGCGCTGAAGGTGTCGCTCGCCTATCACAAGGCGCGCGGCGAAGGCGGCCGCACCCGCTTCATCGGCCGCGAGCGCGGCTACAACGGTGTCGGCTTCGGTGGCATTTCCGTTGGCGGCATGGTCAACAACCGCAAAGCCTTCGGCAACATGCTGCAGGGCGTCGACCATCTGCCGACAACCTACAACAAAGCCAAACAGGCCTTCACCATCGGCGAGCCCGAGTGGGGCACAGAAACGCTCGATGAATTGACGCGCATGATCGGCCTGCACGATGCATCCACGATCGCCGCTGTCATCGTCGAGCCGGTCGCCGGTTCAACGGGTTGTCTGCCGCCGCCAAAAGGTTACCTCAAGAAGTTGCGTGAGATCACCGAGAAGCACGGCATTCTGCTCATCTTTGACGAAGTGATCACCGGCTTCGGCCGTCTTGGTGTCACATTCGCTGCCGAACGCTACGACGTGGTGCCGGATATGATCACCTTCGCCAAAGGCATCACCAATGGTGCTGTCCCGATGTCCGGCGTCATGGTCCGCAAGGGCGTCTACGAAACCCACATGTCCGGCCCCGACTATCTGGTCGAGCTGTTCCACGGCTACACCTACTCCGGCCACCCGCTTGCCGCCGCAGCCGGCTTGGCGACGCTCGAAGTCTACAAGGAAGAAGGCCTCTTCGAGCGCGCGCAAGCGATGGAACCGAAGTTCTGCAACGCCATGATGGGTCTCAAAGGCGAGCCTAACGTCGCCGACATCCGCCCCATCGGCCTCATGTGCGGCATCGATCTCGATCCGATCCCCGGCAAGCCCGGCCTCCGCGGCTATAACGCCATCGAGAGCATGTATCACGAGCACGATCTCTATGTACGCGTCACCGGAGACACCTTCATCGTCGCCCCGCCGCTGATCTCCACCGACCGCGACATCGCCGAGATCACCGAAAAGATCCGCACCGTCATCAAGGCCGTCGCATAAACAGCATCGGGGTCAGGCCCATAAGTCTGACCCCGCATCGCCGCAGCTTCACCCCAATTCCCATCTATCCAATTCCAGGAATGCGCAGCACGAGCGTCATCGCGTTCAGCAGCAGTAGTGAACCGAACACCGCGAGCGAGCCGCTCATCACCATCAACACCACGTTCGGCGTGATCAGGCAGACGGACGCCAGCACGATGGCAATCTGCAGAGCGGCCTGGCTCCAGTCGAAATACGGATCGCGCCGCAGCGCGTCATCGCGCTCTTTCTCAAGCGCTTTCGCCTTGTTCCAAAGCTCGTCGAGCCCCTCGTTGGTCTTGGGGTTCGACGACAACTCCTTGTCGAGATCGCGATAGCTCTGCAGCTTGTCGGCATAGGCTTTTTTCGCCGCTTCCGGCAAATTCGGCTGCGCCGCCATCTGCAGTTCGACATTGTCCGCCATCAGCCGCAGAGTCGTGCGGCGGAGGTTCTTCGCCTGGAAGAAGCTCCACGTATTCGCAGCCTCGATGTTGAATCGCGTCGCGTCCTTCGTCGAATTGCCACCGCCCATCGTGCAGACCGCCAGCAGCACCGCGAGCACACCGATGTAGACGCCAATCCAACGATCCCGCACGTCCTTGTCCGACAGCAGTGTGTCTTTGATCACCCGCAGGTCCGGCTTCTTCTTCGGCGCATCGGTGATGTCTGACATCGACAAGACTCCTAAAATATGAACCGGCAATAGCCGACATTCCGGGTTAGTTTTTAACGACCAGAAGCGATTCTAGCCAGCTACGCCAACCCGATGTTGGCAGGCGATTGAGGCCACATGCGTGCACTGGTAAGGTCGCCGCATGAAACCGAACCGGAGCAGCCACCCATGTCTCGCACCATCGATCTCAACTCTGACATGGGCGAAGGCTTCGGCGCGTGGAGCATGGGTGATGATGCGGCCATGCTCTCCATCGTCTCGTCCGCCAACGTCGCCTGCGGCTGGCATGCTGGCGACCACAACGTGATGTTCAAGACGTGCGAGATCGCCAAGAAAAACGGCGTCGCCATCGGCGCGCACCCCAGCTTCAATGACCGCGAGGGCTTCGGCCGCCGCGTCATCCGTGGCGACACCATGGACGAGATCGAGCGCATGATCGGCTATCAGATCGGCGCCTTGCAGGCGCTCGCCATCATGGCCGGCCACAAGGTTACCCACGTCAAAGCGCACGGCTCGCTCGGCAATCTCACCAACGAAGATGACGGTTTCGCCTACGCGCTGGGCCACGCCATCCGCAAGGTCAACCCCAAGCTTGTCATCGTCACCATGCCCGGCCGCAACACCGAGCGCGTCGCCGCCGAATTGAAACTCACCCCCGCCCGCGAATTCTTCGCCGACCGTACCTACGACGATAACGGCCAGCTCACGTCACGCAAGATCAAGGGCTCGGTGATCCACGACGCCGCCGCCGCCGCCGAACGCGTCATCCGCACGCTTGCTGACGGCGCAGTGCTGACAACCGGTGGCAAGAAATTCCCGCTCAAGATCGAGACCATCTGCGTCCACAGCGACACCCCCGCCGCCGTCAAGATGGCCGAAGCCGTTCGCATCCGCCTGGAAAAAGAAGGCTACACCATCAAGCCGTTCGCGGGTTGAGACGGGCTGTCGTAACGGTGCAATAGTGGCGCGCGTTACGCCGGCTCTTGGCGCGACTCCGGTCATGCAAGATCGCGCGAAACCTCCATCCGCCGCGCGGTTGCTAAGGCACACCCGGAGATGTAAGCCTCGCGACATAGAGTGGGGATTGAATTATGAATCGTCTGCAGATCATTCTTTTGTACGATAGCGCGGCAATGTTGACTGGTACTATTCGTGATCACGTCAATGCTTTTGAGACGATGAGTCGGCACCAAGTCCACGCCATAGACGCCAACGGTGCTGCCGACGAGCGTGCGCGCCTTGATTTGGCGGACGTTCTCGTGCTGCACTACTCCCTCGTGATATCGAGCACGCGCTACATCAAGCCTGAATTTGCGAAAACGATCACCGCCTTTTCGGGGCCGAAGATCTTGTTCATCCAGGATGAATACCGTTGGGTAGACCGCACAAGCGATGCAGCGCGGAACCTTGGCGTCTCGGTGATCTACACAGTTGTCAACGAAGAGGTTGTTCGAAAAATTTATCGCGCACCCTGGTTCAATAATGTGCGTTTCGAACAAACACTCACCGGATATGTTCCGGAGGCACTGTGCGCGCGTGTCGTGCCGAGTTACCAGGACCGGCCAATCGACGTATCATATCGGGCGCGCAGTTTGCCGGGCTGGCTCGGAGACTTTGCGCAGGAAAAGCAACGGATCGGAGTTCGATTTGCCAGGGACGCGCAGCACCACGGGCTGAACTGCGATATTGAAACGTCGGAAGGGGCCAGAATCTACGGTGACGATTGGATACGCTTTGTTGCCAACTCCAAGGCCGTCCTGGGTTCCGAGAGTGGAGCAAGTTTTATCGATTTTTCCGGCGAGGTGCAAAAGCAAGTGGAAGCGTTTGAGCGCGCGCATCCCGATACCCCATTCGAGGAGGTGCAGCGCCGTTTTCTTGAGGGACGCGACCGCGACATCGTGATCAATGTGATCTCGCCTCGCTGTTTCGAGGCCGCCGCCCTGCGCACCTTGCTGGTGTTGTATCCTGGGACCTACTCGAACGTCTTAGAGCCCAATCGCCACTACGTGCCGTTGGCGCGCGATCACTCGAACATGGGCGAAGTCGTTGACTACATTCGCGACCCCAACCGCGCGGGTCCGATCATTGATCGAGCGTTCCAAGAGGTTGCCTCTGCGCCGCGCTGGACCTTCAGCTCCTTTATCAAAGGTTTCGACCAAGTTGCCGAAGACGAGCATGCCCGGAGTGGCAAAGCGCCTGCCGGCCGCGAGACCGCCGACTACCTATCGAATTTACGGGCTCGAGCGGCACGCCGGGCACGCCCGAGAAACTTCAAATTGCGCCTTGCCAATCAGGTCTTGAAGGCGACGTTTGCGGCGGAGCGGGGCCTTTTGAAAGCGCTGCCGCTTCCTGTTGCCAAACCACTGATTGAGGCAGGTCGTGCGGTGGGAGGCGGTATCAAGCCTTTAGTCAGGCGATTGCTCGTCGGGTCGCCTTGAGCAGCCGATCCATCAAAACGACAGTGGCTGCGGCGGCGAAGGTTGACGCCTGACCAGTGACCACAACATCGCGACAGACCATTTGCCTAGGCAAGATTTATGATCCGCTCTCGTCTCCGAACTTTGATCCTGACACTCGTCTATCCGAACCGTGCATCCTACTACGACGACTGGCGCGACGCCTTCGTCAACCATCCGCAGTTCGACTGTGTCGTGCGCAACATTATCGGCTTGAAGCCAGCGGACCTCGCACGAGAGATCGAAGACTTCGACGCAATTATCATGCTGCATGCCTGCAACAGCGATACCCTCGAATACTTCGCTCCGTTAGCAGCGACCCTTGGCTTGCGGAATCGAGCAAAGCTCGCCACTTTTGTCGGCAACGAGTTCAATTCCCCATACATGCCAGCGGTGCGGCGCACGGCACTGTTCGCGCAAGCGCGTTGCGATATCGTAGCAACGCAGCTGCTGCAGGAAGCGGGTGACTATCTCTACGCGGCGTCTGGCGCGCGCATCGTCTCTATGGCGCATGCGCTCAATACGGACGCGTTTCGGCCAGGTCCGGCGCAACGCCCTATCGACATCGGCGTCAAAGGCTATCGATATCCGCCTTATCTCGGTGATAATGATCGCAACCGGCTATTGCACTTCTTCGCGGACAAAGCCGATGTCTGGGCCTTGCGGTGCGATATCAGCGAGGACAAGCGGCTTGATCGCGACGCGTGGGCAAAGTTTCTGCAGTCGTGTCACGGCACCATCACCACCGAAACCGGCAGCTGGTACGTGTCGCCGGATGACCAACTGATCAACCGAATTCATGCTTACCTCGACAGCAAGCGAACCGGCCCGACAATTCGCAACACGTCGCGCGCCCGCAGCTTGGCGCGGCTGCTGCCGAGCTCGATGAAGGCCGCGATCTGGCAAATCCTAAAACATGGGCCGGTGAAGTTCGAAGTCCTCGACGACTACAACACATCATTCGAGGAGCTGGAGCCGCTCTTCTTTACCCACACGCCCCGCGCGCCTGTCTACGGCAAAGCGATTTCATCCAGGCATTTCGACGCTATTGGCACGCAGACCTGCCAGATCGCATTGAGAGGGCGGTTCAATGATATCCTGACCCCTGGTGAGCACTATCTCGCCATTGCAGAAGACTTTGCGAATGTGGATGAAATTGTCTCGCAGTTTAAAGATCCGCGCGAACGATCACGCGTCACCGAAGCCGCTTTGGACCATGTGCTGGCACAACACACCTACCGACATCGCGCGGATACGATGCTTGCGCTTTTGGGACAATGAGCCCGGCGAGCGGCGGCCGGTCATTCCGCACTGGCTCTTCACAAGCCCAATAACACCGCCCGCGTCGTCGCGATGATGTAGTCCTGCGTCTCCATATCGAGATACGGATGCATCGGCAGCGCCACTACTTCTGTCGCAGCCTTCACGCTGGCCGGTAGCCCGTTCCCAGCAACAGGGAAGCGGCTGTAGGCGGTCTGCTCGTTCAGCGGCTTTGGATAATAGATATTGGTTGGCACACCCTTGGCCTTCATCTCCGCCATGAACCGTGCGCGCTGCGCAGCCGGCACGCGGATGGTATACTGCGCCCACACCGACACACAGTCCGGCATCACGTAGGGTACAGCCACCACGTCATTCAGGCCCGCATTGTAACGCTGCGCAACGATTTGCCGCTCGGCGATCTCGTCCTCGAACACGCGCAGCTTCTCAAGCAGCACTGCCGCTTGCACCGTGTCGAGCCGCGAATTCATCCCAACACGCACGTTGTCGTACTTTTCTTCGCCCTTGCCATGGAAGCGGAGCGAGCGAAGCAAATCAGCCGTCGCGTCATCGTTGGTGACGATCGCACCGCCATCGCCATAGCAACCCAGCGGCTTCGCGGGAAAGAAACTCGCCGTCGTGAAGTCACCGATCTGTCCAGCCCGGCGGCCTTTGTAGCTCGCCCCGAACCCTTGCGCAGAGTCGCAAATGAGCGCGAGGCCATGCGCTTTGCAGAACGCCTCGATGGGCGTGTAGTCCGCCATCTGACCAAATAAGTCGACCGTAATGACCGCCCGCGCTTTCAGCTTCTGCCGCTCTGCGGTGACCAGCGCGTGCTCCAGGCTCTTAGGATCGAGATTGTACGTCGCCTCATCGATATCGACAAAAATCGGCGTCGCACCGAGCCACGCGACCGCTTCAGCTGTCGCCGCGAACGTAAAGGCTGGGCAGATCACCGCGTCGCCGGGGCGCAGCTTCATCGCCATCAGGCAGATGCCGAGCGCATCCGTCCCGTTCGCCACACCAATCACGTGCTTCGCGCCACAGAATGCGGCCAGCGCCTTTTCGAATTCAGCCACCTGCGGACCGAGAATGTATTGCCCACCTTCAATCGCGGCCAGCACGGCCTGTTCCATGCGCGGGCCAATGCGCTTCCGCTGTGCCTTCAGATCAATGAACTCGATGGGTGATTGAATCACGCCTTCAACTCCTCAAGCCGGCCGTCAGCAGTCATGCGATAGCGCTCGCCTGTTTCTGGGCACACCAGCGTGGCGTCAAGTTTCACCCCGGCCCGGCTCATCCAGCCGATGCGCCGGCCTGGCACGCCAGCCATCATCGCGTACTCTGGCACATCACGGATCACGGTCGCGCCTGCCGCAATAAAACAATAGGCCCCAAGTGTATGCCCGCATACGATGGTCGCATTCGCGCCGATACTCGCGCCTTTTCGCACCAGCGTTGGCCGGAATTCGTTCTTCCGGATCACAAAGGCGCGCGGATTGTTGACGTTCGTGAACACGCACGACGGCCCGCAAAACACGTCATCCTCAAGCGTCACACCCTCATAGAGCGCCACATTGTTTTGAAGCTTGCAACCGTTGCCGATGGCCACCTTCGGTCCCACCATCACGTTCTGCCCAAGCACGCAGCTTTCGCCGATAGTGACGCCCGCCAGCACATGCGCGAAATGCCATATCTTCGTGCCGCGCCCAACCTGCGCGCCCTCGTCCACATAGGCACTCTCGTGGATGAGCGCGCCAGGAAAACGCGGGTCTTCCCGCATCTCAGATTTCTGCGCCATCAAGCCTCAACCCTTCGCCAGCGCCGCAACGGCCGGATGCCGCTCACCCGACGTAATCAGTGGGAGCGTCCGAAACCCTGAGACGACCTCGACCGACGGCCGCACATCGTGCAGCCCGTAACCCTTGCCGGCGATAATCTCCTGATACGAGCGCGTATGCAGGTCAGTGAACCCGTCAGAGAACTCGAGCGCCGCGCCATCCACCGTGATCGAACGATACGTCGGCTGTTTGCCTTGCACGGCGTCCGGCAGATCATTCCGATCTACTGACAGGAACCACCGCACATCCGCTTTGGCATATTCAAGCAGTCCACCGGCGCGGTCAGGGTCACGCAGATGCGCTCGCTGCGACTTGAGGTCGCCGAACACGAAGGCCAGCATGTCAAAGAAGTGCACGCCGATGTTCGTCGCCACGCCACCCGACTTGGCATCATCGCCCTTCCACGAAGCATTGTACCAGCGGCCACGTGAGGTGACGTAGGTCAGGTCCACCGAATGGCGCGCGTTCGATTTCGCCACTTGTTCACGCAGCGCTTGGATCGCCGGATGCAGCCGGAGTTGCAGGATGGTATTGATCTTGTGGCCGGTGTCGTGCTCGATTTCAGCCAACCCGTCGATGTTCCATGGATTGAGCACCAGCGGCTTCTCGCAGATGACATCGGAGCCCGACCGCAGGCCAAAACGAATATGCGCGTCGTGCAGATAGTTCGGCGAACAGATACTCACATAGTCCAGCCGCTCGCCGCGCCGGCGCAGTTTGTCGACATGCCGGTCGAATCTCTCGAACTGGGTGAAAAAGTGGGCGTCCGGGTAGAAGCTGTCGATGACCCCAACCGAGTCATTGGGGTCGAAGGCGACCTTCAAATCGCCGCCCACAGCCTTCATTGCTTTCATGTGGCGCGGTGCGATGTAGCCGGCGGCACCAACCAGAGCAAAGCTCGTCATTCAATCCCCTCTCCGGCTTTCAGCCGTGAACCCGCAGGTCATTCCCAGAATTTGCCAATCCAGAATTTGCCAATCCAGAATCTGCCAGGCAAATGTCGACGTCGTCCAGCAGCGCTCTGTCCCCGCCGCCGGCTGACTATGCCAGAAAGTGAGGCGACCCGGATCGTGTCATCTTGCGGATAACTTATTCCACAAAAAGCGCTATCGTAGTGTCGCGCGCACAGTCAATCCCGGGTTGTCCACTTGCAGAATTTGCGCATGTCGATATGACGCGGCATGCAGACGACGGTTGTCAGCTCCAGGGCGACGCCTCACCGCTCAACAATGGCTAAAGCGGCACCACCGACATCGACGCGATAGGAAATTCCGGAGCCCACTGATCCATGCCAGATATCCTGACCATCGTTGGCGCTCGGCCGCAATTTGTCAAAGCAGCACCCGTCAGTGCCGCGTTAGCGGCCGCAGGTCTCACAGAGACCATTGTGCA
Source organism: Hyphomicrobiaceae bacterium (assembly GCA_031379035.1). GTDB lineage: Bacteria > Pseudomonadota > Alphaproteobacteria > Rhizobiales > Hyphomicrobiaceae > JABFRJ01. The sequence goes on along the minus strand of JANNEU010000106.1, from coordinate 2,180 downwards.
TACCGGCCAGCATTTTGACCCATCCATGTCCGATGTATTCTTCGAAGAACTGGAGATCCCCAAACCCGGTCATCATCTCGGGATCGATAGCCTCGGTCACGGTGCCATGACCGGTCGCATGCTGGAGAAGATCGAAGCGGTGATGCTGGCGGAAAAGCCAGCCATGGTGGTGATTTATGGCGATACGAACTCAACCTTGGCCGGTGCCCTCGCCGCAGCCAAGCTGCACATTCCGGTTGCCCATGTTGAAGCGGGGCTGCGGTCTTACAATCGCCGGATGCCGGAGGAAATCAATCGAGTGATGGCCGATCATGTGTCAGCGCTCCTTTTCTGTCCCACCGAAACAGCGGCCAAAAACCTCTCCACTGAGGGAATTACCCGAGGCGTGCATGTCGTTGGTGACGTGATGTACGATACGACCATAACGGCAACCGCTCGGGCCCGCACGCGATCAAAAATTCTCGACACGCTGCGCCTTGCACCAAAAAGCTATGCGGTCGCGACGATCCACCGCGCCGAGAACACTGATGATCCGGTGCGTTTTGCGCGCGTTGTGGCCTGGCTCGAGGCCGCCGCGCTGAAAGTGCCAATCATCATGCCGGCCCATCCACGGACGGCGAAGCTTCTTGCCAAGAACGGCATCGCACCCAAAGGGCTGCGGATGATCGATCCGCTGGGCTATCTCGATATGACGTGGCTCGTCCACAACGCCACCGACGTGTTCACAGACTCAGGCGGCGTGCAAAAAGAAGCCTATTTCCACCGCGTGCCCTGCGTCACCTTGCGTGACGAGACGGAATGGGTGGAAACCGTTAACGCTGGCTGGAACCGCCTCTGGACAAGTGATGTCCATAAGAGCCCCCGGCGCGACATCCCCGACTATGGCACCGGACACGCCGCCGACGCCATCGCGGGACTGGTCAAATCCCACCTTTCCAACACAAAAGGCGCAATCTGAAAACCCGGTGTTCGCCTGACAGCCGCCGCCACGGCACCATCGAGCGGACCAGTATTGGCTCCGCCGTCACCCCCTGTTACCCGCCAGCAGCTTGCGCGAAATCACCACCCGCATGATCTCGTTCGTGCCTTCAAGAATTTGATGCACGCGCAGATCGCGCACCAGCTTCTCCATGCCGTAGTCCTTGAGGTAGCCGTAGCCGCCGTGGATCTGCAGCGCTTCGTTGACGATCTCGAAGCCGTAGTCCGTCGCAAAACGCTTGCCCATGGCTGAATACATTGACGCTTGGGGATCGGCACGATCCAGCGCGTCCGCTGCGCGGTAAATCATCATGCGCCCGGCTTCTAAGTTCGTCGCCATGTCGGCGATCTTGAATTGCAGCACTTGAAACTCAGCCAGGTTCTTGCCGAACGCCTTGCGCTCGAACATGTAGTCGCGCGCCTTGTCGATCGCGAATGCGGCAGGCCCCAGCGAGCACGCGCCGATGTTGATGCGTCCGCCGTCAAGCCCGCTCATGGCAAACTTGAAGCCACGGCCCTCGACGCCGCCCACCAGCGCCGACTTCGGCACCCGGCAGTTGTCCATGATGACCTGCCGCGTCGGTTGCGCATTCCAACCCATCTTGCGCTCGACCACGCCAAACGACAGCCCGGGCGTATCTTTCATCACCGCAAACGCCGACACGCCGTCCGAGCCCTCGCCACCCGTCCGCGCAAAAATGAAATAAAAGTCGGTCGCGCCAGCACCGGAGATGAACTGCTTGGTGCCGTTGAGAATGTAACTCTCACCGTCCTTCTTCGCTGACGTCTTCAGCGCCGCCGCATCCGAACCCGCGCCCGGTTCCGTCAGGCAGTAAGACGATAGCCAATCCATGCTCGCAAGCTTTGGCATCCACGCGGAAACCTGTTCCGGCGTGCCGTACTTGCCGACCATCCAGGCGACCATGTTGTGGATCGAGATATACGCCGAGATCGACGGGCAGCCATACGACAGCGCCTCCATGATCAGCGCCCCATCGAGCCGCGATAGCCCAGAGCCGCCGATGGTATCCGGCACATAAATCGCCGCCATGCCGAGTGCCGCCGTCTCGCGGATCACATCGACCGGGAAGTGCGATTTTTCATCCCATTCCGCCGCATGCGGCGCCAGCCGCTCCTTGGCAAAACTCAGCGCCACATCCTGGATGGCGGCCTGGTCTTCAGTCAGCGTGAAGTTCATGGGG
>JANNEU010000055.1:0-12519 GCA_031379035.1 Hyphomicrobiaceae bacterium | reverse complement strand
CGATGCCACTGCCTGGGCCGGGGAGACAGCCATTCATTTGGAGATCGGTCGCCGCGGCCGCGGCGTTCGCGTCTGGCAGGTGGATGATCCGTCGTGGGCTGAGCGCTTTCGCAATCCGTTCCTGCACCTTGAAACGCGCGGAACGCCGGCCCACGTCCGCTGCGCCTACGATATCGTCAATGGCACCGCCGCTGCGGCGCGGATCTGAGCGGCCGCCAGCGGACCAATCGTGTGATGGTTTGCAAGTTCGCCGGAGTATGCTGCGCGCACTGACGCGAACTTGCAAATCTGAATCACACGAGAATCATTATGTTTTCTAGTGTCCCAATCGATCGCGAAGTTCGTAAAGTGCCTCCAAAAAATGCCGACGAACGTCGCGATCGGGACACTAGCTCTCGCCATGAGACACGCGTTGATCAAAATTTAACGATTTTGGGGCGCGAGCCTTAACGCTCTCCCGCCATGCTGCGGCGTGGGAGACCGTTTCGGGGTTGTGTGCGTTGACGCGTAGCAAGACCATTGCAGCTGGACAGTGCGCAGGGGAGTGTGATGGCGACCGCCACGCAGCTGCTCCGTGAGCGCCGTTTTCTCCGCTGGCGATCTTGCCGAGCGCATCACCAGTGCAGGCCCACCGACGGCCGGCAGCCCGCCGCGCTCACGCCGGGTTGCTATCGATCTCGTCGCCTTCGGTGACGTCTTGGGTTGCCTGTTGGGTGGACTGCTTGGCGGACTTGCCGTCGTCGCCCGTGGCGATAGTGATGTCATGTGGGTCAAGCTCGTGCAGGTTTGTCTGCTCACATCTCTGTTCTGCTACTTGTGCCTGCGCCACTTCGATTTCTACGACACCAATCGGGTTGATCGCCTGGTGATCGGCCCAGTGCGCGTCGTCCTTGCGCTCGGCATTGCGATGATCGTGATGTACGGCCTGGGCCTGCCGCTCGGCACACGCGTCGACCACACACGGACCTGGTATGGTGTCTGGCTGCTCAGCAGCACGTGCCTGATCCTTGCCAATCGCTGGCTCGCGCGTGGTGTCTTGACCCGCATGGCCCGCCGCGGTGCCTTCCAGACACGCCTTGCCATTTATGGCACCGGGGTGCTGGCGGAACGCATTGCTGCGCAACTCTTCACACCAGGCAGTTCCATCGCCTTTGCCGGTGCGTTTGATGATCGCACGGCCAAAAGCCGATCCTCTGACATTGGCCCTAGCCGTCTTGGTGGGCTCGATGATTTGATCGCGCTTGGCCGCACCGGTGCGGTCGATCAAGTGATCATTGCACTGCCGCAGTCAGCAGACCGCCGTTCGGCGGAGGTGGCGCGTCGCCTGGAACAATTGCCCATCAGCCTGCATGTCGTCACGCATCTGGCCGGCGATCTGGTGGATACGTCTGCGAGCCATCACGTCTCGACGCTCGGCACAGTCGGCCTGCTCGATATCAAGACGAAGCCGCTTGCTGACTGGGGGCGTTATCTCAAGAGCGCGGAAGACTACATGATCGCCGCTCTTGCGCTAGTGCTGGCACTCCCCGTGATGTTGGTGGTCGCCATCGCCATCAAATGGGACAGTCCCGGCCCCGTGTTTTTCAAGCAGCGCCGGCACGGTCTCAATCGCCGCGTCATTGAAGTTCTCAAATTCCGCTCCATGACGGTCGCGGCCAGCGATGGCACCATTGCACAAGTGAACCGCGCCGGCGATGCGCGCATTACCAAGGTCGGCGCGTTCCTGCGCAAATCGAGCCTCGACGAGTTGCCGCAACTGTTCAACGTGCTGCGCGGCGAGATGAGCTTGATCGGGCCACGTCCCCACGCGCTGGTGCACGACGACCAATACGGCGAGATGCTTGAGCGTTACGCCAATCGCCACCAGGTCAAACCTGGCATGACGGGCTGGGCGCAGGTCAACGGCTTCCGTGGCCCAACCGAAACACCCGACAAAATGCAGTCCCGTGTCGACTGCGATCTCGCCTACATTGATCGCTGGTCGCTCTGGCTGGATCTGAAGATCTTAGCGATGACAGTGCTTGTGGGGTTCCGGCACAAGAATGCGGTGTGACGAGAGTGCTCTCCACCTCACCCCTTGCTTCCACCTAACCCCAGCAACTGCACATTCCCACCTGTCGCGGTGATGTCTGTTGAGCGCACACGCTCCGTCGCAAAGCGCACCAACGTATTCGGCCCGCCGGCTTTGGGGCCGGTCCCAGACAATCCATCACCGCCGAACGGTTGCGCGCCGACGACCGCGCCGATCTGGTTGCGATTGACGTAGAGATTGCCGACACGCGCATGTTCGGCAACGAAATCGGCGACCGCACCGATGCGGCTGTGTAACCCGAGCGTGAGCCCGAAACCAGTTTCGTTGATAGCGTCGATAACGTCGTTGAGGCGGCCCTGATCAAAGCGTACGACGTGCAAAATGGGGCCAAAGACTTCGCGCTCCAGCTCGCTGATGCGCGCGATTTCGTAGATTGCTGGCGACACGTAAGTGCCGACGCGTGCGTCTTGCGGCAAGGCTAGGTCGATGATCGTTTTCGCCGTCTTGCGCATTTTCAGTTTGTGACCGTCGAGCGTGTCCTGTGCCGTTTCATCGATCACGGGCCCGACGTCGGTCGCAGCATCCATGGGATCGCCGATCACCAGCATCTCCGTCGCGCCGCGCAGCATGTCGATCATGGGCTCGGCGACATCGGCCTGCACGAACAAAACCCGCGCTGCCGAGCAGCGTTGGCCGGCGCTATCGAATGCGGATCGCACCACATCGCGCACAACTTGTTCTGGCAGCGCGCTGCTGTCGGCGATCATGGCGTTAATGCCGCCGGTTTCGGCAATGAAGGGGACGATGGCACCGCGCCGGTCGGCAAGGGCGCGCTGAATGGCCCACGCGGTGTTGTTGGACCCCGTAAACGCGACGCCAGCGGTGCGTTTGTCTTTGACAAGGGCTGCGCCCACGGCACCATCGCCCGGGAGGAATTGCAGCACTGTGGGGGGAATGCCCGCTTTGTGCAGCAATTGAACCGCCAGATAGGCCGTGATCGGCGTCTGTCCTGCGGGCTTGGCAAGCACAGAATTGCCGGCAGCCAGGGCGGCTGCGATCTGGCCGGTGAAAATCGCCAGCGGGAAGTTCCACGGCGCGATGGCGACGAATGCGCCGCGGCCTGCCAGCTCCAACGTGTTGCGCTCGCCGGTTGGCCCGGGGAGCAGTGTGGGTTTGGCGAACAGCCGCAGCGTTTCGCTGGCGTAATAGCGTAGGAAATCCACCGCTTCGCGTACGTCACCCAACGCGCCCTCCAGCGTCTTGCCGGCTTCGCGGATGATGATGGCCATCAGCTGTGCGCGGTTTTGTTCGAAAAGATCGGCGGCACGCAGCAGGCATTCGGCGCGCGCATTTGCACCTGTTTGGTTCCATGCATGCTGCGCTGCCGTCGCCGACGTGATGGCTTTTTCGATCAACTCCGGACTCGCGGAGACGCAGGTGCCGACATGCTGACGCCGGTCATGGGGACAGCGGACCAGTTCCGCCTTGCCGCCGGCATGCAGTTTTCCATCGATGATCGGACCGATGGCGTGAGAGAAGCCGAGCGCGTCCGAGATTTTTGCGAGCGTGCTTGCACGGACAGCCGGCTCTGCGAGGGCCAAGCCTGCGCTGTTGACGCGTTTGCCGAAAATCTCAGCCGGCTTCGGCACTGCCGGTACGCTGCTGGACATGGCCGCGTCGCGCTCCTGCTCGACCGCCTCGACGGGATCGCGAATGATGTCGGCAACCGGCGCATTGGCGTCCGCCAGGCGGTTCACAAACGACGTGTTGGCACCGTTCTCCAACAGGCGGCGGACGAGATAGGCGAGCAACTCCTCGTGGCCGCCGACCGGCGCATAAATGCGGCATGGACGCTTGAGCTTATCCGGCCCGACGACTTCATCATAAAGCGCCTCGCCCATGCCGTGCAGACGCTGGAACTCGTAGGGGACATTGCCAGCGGCAACGTAGGCCGCCGCGACCGAGTGCGCGTTGTGCGATGCGAACTGCGGGAAAAACGCCGTCGGGTCGGCGAGCAGAAACCGCATCGCAGCCAGATAGGACACATCCGTATGCACTTTGCGGGTGAACACGGGATAATCGGCGAGGCCCAATTCCTGCGCCCATTTGATCTCGCTGTCCCAGTAGGCACCTTTGACGAGGCGCACGGGAATGCGGCGGCCGCCTTCGGCCGCTAAGCGGCGCAACCAGCGCAAGGTCGGGAACGCGCGGCGTCCATAGGCCTGCACAGCGAGCCCGAGACCACTCCAGCCTTGCAGGGCGGGATGAAGATACGTCTGGCCAAACATTTCCAACGTAAGATCAAGGCGGTCTTGTTCTTCGGCATCGATGGTGAGGGGCAGGCCCGCCTCACGGGCCGCGATGGCGAGATCGACGATCTTGGGTACCAGCTCGCGTCCAAGGCGCTGGCTCTTGCCGGGTTCAAAACGCGGATCGATGGCGGACAGTTTGACAGAGAGGCCGGGGCGATCCAGCAGCGCATCGGCCTGGGTGGCTTTGAAGGGACCGGCGGCTTTGCCGATAGTGTCGATGGCGACCATGTACCGTTCGTAGTAGCGCTGTGCATCGCGGCCGGAGCGCGCGCCTTCGCCGAGCATGTCGTAAGAGACGCGATAGCCCTCTGCTTCAAAGGGTTTGGCGCGCTGGATAGCTTCTTTAATCGTGCGGCCGAGCACGAAGTTATCGCCCAGGATGCGCATGGCTTGACGCAGTGCCTGTCGGATCACCGGTTCGCCGGAGCGTTGCACGAGGCGGCGCAGCAGCGACGTGGGGCCCGAGCGTTTGTTGCCGGCGAGCTTGACGACGCTGCCGGTCAACATCAGTCCGAACGTCGAGGCATTGACGAACAGGCTATCAGACGCGCCGAGATGCCTGGCCCATTGGCCTTCGCCGATCTTTTCCGCGATCAACGCATCTTGCGTAGCTTTGTCGGGGATGCGCAGCAACGCTTCCGCGAGGCACATGAGGATCACGCCCTCTTCGCTGGAGAGGCCATACTCCAGCATGAAGGCATCGATGCCGCCGTGCTTGCCCTGGTTGTCACGGGCCGCATCAACGAAGCCGCGCGCCAGCGTGGCGATCTTGGCGCGCTCGTCGGCGGTATAGACCGCGCGCTCGATCAGCCCGCCGACGAGACGGCGCTCGTCCATCAGATGGTAGGCGGCAAGCTCATCCCGCGGCGGCAGTTTGGCCGAGGCGGCCACACCACTTCCAGGCCGCGCCATGGGAGCAAGAGACATGAAAACCTCCGGAGGCGGCGCGGGGCTGGGATGGGCCTCGCGCGCGTGATTCGCTGAAGGCAATCTGTACCAAACTTCACTCATCACGCGACGAAGAATCGCCCGCACCGGCGCACCTTTGGCACGCACCACGATTTCCTTCTGCGCGCCCGCCAACCACGAAAAGGGACTGGTGCCATCCCCAGGCTCAATGAAGGGGATGCGCGCTACCCCAAGATCTGATATTGTTTTCAAACTGAGCTGACAGATGATGAGATGGGCTCCGGAACACTGATTATTTTGTCGGTCTTCCCGCATTTGCCTACAAGTTGCTCTTAAAATTGATTGGTAAGCCACCGCGATCACGTGCCATTTGCCGTTCGCCGAGGCTACCTGAGCCAATAAGGTGATCTCATGTTGACGCGGCGCATTTTCGCCGGCTCACTCGGCGGTACCGTTGCCCTTGCTGTTGTGGGCGCAAACGCGCAACCACCCGCAATGCCCGTGGTGGGGCATCTCAACCCCGGCTCGTTGAAGGGCCACGCAGTCAGAATCCTTGCATTCTGCCGTGGCCTCGCCGAGGCCGGCTTCGTTGACGGCAAGACAGTCGCTATCGCCTTCCGCCACGCGGATGGTCACTACGACCGTCTCCCCGCGTTGGCGGCCGACTTGGTCCACCGCCAAGTCACTGTGATAGCCGCGTCCGGGACGACCGGCATGCTTGCCGCCAAGCTGGCGACGACAACAATACCCATTGTTTTCAGCGCCAGCATTGATCCGGTCGCACTCGGCGTCGTCGCCAGCCTTGATCACCCTGGCGGCAACATTACGGGCACAACCCGCATGAACCTTGAGGTGGGCGCGAAACGACTGAGCCTGCTGCACCAGATTGTACCGACGGCGACCAGTGTCGCCCTGCTCATCAATCCAGCCAATGCCATCAACAGCGAGCTCGTGACCGCAAACATAGAGTCGGCGGCGCACACTCTCGGGCTGCACCTTCATGTGCTGCGCGCGAGCACCGAGGCCGAGATCGAGGCGGCCTTTGCTGGTCTTGCGCAGCTGGGGACCGGGGCCCTCATGATCAGCAGTGATGCATTCTTCACCACCCATGGTGCCCAGCTCTGTGCACTGGCGCTCCGCTACAAGATCCCAACCGCCCACCAGAACCGGGACTTGGTGCTCGCTGGCGGCCTGATGAGCTACGGTGGCCATCTCGACGATGGTTTCAGGATCGCGGGCACCTATGCCGGGCGCATCCTCAAGGGTGCAAAGCCGTCCGATCTGCCGGTCCAGCAGTCGACACGGCTGGAGTTCTTTATCAATCTCAAAACGGCAAAAGAACTCGGCATCATCGTTCCGCCAACTCTACTCGCCCTCGCCGACGAGGTGATTGAGTGAGGTGGACGGGTGCGCTGGACGTTGGATGACGCGTGAGGGTCATTATACAACGCTACCAGAAATGTCAGGGCACACTCACAGACTGCGGCGGGATCATTTTTGAGATCTATGGCTGGCTTTGCTTCAAATTGAACAGCGGATATCTACAACTCCAGCGGTCCACTGTGGCGCTGTGATCCTTGCCAAGCGTGTTGGCGGGTGCGACCAGTGCGGCGTTGTCGGGGGCTGGCGATTCCGCGCGCGATGCGCATCTTCAGGACGCCTCCAGCCCACGCTCAAATCCTTGAATGGACTGCACAAATGGCATCTTCGCGCGATCTGCTGGCGAAACTTGACGACGAATTCCAGGGCAAGGCCCAGGGAACTGGAAAGCGGCCCCGCACGGCCGAAGAGAGCTATACAGCGGCCGATATCGAGGTCCTGGAAGGCCTGGAACCCGTACGCCGGCGCCCCGGCATGTACATCGGCGGCACCGACGAGAAGGCCATGCATCACCTCTTTGCCGAGGTGATCGACAACTCCATGGACGAAGCCGTGGCGGGGCATGCGACCTGGATCGAAGTGCGGCTGGAGGCGGACGGCTATCTGTCGGTGATCGACAACGGCCGCGGCATTCCGGTGGATGCCCATCCGAAGTTCAAAAACACGTCGGCGCTTGAAGTGATCATGACGACCTTGCACTCGGGCGGCAAGTTCGACGGCAAGGCGTATCAGACGTCGGGCGGTTTGCACGGCGTCGGTGTTTCTGTCGTCAACGCACTGAGCGAAATCTGCGAAGTGGAAGTCGCGCGCGGCCAGCAGCTCTACCGCATGGTGTTCAGCCGCGGCACGCCGCAGACCAAGCTCGAAAAGCTCGGTTCGACCATGAATCGGCGTGGCACGAAAATCCGCTTCAAGCCGGATGAGAAGATTTTCGGCAAGGGCTGCGCGTTCAAGCCGGCGCGGCTGATGCGCATGGCGCGGTCGAAAGCCTATCTGTTCGGCGGCGTAGAAATCCGCTGGTTCTGTGATCCCTCGCTGATCAAAGACGAGACGCTGCCGCAGGCGGTGTTCCACTTCCCTGGCGGCTTGAAGGACTACCTGCTCTCCACCATCGAGGGCCAGACGTTTGTCACCAAAGACGTCTTCGCCGGCAACGTGAAGCGTGACGGCGGCCACGGCTCTGTCGAATGGGCAATCGCCTGGGTGTCGGATGAGGATGGCTTCTCCAACTCCTATTGCAACACCATCCCGACAGCTGAAGGCGGCACGCACGAGAACGGCCTGCGTTCGGCTTTGTCAAAGAGCTTGCGCGAATTCGGCGATCGGGTCGGCAACAAGAAATCCGGCCAGATCACGGCGGAAGACGTCATGACGACGGCTGCTTCGATGTTGTCGGTATTCATTCGCGAACCAGAGTTCCAGGGACAGACCAAGGAAAAGCTGGCGACGCAGGAAGCGCAGCGCATCGTTGAGAACACGATCAAAGACGCGTTCGATCATTGGTTGACGGACGCGCCGCAGCAGGCGCAGAAGTTGCTCGAATGGGTGATCGAGCAGGCCGAAGACCGCCTCAAGCGCCGCCGCGAAAAAGAAGTGGGCCGCCAGTCGGCGACGCGTAAGCTGCGCTTGCCTGGCAAGCTGGCCGACTGTTCAATCCAAACCGCCTCCGGCACGGAAATTTTCATTGTCGAAGGTGATAGCGCCGGCGGCTCGGCCAAAAGCGCACGGGATCGCGAGCGCCAAGCCATTTTGCCATTGCGTGGCAAGATCCTGAACGTCGCCAACGCCACGTCAGCCAAGCTGTCGCAAAACCAGCTATTGTCCGATCTGATCCAGGCGCTCGGTGCCGGCACGGGCAGCAAGTACCGTGACGATGATCTCCGCTATGAGCGCGTGATCATCATGACGGACGCCGATATCGACGGCGCGCATATCGCATCACTGCTGATCACTTTCTTCTTCCAGGAAATGCCGGAGCTGATCGAGAACAACCACTTGTATCTGGCGATGCCGCCCCTGTTTTCGCTGAAGCACGGCTCAAAGACCGTCTACGCGCGCGACGAGAAACATCGCGACGAGCTGCGGGTCAGCGCGTTTCCGGCCAATGCGAAGGTCGAGATTGGTCGCTTCAAAGGCCTGGGCGAGATGAACGCGTCGGAGTTGAAGTCGACGACAATGGACGCGCGCAACCGCATCCTGCTGCGGGTCGAGGTCGCCAGCGATCAGAAGGTAGAGACAACGGACGCGGTCAACGCACTGATGGGCTCCAAACCGGAAGCGCGCTTCCGCTTCATTCAAGAGCGTGCCGCGTTCGCGAAAGACCTGGATGTTTAAGGGACGTTTCCCCCGCTTTGGTTTCCCGGACCGCCGCGGCGCGACTATCGCGCCGAAGCGGATCCGGGATCTTCACGTGGTCGAAGCCTCATGAGCGGCAGCAGCTTGCTACGCGTCTGGTTGGTGAAGATCCCGGATAAAAGCGCTGGCGCGCGCTTTTTCCGGGAAACCGGAATTTGGTAAGGTGGCGGGTAGAGGCTTGGTGAACTTGCTGACTATTGAAGCCATGGCTCCGCAGTTTCATGTGTTGGTGTTGGCCAACACTTCCCGCGTGCGCGCGACATCCTTGTCCATCTGCGCAACGAGGGCTTCCATGCTGTCGAACTTGCGATCTCCGCGGATAAATCCGATGAACTCCAGTTCAATCGTCTTGCCATAAAGATCGCCGTCGAAGTCCAGTAGGAATGTTTCAAGCACGGCGTCGCCGTTGTCGAATGTCGGTCGCGTGCCGAGGTAGGCAGCACCGTCATGGACCTTGCCGCCCACGTGCACTTTCACGGCATAGATGCCGTGCGCCAACGCGGTGCCCGGCGCGAGACCAATGTTGGCCGTCGGATAACCCATGCCGGTGCCGCGTTTGGCGCCGCCTTTGACTTCGCCACTGACGCGCCAGGTATGGCCGAGCAACGCCGCGGCGCCGTCCACGTCGCCTTGCGCCAATTCCGCGCGAATGGCGCTGGATGAGAATACCTCGCCGCCCGCAGCCACTGGATCAACGATCGTAACGCCGAAGCCCATCTCCTGGCCGGCTGCCACGAGTGACGCAGGCGAACCGCCGCGGCCTTTTCCGAAATGAAAATCATAGCCGATCACCGTGTGTTTAATGCCAAGACCGGCGACCAGCACGCGTTCGATGAAGTGCTCGGCGGAAAGCTCAGCCAGCTTACGGTCAAACGGCAGCACCACTGCCAGATCCATCCCGAAGCGCTGGAACAGCGCAATCCGCTGCGTGATCGTTGTCAGGCGAAAGTGTGGGCGGTCGGGCTGGAACAGCGCGCGCGGATGCGGCTCGAAAGCGAGCACGCCTGCCGGTGCCTTGAGCGCTTTTCCGACATCGCGTGCGGTTGTCAGCAGCACTTGATGCCCGCGATGCACACCGTCGAAATTGCCAATGGCGAGAACCGCACCACGCGCGTTGCGCGGCACATGATCATGACCGTGGATCACTTGCATGGCGCATCAACCTTCAAATTCAACGGACAATCCATCATACGCCGGCCGCACATGGTTCGGCAGCTTGCGGCACATCTCATCATAGTCGAGATCGACGTGCATGTGGGTCAGCAGTGCCTGCTTGGGCTTGAAACGCTCAATCTGTGCGAGGGCCTGCTTAAAACTCCAATGGCTCGGATGCGGCATGGGTCGGAGCGCATCAACAATCCACATATCGAGACCTTCGAAGGCACTTTCCGATTCCGCCGGAATGCCAACAATATCTGGCGAATAGACGAGCTTGCCGAAGCGGAACCCGAGCGACGGCAACTCACCGTGATCCTGCAGAATAGGGATCGCCGTAATCGGTCCGCCCTTGCCGTTGATCGTCACAGGCTCGCCCGGCGCAATGCGATGGCGCGTCAAGATCGGCATGTAGGCCGAACCGGGCTTTTGCTCGAAACAATACCGAAACCGTATCAGCAGATTGTCCCACGTCGCATCGTCCATATAGACATTGACACGCCGCCGCTCGTTGATGGCGAACACGCGCAGATCATCGATGCCATGCGTGTGATCGGCATGATCGTGCGTGAACAGCACGCCATCCACGTGCACGACATCGCGCTCCAGGCACTGGTCGCGCAAGTCCGGCGGCGTATCGACCAGCACCGTCGTGGTGCCATGCAGACCTTGCCGCGATACCACCACCGCACACCGCCGCCGCCGGTTCTTGGGGTTCGTCCGGTCCGCCGCACCCCAATGATGCCCGATGCGCGGCACACCGCCGGATGAGCCCGTACCAAGAAATGTGAGCTTGTAGCTCATGCGTCGTCACTCATTTTGCGCCATCAATTTCAGCGAACACCTTGCGGGCTATGCGCATGCACTCGACGCCGACTGGCACGCCGGCATAGACCGCTACGTGATGGATGATCGCCTGGATCTCATCGCGGGTGACGCCATTGTTGAGCGCTCCCTTCAGATGCAGTTCCCATTCGTGCATGCGATTGAGACCGGCCAGCAGTGCGATGTTCAGCATTGACCGCGTCTTATGCGGCAACCGCTCGTCGCCCCAGGCCATGCCCCAGCAGTATTCATTCAGAATTTCCTGGAACGGCGCGTTGAAACCATCCGCTGACGCCATGGACTTCTCGACATACGCGGCACCAAGAACTTTCTTGCGATTGGCAAGGCCTTTGTCTCTGAGGTCGCGGTCCATGGCTGTCTCCTGGTGGGCGTGAGTGGTGTTATTCACGATCTTTGCCCGTATTCGCCGCCTGCCTCAAGCGCACAGGTGACGGACCGCTGTGCAGCAGGTACAGAGTTGCACAATCCCCGCGATCTGTAGGAAAGCATTCTCATGACGATGGCACCAGCGCCGACCTCGCCGCCGGTTGCACCGATGCATCGCAACGTGGCGATCCTGGCCGTAGCCTTGGTGCTGTTCCAGTCCACCCAGACGATGAGCATCGCCACCACGCCGCTGGCCGGCTATGCCATGCTCGGCCTGGACAAAACGTGGGCGACGCTGCCGATCTTCCTCACCAATCTCGGGCTCATGCTGGTCACTCTGCCAGCAGCTCTGCTGATGGGCAGCGTCGGCCGCCGCATCGGCTTCAGCCTGGGTGCCTGCCTTGGCATTCTCGGTGCCGCGCTTTCGTTCTGGGGCATCTGGAGCCAGTCATTCCTGCTGCTCTGTGTGGGCGCATTCCTGCAAGGCGGCTCCGGCGCCTTCGCCTGGCACTACCGCTTCGCCGCCGCCGATACGGCCACCCCCGCGTTCCGCGCCAAGGCGCTCTCCCTGGTGATGGCTGGCGGCGTGTTTGCTGGTGTCCTCGGCCCGCAAGCAGCCAAGTGGGCGGTCGATCTGTTCAACCCGATGCTGTTCGCCGGCGTCTATGCCGTGCTGGGTCTGTTCGCCTTCGGCATGCTGATCCTCATGCAGCTGGTCGATATCCCCCACGAAAAGACGGCCGACAGCGGCCGCGGTGGCCGGCCCATGCGCGAGATTGCACGCCAGCCCGCCTTCATCACCGCTATCCTGTCATCGATGTTCGGCTTTGCCACCATGACCTTGGTCATGAGCGCAACGCCACTGGCCATGAAAGCCTGCGGTTTCGATTTCAACGACAGCGCGACCGTCATCCAATGGCATGTGGTGGCGATGTTCCTGCCGTCGTTCTTCACTGGCCATCTGATCAATCGCTTCGGGATATTGCCCATCATCGCCACCGGCGCGGTGCTGGAGATCGGCTGCGCGCTGGTCAATTTTGCCGGTGTCGGCTTTGAGAACTTCGTCATCGCCAACGTGCTGGTCGGGCTCGGCTGGAACTTCTGCTACCTCGGCGGCTCAACATTAGTGACCACCACCTACAAGCCTGAGGAAAAAGCCAAGGT
>JANNEU010000053.1:0-13844 GCA_031379035.1 Hyphomicrobiaceae bacterium | reverse complement strand
GCACAAACCATGCTGCCCATCGAGTTGAACGGGGAGGAGTTGCATCTGGAGGCTCGCGCCTACCAGGGTACCGACCCCCACAATCAAGCGTTCGTCCTGATCAACCGGGCGAGCCAGGCAGTCAATGAGCTTCCCTACGTTCGCGTCCACAGTGGGTGCGTGACGGGCGACATCTTTCACTCGCTGAAATGTGACTGCTATCCGCAGTTGCAAGCGTCGCTCGAGAAGATCACTAAAGCCCCGCTCGGCGTCCTGATCTACCTGCCTTACCATGAAGGTCGCGGCATTGGCCTCGTCGCCAAGATTCGCGCCTATGCATTGCAAGAGCAGGGTTACGACACAGTCGATGCCAACGTTGCGGTGGGCATGCCCATCGAAGCGCGGGAATATGATCTTGCAGCCCATATCCTGTTCGATCTCGGCATGTCGCACATCCGCCTTCTCAGCAACAACCCGGCCAAAACCGACGCGTTGCGCGCTGAAGGCATCACGGTCGTCGAGCAGATCCCCGTGATCTGCAAACCGAACGTGCACAACGTGCGCTATCTCGAAACCAAGCGGAAGCGGATGGACCATCGTCTGCCGACCTCTGCGAACGTGCCGGCATAAATGCCGGTGTGATCGAACGCACCGAATAGCGTCCCTGACACGCGAAAAGGCCGTCCACGAGAGTGGGCGGTCTTTTTCTGTAGGGGGAGACGGCCTGTTCCTAAAACTGGTGAGATTTATGAAAACCCCGCGCGGGATCCGGTGGGGGGGGCCGCAACGGGTAGGCAGATGCAGCAGCGGCGGTGAGTAGAGCCCTCGCGCCCCATCAATGACGTTTCGTCATAAACCTCGCGCGGTGCGATTGCCGTCCGGAATCAAACGCTCTGGTTGCGCCCGCTCTTGCACTTCGGCGGCCGCTCAGCTTTGCTCAATCAGTCCGCAAACTAATCGAGAGCGTTCGATGATGCACTGTCTTTGGGTTCTGCCGGCAGGGCTCGCGATCCTTGCCCTCTCACAACTCACAACCACCGCCCCTGCTCAGGCCCAAGAGCAAACCTGCGCGGGCGTATTTCAGAACACGTCGCGGGAGTTTGCGCGCGGTGCAGAGGCCAAGCAGGTTCAACGATCAGTCCGTCAGAAGGGACCGGCGGAGTGGTCAGCAGCGGTGGCGAAGAGTTGCCCGCGCCTCGATCCGTCCTGGCAGCGCGCGAAGAAGCGGAAAACACAGTGTGGGTACTTTAGCTCGTCCTACCGCTACACCTGCACTCTCTACGGCCGTCCGGCTCTCAAGCGCCGTTGAGCCGTCGCTAGCTTTTGCAGCGGCGAATGGTGTCTTTGCCAACACACGCACTCAGATGAAGTCACCGGCGCCATTCGTGTAGTCACTTGCGATCCAGCAAAAATCTCCTATGTATGCGTTTAGCGCATGGCTCGACCCTGCGGACTCGGATACAGCTTTTTCATCGCATGGCTGGCCTGCTCATTCGGCCCAGCAACTTCCCTGCAACAGAGCCCCTCATGAGCCAGAATCGCCACCGTTCAGTTATCATCCTCGGCTCCGGCCCAGCCGGCTATACTGCGGCCATCTATGCCGCCCGCGCCATGCTGAAACCTATGCTGATCCAGGGCATCCAACCTGGCGGCCAGCTGACAATCACCACTGACGTTGAGAACTATCCAGGCTTCGCCAAAGTCATCCAGGGTCCCTGGCTAATGGACGAGATGCGCGGCCAGGCCGAGCATGTTGGCACCGAAATGGTGATGGATCACATCACCAAGGTCGAACTCAGCACGCGCCCGTTCCGGCTCATCGGGGACAGCGGCGACATCTACAGCTGCGACGCGCTGATTATTTGCACCGGGGCCCAGGCCCGCTGGCTCGATCTACCAAGCGAAAAAGCCTTCCAGGGCCATGGCGTGTCCGCGTGCGCAACCTGCGACGGCTTCTTCTACAAGGGCAAGGACGTGGTTGTCGTCGGCGGTGGCAACACGGCCGTCGAAGAGGCGATCTTTCTCACCAATTTTGCGAAAAAGGTCACCGTCGTCCATCGCCGCGACAGCTTCCGCGGTGAAAAAATTCTGCAAGACCGCCTGTTCAAGAACCCTAAAATCGAGGTTGTCTGGGATAGTGCGATTGAAGAGATCACCGGCTCTAGCGAACCTAAGGCTGTAACAGGTGTGCGCCTCAAAAACGTCAAGACAGGTGTCATCACTGAGCGAAGAATAGACGGCGTGTTCGTCGCGATTGGGCACGCGCCGGCGACCGAACTCTTCGCCGGCCAGCTTGAAATGACCGGCGGGAAATACCTGATCACCAAACCAGATTCGACCGCCACCTCCATCCCAGGCGTATTCGCCGCTGGTGACGTAAAGGACGAGACGTTCCGCCAAGCTGTTACCGCTGCCGGCATGGGCTGCATGGCAGCCCTGGAAGCAGAAAAGTATCTGGCCGCCTCCGCGCACGCAGTCAAAGCGGCGGAATAGTCAGCACGTTCCTACAGGTCGCGTTTACGAACGGAAAATCGCTGCATACTTGTCTGGAAGCACTTAAATTTGATGCGCAGGGGCGACATGGACTGGGACAAGCTTCGTATCTTTCATGCGGCCGCTGAGGCGGGCAGCTTCACGCACGCGGGCGACACACTCCGGATGAGCCAGTCGGCGGTCAGCCGGCAGGTCTCAGCCCTGGAAAAGGACCTGCGCGTGGCGCTGTTCCATCGGCACGCGCGTGGGTTGGTGTTGACCGAGCAGGGTGAAATGCTGTTTCGCACAGCAAGCGAGATCCTCAACAAACTTGCAACCGCTGAGACGATGTTGGCAGACGCGACCACCAAGCCCGCCGGCGAACTGCGCGTGACAGCACCAACCGGACTTGGAACAGTGTGGATCACCCAACGGCTGCGGGAATTTCTTGACGCCTATCCCGAAATCCGTGTCAGCTTGATCCTCGCCGAAGGCCAACTCGACATCTCCATGCGCGAAGCCGACGTGGCGATCTGGGCTAGCGAGCCGCAGCACGGCGATCTCATCCGACGCCCTTTGTTCCACATGCAAATCCACGCCTATGCCAGCGCGCAATACATCAAGAAACACGGCGCGCCGCAGTCGCTCGAGGCGCTTGATAAGCACCGTATCGTGTCTTATTCGGGCATTCCACAAGCGCACTTGAGCGCGATCCGCTCGCTGGAAATTGCCGGCAGGGAGGGCATGGCACCGCGTGTGCCGGCCTATACTGCTAACAGTGTGATAGCGATGAAATACGCGATCCGCGCTGGGATCGGGATTGGAGTTATTCCGGACTATCTGACGAACGAAGAGACCGATTTGGTGCCGGTACTGCGCGATGTCGAGCTGCCGAACATGCAGATTTTCTTTGTTTATCCGGAAGAGCTGAAGACCTCAAAAAAAGTTCAGGTTTTCCGGGATTTTCTCGTGAGCAAAGCACGGCAGTGGCAGAATTGAACGTGCAGCCTCTCAGCATCGCGTGATGCAGTGGCCCTGCTTTTTGTGTCGATCAAACAGTGCGTCGCGAGGCCTATTGCGGTTTGGGAACTTGCTTGTCGAGTGACGTGCCATTGGGATTACCGCCTGGTGGTCCACGATAAGCGTCTTCGGACTTGGACCGTTGCTTTGCAACAGACTTAGGTGCAGCGGGCTCCGCTTGCTCCGGCGTTGATCCCGTCTTGATCGCCGCTGCCGAACGTGGTGCCGCAGGCGCAGGTGTTCCCTCCGCTGCTGGTGCTCCAGCTGGCTGAGCGGCCGAAGAAGGCGTTGCCTTGACGGTCTTTGCCTTCTTCGCAACGGGTGCGCGCGGCGACGGACGGCCGCTGCCCGCGGTATCGCCTGCATCGACGAATTCTTCGACCGGATCGGGTTTGAGGGTCGGCAACAACAGGTCCATGCCGCAGCGGAAGCGTAACTGACCATCGAGGTTGATGAGGGTGCGGACTTGTTTGGCGCGCTCGCCTGAGATATCGGCGCGATTGGCAGGAGGGCGACCGCGAACAAGGTCACCTGCACCTGTCGCAGCAATGGCCTCGCGCTGCGCCTTGAGTTGCGCGCACGCTTCCGCATCAAGTGGTTTTGCCTGCCCCACGCCACACGTAAAGGAGGCAATCAGTAGGCCAACCGAGAAGCAGGCCGCATGTCGTATGGTAACGTCTGTAGGCCGCATGACGGTTCCTGGCTGATTTCAGAAACTTTTTAAGTGAAGCAGCCGGTCACGTCGAGTGATGCTGCGGCCACACCTGTGACCTTCGTTGAGGGGCACACAAATCAGGGCCACAGCCGCGCCGCGCCGCGGACGCCGGAGGCGTCGCCCCACTGCGGTGGACGGATGATCACGCTGGTGTCGGCGGCAAGGATGTAAGGTGCCATCAGCTCGGGTAGCGCTGTGTAGAGATGACCTAATCGCGACAAGCCACCGCCCAGCACGATCACGTGCGGGTCCAGCACGTTGCAGATCATCGCGAGCCCGCGTGCGAGCCGGCTCGCGTGGCGGTCAAGCGCGGTCTGCGCGCACACATCGCCAGCTGCTGCCAAGGCAACGATCTCCTCGCCCGTCGATGCACGGCCGGTTTGCTGCTGATGATCGCGCGAAAGTCCGGTGCCAGACACCCAGGTCTCGATACAACCCTTGCGGCCGCACCAGCACTGTGTGCGATCAAATTCGTCGGCCTCCATCCAAGGCAGCGGCGTGTGGCCCCATTCGCCGCTGATCGCGCGCGGTCCGTTGACGAGGCGACCATCGACTGTGATGCCGCCGCCGCAGCCAGTCCCGATGATGACGCCGAACACGACTCCCGCGCCCGCCGCTGCGCCGTCGGTGGCTTCTGAGAGCACAAAGCAGTTGGCGTCGTTTGCGAGCCGCACGGGCCTGCCCAATCGTGCCTCCATGTCGGTCTTGATCGGTTTGTCGTTGAGCCAGGTGGAATTGGCGTTCTGCACTCGGCCGGTTGCGGGCGCGACGCAGCCTGGCATGCCAATGCCAACCGACGCGGCAGCACAGGCGGCGGCTTCGAGTTCACGCACAACGGCCGCAATGGCATCCAGCGTCGCGTCGTAATCACCTTGGGGCGACAGGCACCGTGTCTCGGCGACGACCCGCTCAGACCCATCGAACATAATCCCAGCAATCTTGGTACCACCAAGGTCAATGCCAGCACGAAAGCCGATGGGTGAAGAAGAGGACGTCATGTGGTCTCAGGGGCGAGCGAATAGGATCGCGTCTCAGTCATGGATCTGGCCGGTCAACAGGGCGTGCGCAACCACGATTTCCTCGGGCTTGCGGCGAACTTCGCTAGCGAACACCAACAGCAGGCTTTCGTCAGATACAATGAAGTCCAATGCAGCGTCGAGCACGCCCTCGCCGCCGTTCGCAAGTGCCGCCGCAAGTGTTCCCGGATCAAGGCCAGAGTCGCCGAGAAAGCGGCTCAGGCGCGCTTCATCGGCGGTGATGAAGGCCATCGCTTCGGCCGCCAAGGCTTCGGCTCCCGCGCGATCAAGCCGTTGCGGCTTGGGTTGTTTGAGGCGCATTGCTACTCCCTCGCCAAGTTTATTGTCCGTTCGTAGCCGAAGCCGGAGCCAAACTTAAGGCATTTCTTACCAGTCCCGGCGCACTGTTGAGAGACGATGAGACAGAGCTCGGCGGATGCCATCCGCTGGGCGCAGCCGGTGTGCGTCCCCCGATGACCTACCAGGAAAAAGCCTCTGCAATCCAGGCCCGGCCCCAGGCCGGTGCGGCGGAGTCGAGCGATGCCACGGCCAGAGCCAAGGCTCCGCTGGTGTTGATCGTCGAAGATAACGAACTCAATATGAAGCTGTTTCGCGATCTGCTCGCGGCCTACGGCTATACAACCGTCGAAACGCGCAGCGGGATGGAAGCGCTCGATCTCGCGCGCCAGCATCGGCCGAGCCTCATTCTAATGGATATTCAGTTGCCGGAAGTCTCGGGCCTCGAAGTGACCAAGTGGCTCAAAGACGACGATGAGCTTGCCAGCATCCCAGTCGTCGCTGTGACGGCTTTCGCCATGAAGGGCGACGAACAACGCATCCGGCAGGGCGGCTGTGAGGCCTACATCTCCAAGCCGATCGCCATCCAGAGTTTTATCGCCACCGTCCGCAAGTACGCGGGCGAGGTGAAGTGATCTGCGCGTCCAGAACTGCACTGTGCGCCTGAAGGAATAAAATGACCGCCCGCGTTCTCGTCGTCGACGACATCATTGCCAACGTGAAGCTCCTCGAAGCTCGGTTGACAGCTGAGTATTTCGAGGTGTTGACCGCCTACAGCGGGCACGAAGCGCTTGAGGTTCTGGCGCGCGAGCGCATCGATGTCGTGCTGCTCGACGTCATGATGCCCGGCATCGACGGCTTTGAGACCGCCCGCCGCATCAAGGGGAATGCGAAGACCCAACATGTTCCAATTATTATGGTGACGGCGCTTGATCAAGCCTCCGACCGCGTCGCAGGTCTACAGGCCGGTGCCGACGATTTCCTCCGCAAGCCCGTCGATGACGTGGCCCTCGTCACGCGCGTCAAGAACGTCGTCCGTCTGAAGGTGCTCAATGACGAGATGATGGCGCGCGCCACGACCAGCCAGCAGATGGGCTTGTCGCAATCGCCGTTCCTCAATTGGGCAGAAGCGGGTAACAACGGCCGAATTCTACTGGTTGAAGATCATCCGCGGTCCGCACAACGCATCGTCGACACGCTGGCACCAAACCATAAAGTCGACGTCGAGCCCAACCCGCAGGCAGCGCTCATCCGTGCCGGCGAGGTGCCCTACGACCTGATGATTGTCTCGCTCGCGCTCACAGATGCCGACGGCTTGCGCCTCTGCTCGCAGGTGCGCAGCCTGGATCGCATTCGCCATATGCCGATCATCATCATGGTCGACGAAGGCGAGCAAGCGCGCCTGCTGCGCGGCCTCGACATGGGCGTGAACGACTATTTGACATTGCCGGTCGACAAGAACGAGCTAGCCGCACGCGTGCGCACACAGATCACCCGTAAGCGCTACTCTGACATCTTGCGCAACCGGATCGAAGAAAGCGTCGAGATGGCCATCACCGATGGTCTCACCGGACTTTTCAACCGGCGCTACATGGAAACGCATTTGTCGACGCTGGTGACGCAAGCGCACGAGACGGGTCGTCCCCTATCGCTGCTGATTGCCGACATCGATCACTTCAAGCGCGTCAACGACACCTATGGCCATGACGCAGGCGACGCGGTGCTCCGTGAGTTCGCCGTACGCTTTCGTCGCAACACACGGGGAATCGATCTCGCGTGCCGGCTTGGTGGCGAAGAGTTTGTCATCATCATGCCAGAGACGGACCTCAACCGGGCCTTCCAAATTGGCGAGCGGCTGCGGGCGGCCATTGCCGCGGATGCGTTCCGGATGGGCGACGCGGGTGATCTGCGTGTCACCGCCAGCGTCGGTGTTGCGACGGTTGATTTTGCGACCGACACGCCAACCACCCTCTACAAGCGCGCTGACACAGCGCTCTACGCCGCCAAACGCGAAGGCCGCAACCGCGTCATCGCCGACGCTGCGTAATCGTCAGGCGAGACAAGAGGTGTTAGGGCTGGTCCCATGGGGTGCTGACATGCGCCGGGGGAATTCGCATGCGAACGTCAGATCGTATCGTTCTTGGTCTCACGATTGCCGCGGGCGCAGCCCTTGTCGTGATCGGAGTGCGCTTCTTACTGTGGCCTGAAGCAGCCGCGCGTTTCTTTGGCGTT
Source organism: Hyphomicrobiaceae bacterium (assembly GCA_031379035.1). Taxonomy (GTDB): domain Bacteria; phylum Pseudomonadota; class Alphaproteobacteria; order Rhizobiales; family Hyphomicrobiaceae; genus JABFRJ01. The sequence goes on along the minus strand of JANNEU010000053.1, from coordinate 6,113 downwards.
GGCGCAAGGCCAACTGGCACAGAGCTCCACATGGTGGTCGCCTTGCGCGACCTGTGGCTAGGGGCACTCGTTCTCGGCCTTGCAGCGTTGCGTGAGTGGCGTTCGCTTGCGCTCTGGTGCGGACTTGGCGCGCTCGTCTGTTGGGGCGATGCGGCCATCGTTATCAGTTCTGGCAGCAAAATGCCGGCCATTGCGTTTCATACGCTCTCCGGCGTCGCCTGCGCAGCCATTGCAGCCGCCTGTTGGGCCCGGCGAACTTAACCGCCCCCGCCCTCCGTCTTCAACCATGCCCCGCAACAAGCCTTCGCCAGCTCCCGCACCCGCAGAATATAGCTCTGGCGCTCGGTCACCGAGATAACACCGCGCGCATCCAGCAGATTAAAGATGTGGCTGGCTTTGATGCACTGGTCGTAGGCGGGGAGCGCCATCAGGTGCTTGCCAACCGCGCCTTCCGGCCGGCTCCCCGCAGGGGAGTCGGAAGGCGCCACCAAATAAGCCGCGCCCTTTTCCAGCAATGATTTGCACTCCGCTTCGGCGGCTTTGAAATGCGCCAGCAGCGCGTCCGTATTCGCGTGTTCGAAATTGTAGCGCGAGTATTCCTGCTCGGCCTGCTGAAACACGTCATTATAGGTGAGCTTGCGCGCATCCTTGCGGCCGTTGAAGTTCAGATCCCAGACGCGATCGACGCCCTGCACGTACATGGCGAGGCGCTCTAGCCCATAGGTGATTTCGCCCGACACCGGATTGCAATCAAAGCCGCCGACTTGCTGGAAGTAGGTGAATTGCGTCACCTCCATGCCGTTGCACCACACTTCCCAGCCGAGCCCCCACGCGCCAAGCGTAGGGCTTTCCCAGTCGTCTTCCACAAACCGGATGTCATTGAGCTTGGTGTCAATGCCGATGGCGTCGAGGCTTTTCAAATAGAGATCGAGAATGTCCGGCGGCGACGGCTTCATGATCACCTGGAACTGATAGTAGTGCTGCATGCGGTTGGGGTTCTCGCCGTAGCGGCCATCCTTGGGGCGCCGCGAGGGCTGCACGTAGCAGGCGTTCCAAGGCTTCGTGCCCAACGCGCGCAAGGTCGTGGCGGGATGGAATGTGCCAGCACCCATCTCCATGTCGTAGGGCTGGAGCACCACGCAGCCTTGCGCGCCCCAGAACTGCTGCAACGTCAGGATCATGTCCTGGAAGCTCTCGCGTGGGCGCAGCGCGGGGAGCGTGGAGAAAGCAGGGGCAGCAGCGGCTTTGGCGGGCATGAGAGGTCCGTTCAGGGCGGATGTCGGCGCAGCGCAGAGCGCGCAGTTTCCTAAAGCGAGACACGCCATTTACCAGTTGTGGCCGGAATTGCCACTGTCGATAGGGCCATATCCGCGATAAACAGCCCCCCGGTTACACCCGAAGTGCTCTTGAGAGCACCCCACGCGAGCTTTGACCCGCCCCATGCCCCGCTATCGCCTCACCCTTGAATATGACGGCACGCCCTTCCTCGGCTGGCAGACGCAGCCGGACGGGCCGAGCGTGCAAGGGCGGTTGAACGAGGCCATCCAGAAGCTGACAGGCACGTTGGCCGACGTGCGTGCCGCAGGACGAACTGATTCGGGTGTGCATGCGTTGGGTCAAGTCGCCCATGTCGATCTGCCAAAGGCGTATCCGCTGCACGTCATCCGCGAGGCGATCAATTATCACGTGCGGCCCGATCCCATCGCGGTGCTGGACGTGGCGGCGGTGCCAGAGACGTTCGACGCCAGGTTCTCGGCGATCGGTCGGCACTATCTGTTCCGCATCCTGGCGCGGCGTGCGCCGCCGGCCGTGGATAAGTTCCGCGTCTGGTGGGTGCCGCAGCCGCTCGATGCACGCGCCATGGCCAACGCAGCGCCGCGGCTCGAAGGCAGGCATGATTTCACAACCTTCCGCGCGGCCGGTTGCCAGGCGAAGTCACCGATCAAGACTTTGGATCGCTTTAGCGTCACCACGCACGGCGAGGAAATCCGCATCGAGGCGTCGTCGCGCTCGTTCATGCACAACCAGGTGCGCTCCATGGTCGGTAGTTTGAAGATGGTAGGCGAAGGTAAGTGGACGGCGGATGATCTGAGCGCCGCACTCGCAGCGCGCGACCGGTCGCGCTGCGGACCAGTGACGCCACCGTCGGGACTGTATCTGGTGCGCGTGGACTATCCGTTGGCACCACCGGTCGGGTGAAAATGCGGACTGAACGGGTTGGCAAATCAGCAACACGTGCGTTCAATCAAAGCACCCCCAAAACGCCTTGCTGATGCATGCGGAGAGTTCTGCAAAGTTCTCCACACGCTTGCAGGCGCATCGCGAAACGGAAAAACCGCGCTGGCTGAAATGCTTGGCTGCGACTCATGCACAGGTTATGCGGCACTGGATGGCAAAATCTACATCTAGTGGTGAGGTGGCGCTGCAATCTACAAGACCTCGTGCCGAGGCCTGTACAGCGGGCATTCGAATCGGGCACACATTGGTCACAGTTCGTGGTGCCGAGCACTGCACGCCGCAGTCGATTGTTTCAGTCGGCTTAAGTTCTCGCTCCCTTACGGGCGTGTTGTGACGGCGGAGTGCGCAGCGGACTGAGTATGTGTAGCTTTTGTGTAGCGGTCCGGTGGCGCCGAGTGTGCAGCCCGGGATCGAGAGCGGATTTCACGATCCGCATCCAGTGACAACGATTTACAGAGCGGGCGCGCCGCAGGCGGCGTGATGGCGTTTTTGCGCGATCACGGCGGCGGCAGAGTGCGTCCACAACAACACGCGAATGCGGGGACACTTCAGATGAAAATTACGCGGCGGTTCACCGAGGCAGGCAAGTCACCTTACGCGAGCATTCCGTTCCGTCAGGCGACCTCGGAGATCAAGAATCCGGATGGATCCGTCGTGTTCCGCTGCGCTGATTTCGGGGTCCCAGAGCATTGGAGCCAGGTGGCGGCCGACATTCTCGCGCAGAAGTATTTCCGAAAGGCCGGCGTTGCGCGCCGTCTGAAAAAAGTTGAAGAAACGCAAGTGCCATCATGGCTCTGGCGCTCGGTCGCCGACGACAAAGCACTTGCTGAACTGCCCGCTGGTGAACGTTCGGGTGGCGAGACGGATTCGCGCCAGGTGTTTGACCGCCTGGCCGGCACGTGGAGCTATTGGGGCTGGAAGGGCGGCTACTTCACGACTGAGGACGATGCCCGCGCCTTCTTTGACGAGCACCGTTACATGCTGGCGATGCAGTACGCAGCGCCCAACAGCCCGCAGTGGTTCAACACCGGCATGCATTGGGCCTACGGCATTGATGGCCCCGGCCAAGGTCACCACTACGTCGACTACCGCACCGGTCAGCTAACGCGGTCTGAGTCGGCTTACGAGCATCCGCAGCCGCATGCCTGCTTCATTCAGTCTGTGGACGATGATCTCGTCAACGAAAACGGCATTATGGATCTGTGGGTCCGTGAAGCACGCCTGTTCAAGTACGGCTCGGGTACGGGTTCGAACTTCTCCAGCCTGCGCGGCGAGAATGAGAAGCTCGGCGGCGGCGGCAAGTCGTCGGGCCTGATGAGCTTCCTCAAGATCGGCGACCGCGCGGCGGGTGCCATCAAGTCGGGCGGCACAACGCGGCGCGCGGCCAAGATGGTGGTCGTCGACGTCGACCATCCCGATATCGAGACCTATATCGACTGGAAAGTGAAGGAAGAGCAGAAAGTCGCGGCCCTCGTGACCGGCTCCAAGATCTGTCACAAGCGTTTGAAGGCGATCATCAAAGCCTGCGTGAACTGCGAAGCTGAAGGCGACGCGTGCTTCGATGCAGCCCGAAACCCCAAACTCAAGGCAGCCATCAAAGATGCGCGCCGCGATCTGGTGCCGGACAACTATATCCGCCGCGTGATCCAGTTCGCGCAGCAGGGCTACAAGGATATCGACTTTGCGGCCTACGACACCGATTGGGACAGCGAAGCCTATCTGACAGTTTCGGGCCAGAACTCCAACAACTCCGTGCGCGTCACCGACGCGTTCCTCGACGCCGTCAATAATGACGGCGATTGGAACCTGACCGCGCGCACGACCGGCAAGACCATCAAGACGCTGAAAGCCCGCGATCTGTGGGAAAAAATCGGCCATGCGGCGTGGGCGTCGGCTGATCCCGGCATTCAATTCCACACCACCATCAACGACTGGCACACCTGCCCGAAGTCCGGCCCGATCCGCGCCTCGAACCCGTGCTCGGAGTACATGTTCCTCGACGATACCGCATGCAACCTGGCCTCACTCAATCTGATGCGCTTCCAGAAGGGTGCTGGCGCGTTCGATGTGGCATCCTTCGAGCACAGCTGCCGCCTGTGGACGATCGTGCTCGAAATCTCGGTGATGATGGCACAGTTCCCATCCCGCCAGATCGCAGAACGGAGCTATCGCTATCGCACGCTCGGCATTGGTTTTGCCAACATCGGCGGGCTTTTGATGGCGTCAGGCATCGGCTACGACTCGACCGAAGGCCGCGCCATCTGCGGTGCCATCTCAGCCGTTATGACGGGCGTGTCGTATACAACGTCGGCCGAAATGGCGCGCGAGCTGGGGCCGTTCCCCGGTTACGCTGACAACAGCCAGGACATGCTGCGTGTCATCCGCAATCACCGTCGCGCCGCTTACGGCCAAGCTGACGGCTATGAGAAGCTATCGGTACTGCCAGTGCCGCTCGATCATGCGTCGTGCCCGGACCGGGAGTTGGTGGCCGCTGCGCGCCGCGCCTGGGATCGTGCCATCGAGCTCGGACAAGCGCATGGCTTCCGCAACGCACAGTCCAGCGTCGTCGCCCCAACCGGCACGATCGGTCTGGTGATGGATTGCGACACGACCGGCATCGAGCCGGACTTCGCACTGGTGAAGTTCAAGAAACTGGCCGGTGGCGGCTACTTCAAAATCATCAACCAGGCGGTCCCGGAAGCCCTGCGCACGCTCGGCTATGGCGAGGCGCAACTGGCCGAGATCGAGGCCTACGCGGTCGGTCACGGCTCGATGCGTCAAGCGCCGGCGATCAACCACTCGACCCTGAAGAACAAAGGCTTCACGGACGAAGCCTTGGCCAAACTCGAAGGCGGCCTCAAGAGTGCCTTCGACATCAAGTTCGTGTTCAACAAGTGGGCGCTGGGCGAAGAGTTCCTGGTGAACCAGCTGAAGGTTCCGGCCGCGAAACTGGATGATCCAGCGTTCGAGCTGTTGCCCTTCCTCGGCTTCTCGAAGGCTGATATCGAAGCGGCCAACGAGCATGTGTGCGGTGCGATGACCTTGGAAGGTGCGCCGTTCCTGAAGGCCGAACACCTCTCGGTGTTCGACTGCGCCAATCCGTGCGGCCGCAAGGGCAAGCGGTATCTATCGGTCGAAAGCCACATCCGCATGATGGCGGCGTCGCAGCCTTTCATCTCGGGTGCGATTTCCAAGACGATCAATATGCCGAACGACGCGACGGTGGAGGATTGCAAGCAGTCCTACATGCTGTCGTGGAAGCTGGCGATCAAGGCCAACGCGCTCTACCGCGATGGCTCGAAACTCTCACAGCCGCTCAACTCGCAGCTGCTGTCGGACGACGAGGACGAAGCTGCGGATGTGGCCGAGACGCTGGCTGCAGCGCCGCTCAACGTGCGCGCAACGGTGATGGCCGAACGGATCGTCGAGCGCATCATCGAGCGGGATCGCAGCCGCGACAAACTGCCCGGCCGCCGCAAGGGTTACACGCAGAAAGCCAGCGTTGGCGGGCATAAAGTGTACCTCACAACGGGTGAATATGAGGACGGCCGCATTGGTGAGATCTTCATCGACATGCACAAGGAAGGCGCCGCGTTCCGTTCGTTGATGAACAACTTTGCCATCGCCATCTCGTTGGGTCTGCAATACGGCGTGCCGCTCGATGAGTATGTCGATGCCTTCACGTTCACGCGCTTTGAACCGGCGGGCCTCGTGCAGGGCAACGATACGATCAAGAACGCCACCAGCGTGCTTGATTATATCTTCCGCGAGCTGGCGGTGTCGTATCTTGGCCGCAACGACCTGGCGCATGTTGAGCCAGCAGACTTGTCGGCGACGGCGTTGTCCGACGGCGAGCGGGACGACGATGCCGCGCT